>CAWUTT010000142.1:0-18275 GCA_963925635.1 uncultured Pseudomonadales bacterium | reverse complement strand
CCCAGGCTGGGGTATTTTATGGTGTGGGTGTGGGCCCAGGTGATCCTTTATTAATCACCTTAAAAGCGCATCACCTTATTCGCTCTGCTGATGTCATTTGTTATTTAGCTAATGCCACAGCTACCCCCGATGCTAAGGGTGGCTCGCCTACTGTGGGTGCCTCTGTTACTGTAGGCGCCGCTTCTGCTGTAGGCACCTCTGTTGCTGTAGGCACCTCTTCTGCTGTAGGCACTTCTCTTGCTGTAGGCACTTCACAAGCTCGTGATATTGCCCAACTGAGCATTGCCAGTCGCAGCCATCCGCTCATAGAAATTGCCATCCCTATGCCTATGAGCACTGATAGAACAGCGGCTAATGCTGCCTACGATTTAGCTGCCACACAAATCACCGAACAAATAAAACAGGGTAAATCCGTGGTGTTTTTGTGTGAAGGCGACCCACTATTTTTTGGTTCCTTTAGTTACCTACTCGAACGCTTAAGTGATGCCCATGAGTGTCTGGTAGTGCCTGGCATTTCTTCTGTTAACGGCGCAGCAGCAGCACTGCAACTACCTCTCACACTGCTACAAGAATCGTTTGTGGTGATGACAGGCCGCCACACTGATGCCCAATTAGAGCAGGCCCTTAACACTCACGACAGCGTAGTGATCATGAAGGCTGGCCGCGCTCGGCCACGCATTTTAGCCATACTCGATAAGACTGGACGCATGGCTGATGCCAATTATCTGGCTTACATTGGCCGCGAAAAACAGGAAATTTTAATGGATGTAGCCCAGTTAGCCCGTCAATCTGGCCCCTACTTTTCATTGTTTGTTGTGCTCAGGCAGGAGCGTAATTGGTGATTAGAATTTTTGCCTTAACCGACGCTGGTGCCCTCCTAGGTGAACGTTTAAAGACCCTCCTTTTAGCCCAGGATCCACTCAGTGCTGTGTCGTTTGAGCTCAAACCACAGCCCTTTGCAAACACAGTTCAAGCTGCATTTGGCCAAGCAGATCGACTTATTTTAATCTGTGCCACCGGCATTGCCGTGCGGACCTTGGCGCCTGTATTGGTGGATAAATACCGAGACCCAGCCGTATTAGTGCTTGATGAACAGGGCCAGTTTGTCATTCCTTTATTGTCTGGCCATGAAGGTGGCGCCAACGAATGGGGGCGCCAAGTGAGCGATTTGCTCAATGCTCAACTAGCGGTCACCACAGCTCAGCCCTACCTAATGCCTGTATATACCGTAGGTATGGGCTGCGAACGTGGCTGCAGCCACGCCCATTTATTAGAATTTCTGCACCAATGTTTGTCTCAACAAGACCTCACCATTGACGATATTGTGAGCATTAATAGCATTGATGTTAAAGCCGATGAACACGGTCTCATTGAATTGGCTCAAAGCCTTGGTAAGAGTTTTCAAACGTATTCGGCCCAGACTCTGGCCACCGTCAATGATCAACTCATTAGCCCCTCACAATACGTGTATGAAACAGTGGGAGTCTATGGAGTAGCTGAGTCTGCTGCGCTCTGGGCGGCCCAACAAGCCACCGGTAATGCAGCCGAACTCATACAGCCCAAATTAAAAACCCCTAAAGCCACCTGCGCCATAGCCAGAGCATTTCCGCCTGGCGTTGGCGCCATTGGCGCACCCGATTAACCTTAAAAATTATTCAATAAGTACGAGATTAACATGAGCAAATTATTTATCGTCAGTACCGGCCCCGGTGATCCACAGCTAGTCGCACCACGGGCCCACGCTGCTATTGCTGCCAGTTCAGACCTAGTGGCATACGGCCTTTACCTACAAATTTTGGGAGATGTGTGTAACGACAAGCAACACCATGACCTGCCCCTAGGCGAAGAAATTGGCCGCGCCCGCTTGGCCTTAAGCTTGGCTGCCAGTGGTAAAACGACCTCCCTTATTTCTAGTGGTGACATTGGTATTTACGCTATGGCCACCTTAGTGTTTGAATTACTCGACATGCAGTTAGAAGGTAAAGAAAATCACCCTGAATGGTTAGATGTAGAATTGGAAGTTATTCCAGGCATTTCTGCCATGCAAGCTGGCGCTAGCCGCGTGGGCGCTATGTTAGGGCATGACTTTTGCACTATTTCTTTGTCAGATTTACTCACGCCTTGGGAAACCATTGTTAAACGTATTGAAAAAGCAGGTGAAGGCGATTTTGTAGTGTCTTTTTATAACCCTGTGTCTAAAAAACGTGATTGGCAGCTTAACAAAGCCCGCGACATTTTATTACAGCACCGCCCAGCCTCTACACCCGTATTAATAGGTCGCCAGCTTACACGGCCAGAAGAGCAGGTGAACATCATTCGTTTGGATGAATTAGATGCCAAAGACGTGGACATGTTTACCCTTGTCTCCGTGGGCAACAGCGAATCTAGGCACATAGTCAATGGTACCAAAGAGTGGGTTTATACCCCTCGCGGATATAAAAAGAAGCTTTAATTACCTATTTTTGGCATAACACAGGACATAATCATGACGGTATATTTTATTGGCTCAGGCCCAGGTGACCCAGAGCTGATGACCATTAAAGGTCAACGCTTATTAGATGCAGCACCCGTAGTGCTGTTTGCAGGGTCATTGATACCCGATGAAAATATGGCAACCGCACGTTCACGCGGCGCCCTAGTCATAGATACTGCAGCCCTAGCATTAGATGCTCAGGTAGAACTAATGGCCGATGCTCACGCCAAAGGTCAGCATGTGGCCCGCGTACACTCTGGTGACCCCTCGTTATATGGTGCTACTGGTGAGCAGATGCGCCGTTTAGAGGCATTAGACATTGATTACGAAATTATCCCAGGAGTCACAGCCTATTCTGCATCAGCCGCATGGCTGGGCAAAGAACTGACCTTGTCTGGCATTTCACAAACAGTCATTCTAACCCGCTACGAAGGCAAAACCCCCTTTCCAGAACGAGAGCGTTTACCAGCATTAGCTGCTACGGGTGCGACCTTAGCTATCCACTTGGGTATCACGCGTATTCACAAAATTGTGGAAGACTTAGTCCCCCACTATGGCGAAGACTGCCCAGTGGCTGTGTGTTATCGCACCAGCTGGCCAGACCAAGACAAGGTGACAGGCACTCTAGGTGATATCGTGGCTAAAGTGCGCGCTAAGAAATTTACTCGCACAGCGTTGATCTTAGTAGGCCATGTATTAGATGCTGATAACTTTGATGATTCCTACCTTTATGATGAAAATAAGGCCCATATTTATCGTAAGAAAGATCATAATAAAAAGATAGCCTAATGCAAGTGCTTTTAAACCCAAGTAAAACAGCCTCTTGATGAATTAAAAGCCCTCTGAAGGGGCTTTTTCGTTATTATAAGGGTACCTTTTGTTTTGTACCTATCGTTATGTCTAACCCGCCCTCCAACACAACCACAACCACAAACATACGTATTGGCATGGTTGAATTCATTATCCTCATGGCCTCATTAATGTCGGTAGTCGCTTTGTCGATCGACGCGGTGTTGCCAGCTTTGGGTTTTATGGCGCAGGAGTTCAAGGTAGGTGGAAGTGAAGTTCAATTAGTCATCACCAGCCTGTTTGCTGGCTTTGCCATAGGTCAACTCATCTATGGCCCTGTTTCTGACCGTGTAGGTCGATTACCTGGAATTTACGTGGGTTTTGCCTTCTTTATTCTGGGCTGTATATTGGCGATGTCTGCACAGTCTTTAGAGATGATGCTTATAGGACGCTTTTTACAAGGTATAGGTGCATCTGGGCCACGCATTATGGTCTCAGCCATAGCCAGAGATTGTTTTAGCGGCCGCGCCATGGCGCGCATCATGTCTTTGTCTGGTGCCGTCTTTATGATGGTGCCTATCTGTGCTCCTATGCTTGGGCAAGTCTTGCTTTGGTTTGGGCCATGGCAATACATTTTTGCCATGTACATCATCTTAGCCGTGTTGTTGTGCATTTGGACTTGGCTGCGGCTTGACGAAACACTGACCCACGAAAAACGCCGCTCCATTCACCCTAAAGTGCTGAGAGAGGCGTTTGTGCTGGTACTGAGCAACCGTGTTGCGGCTGGATATACTTTGGTCAGTGGTTTGGTATTTGGTGGTTTTTTAGGCTATTTAAGCTCCAGTCAGTGGCTATTCCAGAACATTTATGACGTCGGCGATGCCTTCCCTCTGTATTTTGGTGCCTTGGTATTTCCGAACTTAATTTCGTCCTACCTCAACGCTAAACTGGTTATGCGTTGGGGTATGTTTAGACTGGTGCAGCTGACCAACCTACTGGTTTTCACTGGCTCCTTGGGGCTGTACATGTATGCCCAATTATACGATGGGGTGCCACCACTAATGCACACTATGGCTTTTTTGTTTTTGATTTTTTCTGGTATTGGTTTTCAGTTTGGCAATCTCAACGCCCTGGCCATGGAACCTTTGGGTCAGGTAGCAGGCATGGGCGCTTCTGTGGTGGGTGCTGGGTCAATGTACATTTCTATTCCTATTGGTGGTTTGATCGGCATGTCGGTAGATACAGATATTTTCCCAGTGGCGCTGGGCATAGCTGTTTGCTCACTGATGTCTATGTTGGTGATGCATTGGGTGCGGTTTGGTTTTGGCAAACCCAAAGCTGGTGGTGGTGTGTCTGGCTAGGCTCAAGTGCTGCTTGAATCTTGAGAACCGAACCAGCGACTCTCGCCCTTGAAAAGCGTCGCATGAGGGATAGTTTATGCCTAAGCAAGGCTGATTTTCGTGGCTTTCTGTGCCAAAATAGCGGGCAAATTACAACACCCCCTAAGCGTTCAATTAAGCACAAGGTTATCCCATGCAACTGAAAAAAATCCCCGCTACTGTTGTCACCGGTTTTCTAGGTAGTGGCAAGACCACTTTATTGTCTAATGTGTTGCGTCAAATTTCTGGTGGTAAAGACCCAAAACGTATTGCTGTCATCGTTAACGAATTTGGCGAACTGGACATCGATGCTGATTTATTACGTAATTGTCCGTTAGATTGTGATGACGAAGACGAAGTTCCAGCCAATACCCAGCAAGGTATTTACGAGCTCGCTAACGGCTGCATTTGCTGCACCGTAGAAGAGGAATTCTTGCCCGTCATGCTGGAATTAGTAAAACGTCGTGACGACATTGACCATATTCTTATTGAAACCAGTGGTTTAGCTTTACCAAAACCTTTGGTGCAGGCCTTCAACTGGCCCACTATTAAACAACACTTTACCGTTGATGCAGTCATTACCGTGATCGACGGCCCTGCCGTTGCGGCCGGTCGTTTTGCCCACGATGCTGAGCAGGTTCAAGCCCAGCGCTTAGCCGACGAAAGCCTCAACCATGACCCTGATCTAGCCGAACTACTTGATGACCAGTTAAGTGCCGCCGACCTAGTTATCGTGTCTAAGAGCGACCTTCTTTCCGACCAAGAGCGCCAGCGGGTTGAGCAGGTGATCGCAGCTAAAGTGCCTGCCGCTGTTAAGACGGCTTACATTGGTCAAAAGGAAGATGGCACCAGCGATGCGTCGATGGAGTTAGTGCTGGGCCTAGAAGCCGCTGCGGAAGAACGCATTGAAGCGGTCCACACGCACCACGATCATCACCATGACCATGGTGGCCATCATGAACATGCCCATGATCATTTTGACTCCTGTGTCATTCATTTAGGTGAAGTAGACGGAGAACGTTTACAAACAGTGTTACAGGAATTACTGGCTAGCCACCAGATCTACCGTGCTAAGGGCTTTGCCGCCTTACCTAACAAACCCATGCGTCAAGTACTTCAGGCTGTTGGCCAGCGTTTAGAAAGCCACTTCGACCGCTTGTGGACTGACGATGATGCGCGTCGCACCTCGTTGGTGATGATCGGCAAGCATTTACCTGTCGACCAGCTCACCAGCGCCCTAAAAGCAGCTGAGGTCTAGTTACTAACCATGCATTTGCTCGCAGCCCAACCCGGCGGCTTCGTTGAAGAAGAGGGCATCATCGACCTAGGCCAAGACCCTGCGCAACTAGTAATCTTGGCCGCCGCCGATACTAGCCTTGCAATGCTGGCCACTGCAGCCGAACAACTGGGCGACGAACTGCCCTCTATACGACTGGCTAATTGGAGCCATCTGCTAAAACCCGCTGCTTTTGACCTCTATGAACATAAAGTGTTGGAGCAAGCAGAACTGGTGATGGTGTCATTGTTAGGGGGCGCAAGTTATTGGGATTATGGTTTTCAACGCCTGCAAGTATGGCAACAGGCCAAGCCTGGGCGCCAACTTATTTTGGTGCCTGGAGACGATGCCCCAGACCCTGAACTCACCTTAGCTAGTTCTTGTGAGCCTGCTGCCTGCCAACTGGTTTGGCAGTACTTGCGCCAAGGAGGAGTGGGCAACGGCATTAATTTGTTACGCCTGTTAAGCCAAGACCTTCTCAACCACAGCCCAGCGGCTTCATCAGCCAATGGCGAGCTGCAATGGCAACCTCCTGCTGAGCTTCCCCAAGCACTCATTTATCAACCCGGCATAGCCCAAGCTAGCTTAATGGATTGGCAAAACAATACCACTAGCCAAGGTTTACAAAATGCCCCTGTAGTGGCGCTATTGTTTTATCGCAGTCATTTACAAAGCGGTAACACCCGCATGTTCGATGGCTTAATGGCCAGCCTAGTCGAGCAGGGTATGAACCCCATTGCCCTGGCGCTAACTTCCCTCAAGGATCCCCATGCCTTGGCCTTGGTCAACCATACCTTAAAGCAGACCAACACCCAATTAGTATTAAGCAGCTTGGGATTTGCCAGCAACAAAGTCGATGCACCAAGCCTTAGCTCTGCGCCTACACAATTTAACTTACCTATTAAGGGCGACATTCCAGTTTTACAGCTGGTGTTATCATCTACCACCAGCCAAGCGTGGCGTGAACATAAACAAGGTTTAAGATCTCGTGATATTGCCATGCAAGTGGTGTTGCCAGAGATGGATGGGCATGTACTCACTCGTGCCATTAGCTTTAAGTCTATGGGTTACTACAGCAAACTATGTCAAATCAATCTTGTGGGGTACGAACTAGAACCCGAAAGAGCCAAGTTCGTGGCACGCCTTGCCAAGGGTTATTGCAGCCTTGGCCATAAGGCTAATCACAACAAGCGCATTGCTCTCATACTGGCCAACTACCCCACTAAAGATGGACGTATTGGCAATGGCGTAGGTCTAGATACACCACAATCAGCCATCAACGTATTACAAGCGATGCAAGATGCCGGCTACGTTATTGATACGGTGCCAGAAAATGGCAATGCCTTAATTGAAGCCTTGTTAGAATCGGTCACCAACAACCCCAACACCTTGCACCATTTACCTTGCTGGCAGAGTATAGATGCAGCGGCATACTTGGAGCATTTTGCTGAGTTGCCTGAGGCCTGCCAACAAGCCGTGTGGCAACGTTGGGGTAGCCCAGAGCAAGATCCTAAATTCCGTCAAGGGCGCATTATGTTGGCGGGTCTGCGCTTAGGCGAAACTTTTGTGGGTATTCAACCAGCGCGCGGTTATAACCTTGATTTGAGTGCCAACTATCATGATCCAGACTTAGTCCCACCGCATAGTTATTTAGCCTTTTACTTTTGGCTGCGTCATAGTTATCAGGTAGACGCTGTCATTCACCTTGGCAAACATGGCAATCTAGAATGGCTACCCGGCAAAGGGCTGGCGTTAAGTGATGAATGCTGGCCCGATGTGGCCCTTGGCCCCATGCCGCATTTTTATCCATTTATTGTTAATGATCCGGGTGAGGGTGCTCAAGCCAAACGTCGCGCTCAAGGGGTGATTATTGATCACTTAATGCCACCTATGGCACGTGCTGAAACCTATGGAGAACTGGTCGATTTAGAAACCTTGGTAGACGAATTGTACCAAGCCACAGGTTTGGATGCGGGGCGGGAACTTTGGCTCAGAGAGCAAATTGTTGCCACCTTAGCCAGCAGCCATGTTAAACAAGAACTAGGCTTGACAGCCAACACCACCGAAAGCCAAATGCTGGCCGAACTTGATACTTACTTATGTGACATTAAAGAAGCTCAAATTCGTAATGGGCTACACATTTTAGGCCAGCTGCCAGCCATTGACGAACTAAGCGAAACCCTAGTTGCTCTGCTGCGCTTACCCCGTGGTGAGGCCAACGAAGAGCGTGGCATTTTGCACAACCTAGCCCTTGATCTAGGGCTCAAGGGTTACGACCCTTTAGCCACCGATGTCAGCCCTTGGCTTGGCCCTAAGCCTGCGCTATTAGTGCAGCAAAGTGACAACCTATGGCGCTCCAGTATGGACACCAGGGAACGTCTTGAATCACTCGCACTAAACTTAGTTAATGAGTACTTACTTTCTCCACAGCCCAATAATATAAGTGATTTAGCGACAACGCTTCCATTTACAAGTGAACAATTAAACTATGCTAAAAGCATTATTTTAGTCGCTTTAGAAGACAGTGCGGTGCGCGAAACTCAAGCCCTCATTCAAGGGTTAGCTGGCCAAGCTGTTGAACCTGGCCCTAGCGGCGCGCCTACACGGGGGCGTTTAGATACCTTGCCTACGGGGCGTAATTTCTTTTCTTTGGACAACCGTAGCGTGCCCTCGGCAGCGGCATGGGCACTCGGCCAACGCTCAGCCCAAGCCCTTATCGAACGGCACTTGCAAGAGCATGGCGACTACCCTACCCAATTAGGCTTATCGGTTTGGGGCACTGCGACTATGCGCACTGGCGGTGATGATATTGCCCAAGCGTTTGCCTTAATGGGCATTAAACCTGTGTGGGCTGTTGGCTCACAACGAGTAACGGATTTCGAAATTATTCCTGCCATGTTGTTAGGCCGACCTCGGGTCGACGTTACCCTGCGAGTCTCTGGTTTTTTTCGTGATGCATTTCCCAATGTCATGAAGTTATATGATGCTGCCGTGCAGGCCCTCGCCCAGTTTGACGAACCCGGTTCCAGCACTGATGCCATGAGCGGTAATGGCAATACTATCCGCCAAAATATTGAACAACGACAAGCGCAATTAGAGGCCCAAGGCGTGAGCCATGCAGATGCCCAACGTCAGGCCAGCTATCGTGTTTATGGCAGTAAACCCGGTGCCTATGGTGCTGGATTACAAGGCCTCATTGATGAACGATGCTGGGCCGAACGAGCCGATCTTGCTGATGCCTATCTCAACTGGGGTGGGTACGCCTATGGCAATCAAGTGGGTGATGGTGTGGCCGCTCATAGCCACTTTAAGCACCGCTTAAGTCAGTTAGAAGCGGTAGTGCAAAATCAAGATAACCGTGAACACGATATATTAGATTCCGATGATTACTACCAGTTTCAAGGGGGCATGACCAACGCAGTGACTAGCTTTAGTGGCCAAATCCCTGCGGTGTATCATAGCGATCACAGTAATCCCAGCGCACCCAAAATACGCACCTTAAAAGAAGAACTCAATCGGGTACTGCGTTCGCGTGTACTCAACCCAAAATGGATTAGCGCCATGCAGCGACATGGTTACAAGGGCGCCTTTGAAATGGCCGCAAGTGTCGACTACTTATTTGCCTACGATGCGACAACCGATTTAATTGCGGATTACCAGTATGAACAGGTCAGTAATGCGCTTATCTTTGCCACTGATAACCAGCAATTTATGCGCGACAATAATCCCGCCGCCTTAGAAGAAATGACCGAGCGACTGCTCGAAGCGTGCCAGCGTGGCATGTGGCAGGAACCTGGGGAATATCAACAGAGCTTGCAAGATTTGCTGTTAGACTTAGACCAGCAAAAGGAAACTGTGTCATGATTAAGCCAACATTAATGGCGCATGGGCCCCGCACCCTTGTCGTGGAAGACACCCGTACTGTGTTGCAGCAAAGGGCGCGTACCCTCATGGTACAAGGTACCACGTCTGATGCAGGCAAAAGTATTTTAGTCACGGCATTGTGCCGCATATTAGCCCGCAAAGGCATAAAGGTGGCCCCTTTTAAGAGTCAAAATATGGCCCTCAATAGTGCCGTAACCGCCGATGGGGGAGAAATCGGCCGCGCCCAAGCCGTGCAGGCTGAAGCCTGTTTTTTGCAGCCCGATGTACGCATGAACCCTATTCTACTTAAGCCCAATAGCGATTTGGGTTCGCAAGTGATTTTGCGTGGTAAAGCTATTGGCAACATGAAAGCCGTTGAATACCACCAGCACAAACCTAAATTATTACAAGACGTGGTGTTGGCCCACCAAGAGGTATTAGCAGACTTTGATCTAGTTATGGTGGAAGGTGCAGGCAGCCCTGCAGAAATTAATTTAAGGCAACATGACCTCGCCAACATGGGTTTTGCCGAAGCCGTAGACTGCCCCGTGATCATCGTTGCAGACATTGACCGTGGTGGTGTATTTGCCCACTTATATGGCACCTATGAGTTACTTAGCGTCACTGAACAGGCCCGTACACGGGGCTTTATTATCAATCGTTTCCGCGGTGACAAAGCCCTATTGCAAGGTGGTTTAGACTGGCTAGAACAAAAGACCGGTAAACCTGTCCTTGCCGTTTTACCCTATATCCACAATTTGCACATAGAAGCCGAAGACTCATTAGCCGTTGATCAGTTTACTAACAGTGATGCGGGCCAGCATTTTAAAGTGGTGGTGCCGATTTACCCGAGAGCCAGTAATCATACGGATTTTGATGCCTTAAGAATGCACCCAGAAGTTGACTGTCGACTCATAAGAGACGTACAACACTTTAAGGGCGCAGACCTTATTATTCTGCCAGGCAGCAAAAATACGCGAGGTGATTTAGGGTGGCTTAAAGCGTCTGGTTGGGATGCAGTCATTAAGCGCCATTTACGTTTAGGCGGTAAAGTGATTGGTATTTGTGGCGGCTATCAAATGCTAGGCCAAGCAGTGCATGACCCAGATGGCACTGAATCGAGCCCAGGCAGTAGTGAAGGCTTAGGCCATTTGGCCATTGAAACTCTGTTACAAGGCGAAAAACAGTTACGTAATGTGCAAGGTCATTGGTTGGCTGAGGTAGGGCATATTCCTGTCACTGGTTATGAAATCCATGTAGGGCAAACTAGCGGTAGTGATTTAGCACAACCATTAATGCAGCTCAATACTGGCGCAGATGGTGCTCGTAATAGCGAAGACACGGTAATGGGTAGCTATGTGCATGGCTTATTTGATGAACCCAAGCTATTAGCAGAATTATTACGCTGGGCGGGTTTAGAGCACACACAAGCGTTTGACTATCCGGCCTTAAGGGCTGCACAAATTGAACGTTTAGCCGATGAAGTAGAAGCCGAACTGCCTGTTGAAAAGATTTTTAACATCATGCAGGGTGAGCTGTAACATGAGCTTGATCGTCGCCGTGGTGATGGCTCTTGGTCTAGACTATGGCTTAGGCGAACCTAAACGACTGCACCCTCTGGTGGGTTTTGGCAGTCTGGCGGATGGTTTGGAAAAATGGCTCAATGGGCCAGGCGTATTGGGCTTGCTTGCGCATCAACACAAGACTTCCCAAACATCTGCTGAAGGCGCGCCACGTAACAATGCTGTTTTTAAATGCAAAGGGACAATAGCCTTAATACTCGCCATTGGCCCCCTTAGTTTTGCTGCTTACAGCCTGCAACAAACCTTAGCCACTAACGCCATACTATCAACCCTTTTTGCGGGCTTTGTATTGTATTTGGCTATTGGTTGGCGCAGCTTAATGCAACATGCCAAGGCCATATCCATACCACTGCATCAAGGTGATCTAACCACTGCACGCCAAGCCGTAAGCCTTATTGTGAGCCGCGATACCGATACCCTCAATGAGCAAGAAATCGCTAAGGCGGCCACAGAATCGGTACTTGAAAATGGTGCTGATGCATTATTTGCTGCTCTGTTTTGGTTTATTGTTGCCGGTGTTCCAGGGGTGGTAATGTATCGGCTCAGCAACACCTTAGATGCGATGTGGGGCTATAAAAACCCACGGTTTTTACACTTTGGCTGGGCTGCTGCACGTTTTGATGACTTACTTAACTTTATTCCGGCCCGCCTCACTGCCCTCGCTTACACCCTGTGTGGGGGTGTTCACGGACACACCCAGAACGCATGGCAAAGCTGGCGGCAACAGGCTGGTACTTGGAAAAGCCCTAACGCTGGACCCGTCATGGCAGCCGGTGCAGGAGCCATTGGTGTGGAGCTGGGCGGCAGTGCTCAATATGAGGGGCAAAATCAAACCCGCCCAATCTTAGGTTCAGGCAGTGCGCCCATGGCAGCCAGCATTGATGATGCCTGTAACTTAGTCAACTACAGTCTAGTGCTTTGGCTAGCTGCCATCGGTCTTCTGGCGGTAGTGGGGGTAATTTCATGAGCCCTCTATTTCACGGTGGTGATCTAAGGTCGGCCTGCGCCGTGTATGGCCGTGATCCTGCAGATTGGTTAGACCTATCGACTGGCATTAACCAGCACAGTTATCCTGTGCCTGTCATAGGGCAGGATGCTTGGCATCAGCTCCCTTACACAAACCCTGCGTTAATCAAAGCGGCCCAGTCTTATTATGGGGATCACCCATGCTTAGCCAGTAATGGTAGTCAAAACGTGATTCAATTGCTGCCTTTTATATTACATCAATTGGGTAATCACCAAGCCGCATGGGTGCCTGACGTGGGTTATCAAGAACACCACCAAGCGTGGTCGCTACAAGGTGAGGTTTGCACCTACAGTGGATTAAATGGTCAGTTAGCTGCTCAACAAATAGATGCAGCACTGCGGGATGATCAGCTAGGGCACCTAGTAGTTATCAACCCTAATAACCCTACGGGGCAGGTTTTTACCCGTCAACAACTCATAATGTGGGCCCACAAGTTGCACTCTAGAGGTGGCTTCTTAGTGGTTGATGAAGCTTTTATCGATACCTCGCCAGCAGCCAGTTTGCTTAGCGCAGAAGTCGCTGATAACCTCGTAATATTGCGCTCTGTGGGCAAGTTTTTTGGCCTGGCAGGCATGCGTTTAGGGTTTACCTTTGCTGCCCAAACGGTATTAAATATGCTCGCCAAACACCTTGGCCCTTGGTCCGTTAACGGCCCCGCCCAAACGGTAGCCATTGCCGCTTTAAATGATACGCAGTGGCAAACTAATATGCGCTCTCAACTGGTCAACGAAAGTGCCCAGCAATTAAGCCTTTGGCAAGCTTCAATGGCTAAATTAGGCGCCGATCTAGTGGCTTCACATGCATTATTTAGAAGTTTTGTTATGGCCTCAGATTTAGCCCAAAAACTTCATCATAGTGCCGCAAAAAGTGGACTATTATTGCGTCCAGTTAATATCAATTCAGACACCAGTTTGCTGCGCTTTGGCAATATTGATCTAGGCCACAGCAGCGCACTTGAGCACTGCCAAACATGGATACAACAGGAATCCAAATGACTTATTTCCCTCTGTTTCACAACGTCCAACAGTTAAAGGCACTCCTTATTGGTGGTGGGAAGGTCGCAAAACGCCGGGCTAAATCACTCATTGCAGCAGGTGTTAACTGCGATTTAGTAGCCACAGTAGTGTCTGAGGAACTGACCCTTTTAGTGCAAAGTAATGGAGGCACGGTCACCATTGGTGGCTATGCCTCAGACCAAGTAATGCTGGGCTATAACCTCATCCTGGCGCTCACCAATGACCGCACCATTAACCATCAGATTGCTACTGACGCCAAGGCCATGGGCTTATTAGTCAACGTAGTAGACGTGTCCGACGATGGCAATATTATTTTTGGAGCGATCATTGATCGTGCCCCGCTAACCATTGCTATTAACAACGGTGGAGCTTCACCGGTTTTATCGAGTATTTTGCGTCAACAGTTAGAACAATTTGTGCCCAAGGCCTATGGGCAATTGGCAAGCCTAGTGGGGGCTTATCGCCCACAGGTAAAAGACGCTCTACCCAACACCACTGACCGCTCTATTTTCTGGCATCAGGTGTTACAAGGGCCCGTCGCCGAGGCTGTGTTTTCGGGCAAGCATAATGAAGCCGAAAGTTTATTGAAAAAACACTTAAAAGAGCTTGATAGTGGCCTGGGTAACGTCAAAACCAACGGCGAAGTCTATCTTATTGGTGCTGGGCCTGGTGACCCAGACCTTCTCACCCTGAGGGCCTTTAGATTATTACAAAAAGCTGATGTGGTGCTTTACGATGCCCTAGTCTCCGATGGAGTGATGGCACTCATTCCAGAAGGGGTAGAAAGGGTTTATGTGGGTAAACGTCGCGCCAACCACAGTGTGCCCCAGGCAGGCATTAATCAATTGTTGGTAGATTATGCCAAACAAGGTAAACGAGTGGCCCGCCTTAAAGGCGGAGACCCGTTTATTTTTGGCCGCGGCGGTGAAGAGATTGAAACCTTAGCTGAACAACATGTGCCCTTTCAAGTGGTGCCTGGCATTACCGCAGCCAATGGATGTTCTGCCTATTCTGGCATTCCCCTTACCCACAGAGACTACGCACAATCAGTGCGATTTGTAACAGGACAATTACGCGATGGCAGTGTGGATTTACCCTGGTCTGAATTAGTAGTAGAAGGACAAACCCTAGTATTCTATATGGGACTAAAGGGCCTACCGTTGATTTGTGAGGCGCTCATTAATCACGGCATGGACCAACACATGCCCGTGGCACTGATTGAAAAAGGCACTACCCAAGACCAACGGGTACTGGTGTCAGACCTCACTGGATTACCGGCATTGATCGAGGCAGAACAAGTCATGTCGCCTTCGCTTTTTCTGGTTGGGCGCGTGGTGAGTTTACATGATAAACTAGCATGGTTCACATCCTCCAGAGATGTTTGAACTAGCGCTTTAGTGAGTTGGAGTAGGGATATGAGTAAAGACACCGATAAAGACATTGCTGAGCTAATGGTCCAGTGTGAATCGGCACTCAATGAATATTCTGAACGCACTGGAGCGCCAGTATTTGCTGAAGCTAATACCCCACGCACTGCCAAAGCCGCTAAAAAACCTAAACCTGTGTCAGAACAAGCGTTGGTCAAGATGACCAAGTCTCTAACAACCGCTTGTGCCGATAGCGAAGACCATATCACTAAGCTTGACGCCAAATTAACGGTTAAAGCTGATACCTTGAGTGACCTAAAGCGTCAACGAGAGGCCTCATTACAGCAAGAAGAACACGCCAGACAGGTTCAATTAACCATCAAACGAAAAGCCTTATATCGCAACCGTGAACCCGAACCCGTTTCTGGTTCTGGTTCTGGTTCTAATTCTGATTCTGTAGTGCGACATAGAAGTGTTGTGTTTGGCAAAAGTTCACCCAATCTTCGCCGTCCCAGATAACCCCCCTAGCAGGACGCTGCAATGCCCATCACACACCAATTATTGGCGGTTCTTGTCGCTCTAATCTGGGGTACTAATTTTGTCTTTATCGAATTGGGACTCAACGACTTGCCGCCATTTTTATTTGCCAGTCTACGCTTTACCTTTGCCGCCTTACCTTTAGTGTTTATTTTGCCTCGCCCTAAGGTGCCTTGGCGTTATTTAATCGCCTATGGTGTGTTGATTGGGTTTGGACAATTTGGCCTATTGTTTTGGGTGATGGGTAGTCATATGTCTCCCGGACTCGCCTCTCTAGTCATTCAGATGCAAGCCGTGTTCACTATTTTTCTAGCCTTGATGTTATTTAAAGAAACCATTCGCTGGCCGCAAATTATTGCCCTCGTCATCTCTTTTACAGGAATCGCATTAATTGCGCTTAAAGGCAACTCCGACGCTACCTCTATTGGCTTGGCTGTGATTTTAGTGGCGGCCCTAAGTTGGGCTGCAGGAAACTTGGTGGTTAAGCGTTGTGGCAAGGTTAGCATTATTGCTTTTTTGGCCTGGTCTTCCATGTTTTCAGTGCCACCACTAGCGCTTATGTCTTATTATTACGAAGGTCCTGAGTTAGTAAGTGCCAGCCTAGCTTCTGCCCCGTGGCAAGCTTGGGCCATTGTCTTGTGGCAAACCCTTGGTAACACGCTGATTGGTTATGGCCTGTGGAACTTATTGCTGCAGCGCCATGCAGCCGCATTAGTGGCCCCTTGGGCTTTGCTTGTGCCCGTGTTTGGTATGGCCGCCTCAAGTGTTTTTCTGGGCGAAAGTATGCCTTGGTGGAAGTGGGTTGCCGCCATCTTAATCATTGCCGGCCTCGTCATCAATTTGCGCTCTACTCAATCACCATTAACACCCGTGCGGGTTCCTTAGGTCAATGATGCATTTACTTCCTCGTCGCGTGCAATACTTACTACTATTGACCTTGTCACTCTGGTGTCTACAAGGGCTGTTCCGTTTACTGTTTTGGGGATTAATTTCTGATCTGCCTGTGGCTGCTGAAAGCCATTTGATCAAGGCCTTTTGGGTCGGTTTGCGGTTTGATTTGAGGGTCTCGTTATTGGCAGCCCTAACCACCTTGCCGTGGCTATTTTTGCCTCGTTTTAGTGCCGTCAACTACACCCTGTTGCGTCGTTTATTAGGCTATTGGTTTGGCTTTATTTTAATTGCAATATTAATGATGTATGTGTTTGACGCGGGTCATTACTTATACCTTAACAAACGCATAGACGCATCTGTTATGCGCTTTAGTGGTGACCTAAGCATAGCCAGTACGATGGTATGGCAATCATACCCCGTGATGCAAATTTGCCTTGGTGTGGCTGCGGTTTGGCTGTTCGGTTATTGGTTCCATCGCCAATTTGTCTTACCCTTGCTAGCACAGTCCAAGCACCACCGACGCTGGTACAGCTATGGCCTTCATATTGGCATCATTGGCGCCCTATTTTTAGTGATTTTGTTAGGCCGTTGGTCGTTGGTTCCCCTGCGCTGGAATCATGCCTTTTTTAATGGCAATGCCCAAGTGGCAGCCCTTGGTCTGAATCCATTTGTATGGATTTATGATACTGCACGTTTTACCACTACCACCGCCACTGAAGAAAATTTAAAACCGCACTTTGCTACCCTGTCTCGCTTATTAGGGGCCCCTTTTCCAAGTCAAAGTACGGCGGCATTAGACCGTTGGGAGACCCCCACTGCACCCGTAGTGGACCCTCAACAAGTGCCTCCAAATGTGGTTATTGTGTTTATGGAAAGCCTTGGTGCCAGCCACATTGGTGCTTATGGTAACGCACTAGATCCCACACCCAATATCGATGCCCTGATTAAGCAATCACGCTGGTACCCCCATTTTAACGTGCCCGCCCGCTCAACCGCTAAAAGCGTGTTTACCTCCATTACCGGTATCCCTGATGTCACGGCAATAAAAACCGCCACTCGTAATCCCTACATTACCCACCAGCGTTCTGTCATTAATGGGTTTTCGCAACACGAAAAGCATTATATGTTAGGTGGTAGTGCTGGCTGGGCTAACATGAGCGCCCTTATTCATAACAGTATTCAAGGTGTTACCTTATATGAAGAAAAGTATTGGACCTCACCAATTGTTGACGTCTGGGGCATCTCTGATTATTCGTTAATCAACGAAGCCGGCGCTATTCTAACGCAGGCTAAGACACCATTTCTGGGTTACATTCAAACAGCAGCGAACCACGAACCTTATACGATCCCTGAAGATGATAGCGGTTTTGTAGCACAGCAACGCACTCGTGAGGAATTAAAAGATAATGGTTTTGCCAGCCTAGAGCAATTCAACGCCGTGCGCCTGCTGGACCATAATATTGGCTACATGTTTGAGCTTTTTAAGCGTGAAAAGTTATACGACAATACCATATTTGTGATTTTTTCAGACCACCAAGCCTCTTCTGTTCAAGTCAAACACTTGCCTGAGTATATTTTCCAATTTGGCATGGGCGAGTTACCAGTGCCCTTAATCATCCATGCCCCCAATATGGTTGCCCCAGAAATAGATCACACTTTTGGTAGTTTACCTGATCTATTACCCACCATTGCTGGGTTATTCCCCCAGTCCTATCTCAACACCACCCTAGGCCGAGATTTGGCATGGGCTAAAGGCAAAAACTTACCTGCCTATGGTTTTGTGCAAGATAGCCGCACCAGTATTGCAGTTAATGGTACAAATATTGCGAGTATTAACCACATTACTGGAGAGGTGGTGAGTGCTGATATTGATGTACAAGGCGTAGCCCACATCACCACCCAAGACAATCCTATGGTAGATGCTGCCAAGGCTTATTATCTAGCTGCACAATACTTGCTCAAAGCCAACGTAGAAAAGCCTCAGAAGTAAATTAGGCTGCCACTAGTTTACTAAAGATTAGATTGGGTGAGCATCTCTTTGACAGGCGCGTCATCATGCATAAGTGAGCACTG
>CAWUTT010000141.1:0-21744 GCA_963925635.1 uncultured Pseudomonadales bacterium | reverse complement strand
CTGTTTCATATACATGTTGGTATTGTTTTTAACTAGGTCACAAATCACGCTCACAGAAGGTAAGTGGCCACCTGGAAATATATTACGTTGAATAAAATCGACGTTATTAACATAGCTATCGTAGCGCTGGTCATTCATGGTGATGGCTTGGATAAACGATTTCCCACCGGGCTTTAATAGTTTATTTAACATACCAAAGTAGGTGGGCATGAACTTATGTCCAACGGCTTCGATCATTTCAATAGAAACAATTTTAGAATATTGGCCCGTTAGGTCACGGTAGTCTTGCTTTAGCAGTGTTATTTTATGGTCCAGACCTTGTTCATTGATACGTTGCTGGGCAAGCTCAAATTGAGCCTCTGATATGGTGGTTGTCGTGACTTGGCAGCCGTAGTTTTGAGCTGCATAACAGGCCAATCCACCCCAACCAGTGCCAATCTCTAGCAGGTGGTCATCTTCACTAAGATTTAAGGCTTCACAAATTGTTTTGAGTTTGTGTTGCTGAGCTTCCTCAAGGGTAGTGGTCTCATGGGGAAAAATGCCCGACGAATACTGCATCGCTTTGTCTAAAAACACCTCATACATCTCATTACTTAAGTCATAATGTGCGGCAATGTTAGTTCGACTGCCGGCCTTACTATTACGATTCAAACGGTGCTTAAACATATTGATGATATTTAATAAAAAGCCAAAACGTTGCTCATGTTTTTCTAGGGTGGCTAGATTCCGAGAGAATAAACGGATCACATCGACGAGGTTATCACTGCTCCACAAACCTTCCACGTAGGCCTCACCGGCACCAATGCTGCCACCCCACAAGATACGGGAGTAGGCTTTTTGGTCGTGAATGGTAATGGTGGCTTTAATATTGGCATCACTGTTACCAAACTCTAACTCGTGACCGCCCTCAATTAACCGAATGTGGCCGTCAATGAGTTTTTTGAGTAATGAAAATACGATTCTTTTACTAAACGAGGGCTTTTTCATTTTCTCAATATCTTTGGTGTAAGGTATGGTCATGTTTTGCTCTTTGTATTGGGATGTTTAATCGATGAGGTAGATGATTCGGTTTTTTTGCTTGGGTAAGGCACGAAGGGGATGCGTTTTAAATACAACTTAAGTGCTTGCCAGTAAATAGCCTTGATAATGCTTAGAGAGACGATGGGCCAGCGTAAAAACACAGCTGTTATTTTTTTGCTATTAATTTCAAAACGGGTTGCAGAAAAAGATGCTGTAAACAGGTGCTGTTGACGCCAACTTTGTATAGTAATGTGAGTGTTTGCCGCGGGCGCCCTAACTTGCCAACGGTATTCCATGTCTAAATCCATAAAAGGCGATACATGAAATGCTTTTTCCGTGGGTGTGGGTGCGATCAAATCAATTAAGTAACAATGGCTTTGGTTCCAAGGGGTATTGCTCACTTCTGCCACAAGGTATTTGGCGGTCTCATTGGCATACAAAAAGAAAAAATTAATGGGGCTAAAGTAAATGCCAAAGCAGCGTAATTGAGCCAAAACGCATACCCGATTGATGTCACCCACTTGGGCGCCCAAGGATTGTGCTATAGCAATGGCTTGGGTTTTTAACAAGACCCCACTGTCAGCTGGTGACTCACTCTGGGGCAGTGCTTCGTGTCTGAAATAATCTGATACCTTAAACTGCAAAGGTGCCCATCGTTGGGATGAAAACCACCAGTAGCGTTGAGCTAATGATGTAACTTCATCAAGATCTAAAAAATTCATATACAAAGGGTAGGTGAATGCATGCTCTTTTGGCAACAGGCGCTTATGGAATACGTGACCAATATAAAATGCACTCTTTAAAGTGGATTTTATCGGCTTACTATTAGCCGTTTGCGTCTGTGCCTGAGCATTACCCATGGGCTAGGCCTTGAGGTGCGGCCGCATCGGAGGTGTGGGCAGTGTCAAGCGTGATGCCAAAGCGCTGGCATACATCTAGCGCACTTCTCACCCCATCTTCGTGAAACCCATTATACCAATAGGCACCGCAAAAGTGAGTTGAATGCGTGCCACAAATGGTATGCCTTTGTTGTTGTGCAGCAATAGACTCGAGGGTGAAAACTGGATGTGCGTATGTAAAACTGCGCAAAATGAGTTTGGGGTCGATGCGCTGGGTTTGGTTAAGCGTGACACACAGGTCTTGCTCAGTTTTGAGGCCCTGTAAAATATTCATATTGTAAGTTAATGTGGGTAACCCATCTACTTGTGGGTCGATGCAGTAGTTCCAGCTGGCATAGGCCTTTTTACGCTTAGGTAGTAGTTGGTTATCCGTATGCAGTACCACTTCGTTGGCGCGGTATTTAATGGCTCCAAGTACCTGTGTTTCTGCCTCGCTAGGGTCGTTTAATAGAGCCAGTGCTTGGTCGGAGTGGCAGGCAAAAATAACCTCATCAAACTGTTCAGTTTTGTTTTGGCTAGTGATTTCAACGTAGCCCTCACAGCGCTTGACCGATGCGACTGCGCAGTTGAGACGAATGTCTTGAATCGACTGGGTTAATCCGGGTATGTAACTACGTGAGCCACCTTCAATCACATACCATTGTGGCCGGTTGGCAATGTCGAGTAGACCATGATTGCTTAAAAAGCTGAGAAAAAATTGCAATGGAAAATCTCTACAGCTATCAATAGACGCTGACCAAATAGCAGCCGTCATGGCCAGTACATAGTGAGTGGCAAAATAATCACTAAAACCATGTTGATCAAGAAATTCGCCTAAGCTTCCTTGATTGTCTTGGCTTGCCTCGTTAGCTTTTTTAGAGAGTCTATTAAAGCGCAGTATTTCTATAATAAAGTAATAAAAGCGGGGCTTTAATAAATTGCGTCGCTGAGCAAAAAGAGTATTTAGGCTATGCCCATTATACTCCATGCCAGTGGCTTGATTATGCACACTAAAACTCATTTCAGTAGCCTTGCTGGCGACGCCAATTTGAGTCATCATTTTGATGAAATTAGGGTAGGTACGATCATTAAAAACAATAAAACCCGTATCAACTGCCAGGGTTTTATCCTCTATATCAAGATCGATCGTTGCTGTGTGTCCACCCAAACGCTCGTTCGCTTCAAACAGCGTGACTTGGTGCTGCTGGCTTAACAAGTAGCCACAGGTTTGGCCTGATATGCCGCTACCTATAATAGCGATACGTTTTTGTTGAAGTTGCGCAGCCATCATGGGCCTGTCCTGATCATTTTAACAGCGAGACGCCGCCAAAGAGCATTGGGTAATAGGGATAATACTTTCATAATGAGAAAAAATACCTTTGGAAAATTAATCTCTGATTTTCTTTTTTCAAGCCCACGCATAATGTACTGGCAGGCCTGTTCACCAGAGATCATACCGGGCATGGAAAATGTATTCTTTTGGGTTAACGCAGTATCTACAAAACCTGGACGAATGAGTGAAACAGCAATGCCGTGTGGGCTAAGGTCAACAGCCAAAGTGCGGGTTAAATAGTCTAACGCCGCCTTAGATGCTCCATAAGCTTCAGATCGGGTAAGCGGCAGTAGGGTGACGGAAGAGCTAACAATGGCCAGTTGGCCACCCTGTTTTATATTACCCAACACGCCCTCTAAGCAATACCCTGTACCATTGACGTTCGTGTCTATTACCCGTTTAAATAAGGCACTATCAAATGGCAGGGGCTGGTCCATGTATTCGCATGTCCCCGCATTGAGTATGACAAGATCAAGAGATTTAATTTGCTGCAGTTGATCTATGACCTCAGTAGCTTGGGTAATATCAAAAATACATAGGGTGAGGGCTGGATTGGTTGATGAAATAGCAGCTTGCAGCTTAGTTAATGATCGACCGCAGGCAATCACCTGCCAGCCTGCTGCTAAATAGCTCTGCGCAAGTTGCATACCAATGCCTGAGCTGGCGCCCGTAATTAACACGCGCTTCATGCGGCTAACCTTTTTTTAAGTGCACCAATCACCTTTTTCAGTATAGGTACATGTTCATAAAACATACTCCCAACGTCGAAATAATCTCTGTGGTAAGTAATACGATCAGTAAACTTAATTTCACTCACTCCAATCACAGTAATTTCTTTATAGTTATTTAATTTGGGATGGGCAAAGGTCATGGTCCAGCTAATAAACGCTTGGCCATCGTTGCTCACTACATCGCTGATAGCAAAGCGACAGTAGCTCACATTAGACATCATTTTACTAAAGTGGGGTTTCAAGTTGCTAAGCCCCTCAACTCTGCCAATAGGGTCTTCAAACACGATTTTCTGGTGGTAAATTTCATCAAGTCCAGCAACGCTGTCTTGGCTAAACTCTTTGTAGTAGAGGCAGAACTTTTCAACTATTGTATGCATAATCTGGGTGCCTTAATGGTTGGCTTGCTGAAGGTATTGAATCATCGGGCTAATTTTTTCAGGGTATGGCTCTAAATAACGTTGATCTTTTATATACGTTGAACCGTGTTGAATTAGGTGATGCTTAAGTAAAGTTAAAGGTGTGGTTAGCGGTATCAAGCCTTTATTGTAGTTATGAATAATTTCAACTATGTGCTCTCGTGCTACGGCAGGCAAGTTACCTTTTAGGTACCCTAAAATATGAAATAGAGCATTAGTATGATTTTTTCTGCTTGCAGGTTTGGACAGAGCCTCAATAAAAGACCTAAAGTAGGTATGAGTGAGGGTCTCAATAGAGCCATGTTTATGGGTCCCTAATAACCTTCCCAAGGCACGGCATTGGTCTTGATTATGAGCCATTAAAAGGTATTTATACCGGCTGTGAAAAACCATTAGGTTGTGCAAGCTGGATTGTTCCAAGACCTCTTTACGAAAGTTATGATAGGCATAAACACGCAGTAGAAAGTTGTCAAATAACTTGTTGTCATGCAGTCGACCTTCTTCTTCGATGGGCATTAGTGGATACTGTGCTTTCAATGCTTTGGCAAACACACCGGCGCTGCGTATCTGGTGTGGGTGCCCATTGGGCTGGTACACTTTCACTCTCTCAAGTCCACAGCTGGGCGAGTTCTTCATTAAAATGTAGCCATCAAGATGGCCCATTTCAGGCAGCTTTTTCTCAAACCCTTCAGTCAGTTGGGCCGTTAAATCTAACGCACTATTACTACTAAACACCAATTTTGGTGAACTTGGATCGCCAATAAGTCGCATGGCAGGTCTTGGAATGCCAAAACCAGCGGCAACTTCAGGGCAAAAACTGGTGAATTTAAAACATTGGCTCAAAAAGTCAAGACACAGTCTTGATTGCGTATGGCCACCATTATGGCGCACTTCATTGCCTAGCAAGCAGGCGCTGATACCAATCTGTATGGAAGCTTGATCAATGTCACTGTTGGCCTTATCAGAGGCTATGGCCTGTTGGCTGTTCATAGTCTATTACTCAATGGCCCGTTATTTGCTGATATAAAGCTAGGGCACTATTTAATGCGCCAGCTGTGCCCCCACTCCCTAGCCAATCGCTACAGCAACCCACTTGAAGAGTGTCGTCCCAAATAAACGGAGGGTATTCTTGAGCCACTCTTTTGTGCCTCGCCATACGCCAGTAGTGAGAGGTTAGTAGTTGTGGCTCAGCTTCAATACCAAAGTGCTGACAGAAGGATTCGGCTAGCTGAGTTGCTGCCACACCACTATCTGCGTGGCATTGTGCGTGAGCCCACCCATGCGAACTGTGCAGAAGCCAAACGTCTTGCAATGAGGCTGGCCAAGTTCGGTTGGGTTTGCTACTTTCGCGCACCGCTCTATATAAGGTGTCATGCCCCCCCTCGTAGTCATCTGCATTCAAGCTTAGTTTCTCGCTAAAACCAATGGCACAAACGTATTGGGGAAGACTTTCAGTGGGCAGCGTTGAACAGTAATTAAAACGACCCACAGTGTCGAGCAGATCAATGGTCTGCTCTGGAGGAGAAGTAATCACCACCTTGTTAGTGACGGCAACCAGTTGGTGATTTGCATCAAATAGGTGCCAGTGGTCATCTATTTTCTCTAGGTGTTGCACTCTGGTCTGCGACAGAATGTTAATGTGCCCCGCAATATTGTGGTGCCAAGTGCTCATCGAAGGGCTACCACACAGGGATGTGAGCGCTTCGTTAGGGTTAGTGTAGGTATCGAAACGGCTGATGGTTTTGGCCCATGTGGTTAAATAACCAGCGGTCGTCCAGGTCTGTATTTTTTGTTTTAGCAATGGGTTGGTCACTTTGCCAAGTGAAAACTCTGGCGCGCCTAGGTCGATGCCGTGGACACTATCGATTCGGCGGCGGCTACAGCGACCTCCAAACCCTCTACTTTTCTCGATGATCACGCAGTCAATACCAGCTTCATCTAGTAAGCTAGCAATAAAACAGCCGGCGGTGCCCGCACCAATAATAGCGACTTCAGCAGTGAGTGAATGCATGTGAATTGTTACTCAAAAAACTATACAAAAAATAATACTGTACAAGTATTTAATTGTACAGTATTATTTTTTTAAGGGTATTTATGAACCAATGTATAAAAGTAAAAATAAATTAACATGATCACAGCTACCGACCAAAATCCACAATCTGAGTGCCAGTTTCCTATTCGGGAATTAAGTGCTCGTACTCAGGTGAATACGGTTACCCTAAGGGCTTGGGAGCGGCGTTATGGTCTGCTAAAGCCACAGAGAACTCCCAAAGGACACCGGCTTTATACAGAAAAAGATGTGGTTACTATCGAACGAATTTTGACCTTAGTGGCTAGAGGTGTGCCTATTGGCAAGGTTAAAACCTTGCTAAAAAATGATGTTGCCGTAGACGCGCAAGCTAGCGAAATGGGTAACTGGCAACACGCCGTAGCTGAACTCAAGGGTGCTGTCGAACTGTTTTCAGTCAGTAAAGTAGAGCATCTGATACACAAATCCTTTGCTAATTACCCTGCGCCTATCTGTAGTGATCGTTTATTGAAACCTTTATTTATTGAACTAAGCTTACTTGATGATCATGGAGCGGCCCTAGGTTTTGCAGAGAGTGAGTTGGTGCGTTATGCATTAATTCGCTCAAGTGCCAGAGTGACCAAGAAAAAACATGCCGATAGTGTGGTGTTGATGGCGGGTAACCAAACCCCTATTTGGCGTTTGGCGTTAATGGCATTAGAACTCACTGATGCCAAGTTTTCTGTGCATTTATTAACCCACGCATTTAGCGTAGCAGCGGCGAGTGAGTTGGTTCAAAAATTCCAAAAGACTTCTACAGTGTTCTACCAAGATGGTCTATGGAAAGATTTAGATCAAACCATGATGGCTAAACTTTTACTTAACAATGATCAATTTTTTCTCTGTGGTACCGCACCCGTGCTGGCTAATTTGCAAGCAGAAGAACGTGTCTTTGAAAACTTGAAGCACTGCATTGATAGTTTAGTTAAGCGTCAAACAGTGCCCTTGGTCAACTGAGGAAACCCATGAAAATATTGATGACAGGTGGTACTGGCCTAATTGGCCAAGCCTTTATTAGGCAGTTTGAGGAGCACGAGTTTACTGTGCTTAGTCGTTCTAAACCCAGCCAAAGGGCCGCTAATGCGTTGGTGCCGGCGGCAGTTAAGTTTATTGACTCATTAGACCAGTTACAGACTTTAGATGGCTTTGATGCGGTGATTAACCTCGCTGGCGAACCCATTATTGATAAGCGTTGGAGCCCAAAACAAAAACACATTATCTGCCAAAGCCGGTGGTCATTAACCCAACAACTCGTCGATTTGTTTGCCCTGAGTCAAACACCGCCATCAGTGTTTCTTAACGGTTCTGCTATCGGCGTCTACGGTGATGGCGGTGATGAAGTGCTGACGGAATCCTCTGCCGTTGAAGTGACTGATTTCCCCACCAAGCTGTGTCTGGGCTGGGAAGAAGTTGCCCTGCAGGCAAAGCCTTATACTCGTGTTGTCTTACTCAGAACAGGCATCGTTTTAGCGGCCCGTGGGGGTGCCCTAGGTAAAATGTTGTTGCCGTTTAAATGCTGTTTAGGTGGCCGTATTGGCGATGGAAAGCAGTTTATGTCGTGGATTCATTATCAGGACCACATCAACGCCATGCATTTTTCTTTGCTAGACACGAGTGTTTTGGGGGCGGTCAACCTAGTGGCACCTGAGGCCCAAACAAACAGCGCGTTCACGCAAACATTAGCCAAAACCCTTAATAGGGTCGCTGTTTTTCCATTACCTAAAAAAATATTACAGCTGTTGCTGGGTGAATCCTCTTGTTTGTTGCTTGATAGCCAGAGAATTGCACCGCAAAAGTTATTACAAAGTGGCTTTGAGTTTAAATTTCCTAGTTTGAAATCGGCTTTGGACAACCTGCTCAAGTCCCCCTCTATTTAAACCGTCACATACTTTGACACCTCTGGACAAGACACATGAAACACTTATTAATTGCCGCCCATGGAAGCCGAAGAGAAGCTTCAAATGAAGAATTAAAACAACTAGGAATAAAGGTCTCAGCGATGTTGGGAGTGGCTAACAATCAAGTTGATGTGGCCTTTTTGGAGTTTGCTGCCCCCTCCATTGAAAATGCGTTGTTAGGGCTGTTCAATAATCACGCCACAGAAGTGCTTGTATTGCCTTATTTTCTATCAGCTGGTAACCACGTGGTACGAGATATCCCTGAAGAGCTTGATAAGGTTTTAGCTCAATGGCCTGATAAAAAAATTACACTTTTACCTCACATTGGAGCCTTAGACAGTATGGTGGGTGCCATTGCTGGCGCCTTTGAGGTTGCACCCTAAACGGCACCTTAAATGGCACTCTAGTTCTAACCTTAGTTTTTTACCTTAGGTTTTCACCTAAACTAAGCTAGCAGGTACTCGTTCACACGCTGGCTTCGAAAGGCCTTGGTAGGCAAGACAGAGATTGTTTGTGAACCTAGTTTGGTTAGCAGTGCGAAGCTGCTATTATGGGCGTGTTTACTCAAGGTATAGTTATATGAACCGTCGAAAAAAAGGCATCCAAATTCTAACGGCCCGCATAAAAAAGGCCAATGCTAAGTTGAGCTCCCACTCCAAGCCTAAATACGTGAGTAAAGCTAACCGAGCTAAGTTAGATCCAAGCGCTATCAATAATGACCCTGTGGTGACTGAGACATAGTCTTAAGGTCACCCTAGGCACAAGTCCATTGGCTCAGATAACCGAGCTACAGGCTGACTTCACCGATTTACAATTTGCCAATCTAAGCGCTTAATTAACAGTGTCAATTAAGCGCTGGCGATCAAACAAAATTAGACGGAACAACAACAATGAAAATGAATCCGATGGGACCTACTGGCGTCATGGTTTCTGAATTATGCCTTGGTACGATGACCTTTGGTACCCAAACCTCTGAGGCCGAAGGGCATGCACAATTAGATTGCGCCCTAGCCAATGGGATCAATTTTGTTGATACGGCAGAAATGTACCCCGTCAATCCCCTTGCAAAAGAAACCACTGGCAGAACAGAAGAAATCATAGGCACTTGGAATGCAAAAAATAGGTCGCGCAGGGGTGACTATATTTTGGCAACCAAACATTCTGGTGAAGGTCTTTCATACGTGCGCGATGGGGCTGCAATTTCCTCTAAGACGATACCCGAGACTATCGAGGGCAATTTACGCCGCCTGAAAACTGATTATATTGATCTTTATCAATTCCATTGGCCCAATCGTGGCTCGTATATGTTTCGCAAAAATTGGGATTACAACCCGGCTACCCAGAATAAGGCTGATACACTTGCTCAGATGGAGGACTGTCTGGAAGCCCTGCAAAAACAAGTTGATAAGGGCAATATAAGGCATTTTGGCCTATCTAATGAAAGCGCGTGGGGCACGGCTCAGTGGCTGCGTTTGTCTGAGGACCGGGGGTTGCCGCGAGTGGCAACCATGCAAAACGAGTATTCGCTCTTGTGCCGGCTTTATGACACGGACTTGGCTGAACTCAGCGTCAACGAAGAGGTTGGATTGATTGCTTTCTCACCCTTGGCGGCAGGATTGTTGACCGGTAAATATCAACATAGTGCTACTCCCGTTGGATCTCGTAAGACCTTTGTGGCTGATCTGGGTGGGCGCGCCACGGACCGTGTTTGGCCTGCGGTTGACACTTATATGGAAATCGCAGCCAAACACGGGGTCGACATTGTGCACATGTCACTGGCGTGGTGCCTCACTCGGCCCTTTATGTGTTCTGCGATTTTTGGGGCAACGAGTCATGTCCAGCTAGAGCATATTCTAAAAACCACTGATGTTGAGCTAAGTGCTGAATGTCTTGCTGATATTGCTAAGGCCCATAGATCGCATCCCATGCCATTTTAAGGCACAGTAAGGCGCTAAAGACAAAGTAAAATCTGCTCACTAAACCTCTAGGTTGGCTTGGTGTAGCTCTCAAGCAACGCATGTGAAGCGAGAGTGGCTTTGCAACTTCAGAGGTACTATTGTGGCAACTAAACAAATGATTAACGAGTTTTTAACTCGGGAGTTTCCCCAATCTAAGTGTGTGGTTGAGGCTATTGGCGAACGTAGCGCAATCGTCAGTCATACCGTAGGTTTCGATGAATTGCGTCCAGGAGGCACAGTCTCAGGTCCAGTCATGATGACCTTAGCAGACGTGGCTTTGTATGCTGCGATATTAGGTGAATTAGGTTTAGTGGCGTTAGCGGTCACCTGCAACATGTCGATCAACTTTTTAAAAAAGCCAGCCGCAGATCAAGACATTGTGGCTCATTGTAAATTAGTTAAAGTGGGGCGTCTGCTAGTGATGGGAGAGGTGATGTTATATTCCCGCGGTGATGAACAACCAGTGGCGCAAGTGATGGGCACCTATGCTTTGCCTCCCACTTCTTAATACAGGCCAATGCGCCTAGCACAAACCTCATTCTGTCTTATGAATAGAATGCGAGGCTCACGCACTCGGTGTCTTATGTAGTAGTTCCCATAAGGCCTTTAATTTAAAGCTAGGGTTGTTGCGGCGTCGATAGAGGCGGATCTCTAAGCCAATATGCCATTCGATACCCCCTGCGATACAAAGCAAATTCTGTTCTAACTCTGCCTTGATTAAGCCTTTGGGTAACCAACCTAAACCGAACCCCTGTTGAATCAATGCTTTACTGCTGACGGCTTGGCTATTTTCATTGACTGCAACCAGTTGGCTAGGAAATAAGGGTTGTACTTGGGCTTGAATCACTTGGGCAAGAAAGGTTTGTGGTTGGTAAGAGATGTAGGGCATTGGTCCAGGTGAGTTTAAACCCTGCCCAGAAAGGCTGAATAAGGCCTTACCATTCGAATTTTTAGCGCTTACGGGTAGCAGTTGGTCCTGACCTAGAGCAATAAACTCAACCTCATCACTATTGAACTCAGCGTCAAGTTGCATGGCGGGGTGCCAATAGCTGATGAGTAAGTCACATTGTCCTTTTAACAAGGCCTGACAATATTCAATACCAAGCCAATTACCAGAGGCTAGGTTGATATCAAGCCACTGCTCCATGGCCACTTCTGGGCCCGCGAGTTGAGACAGCTGTTGCCGCCAATGAGGCAAAAAACTAAGTAGTAACGATTGGCCAGAAGCGAGGCTGACTTTTTCTTGTTGCTGCTGGTCTACGGCTTGGCATTGGTTTTTAGTTTGCCTTAGGCGTGCAGAAATATCAGCACACGAAAGTAAAAATACTTCACCCGCAGGGGTCAATTGCATGGGCAAACTGTTGCGGTCCATAAGGATAACGCCCATCTCTTCTTCTAGCAGTTTGATGCGGCGGCTAAAGGTTGGTTGACTGACATGGCGCTCTTCAGCTGCACGGGAAAAATGCCGTGTCCTAGCGAGGGCGCAAAAATCATCCAACCAGCGTAATTCCATAGTATTACCTTAGCTCTTTTATGACAGCTAACATGGCCGGTAATAAGGCTGCACCCATGTCACTGCTGCGCTGTGCAGACCAACCACTGGTTGCGTCTGGTAGATTATAGTTATCGATAAAGGGCATCTCCAAGGTGAGAGACAAACAATTGTAGGTCTGACCCACAGATGAGCTAGCCATGGCAAGGTTAGCTTGGCCTGGTAAATCTGTGTCGTAGCCATGTTCCGTTTGGTAATCTGGGTTGCTGATGAGCAGCTGTTTTTTAAACTCTGCTTCTAGTTTAGCAAGTCTTGGTCCATATGCTGGAATACCTTGGTTATCCACTAAAAATACGTAAGGTATCTCTTCGTCGCCGTGGCAATCAATGAATAGGTCTACGCCTGTGTCTCGCATTTTTTGTTGTGTCACAAACACTTCTGGGCTGCGTTCCATGCTGGCATCTTGCCATTCACGGTTTAGATTAACGCCTACTGAGTTAGTCCGCAGGTGACCTCGGACACTGCCGTCTGGGTTCATGTTGGGGATAATATAAAACACCGCATCTTCAAGTAGTTTACGGCCACACGCATCACTGGGATCGAGTAGTTTGTGTAATAGCCCTTCAATGGCAAATTCGGCCATGGTTTCACCAGGATGTTGACGAGCAATGAGCCAAATTTTTCGCTTGTGTGGCAAATGCTCCCCAATCGTCAGTAGGCTTATAGGCCTACCCTCTAAACTGTTACCAAGGGTGCTCACCGCACAAATGTTGCTGGTTTGGGCCCAGCCGATTAAATCTTGATGCCGTTCCCAAGAGTAGGGAGTAAAAAAGCTATACCAAACTAAGTCATGATCTGAGGCATGGTTAAAAATAAGGCAGCCGTTTTCATAACCTGTGGTAACCCTAAACCACTCTTCTCTGTCATAGGAGGCCACAACCTGAAAGTGCTGCCAAGCTTCAGGAAAAGCTGCACCCGAGGCGTTGGTAATGCTTAGTTGCAATTCATGTTGGTGCTTAGCACCACTAATACTAAAGTGAAACCATTGGTAGAAGTCTGATTGATTATCATGACGTATGGCTAACTCAATAGGGTTTTTTTGAGCATTGATCACCTCAATGTTGCCACTATCAAATTGGCTGTTAATATGAAATGTCATGGGAGTTTCCTTGGTTCTAAGATCACTTGGGTTTGGGTGATCAGGTTTGGCGCAAGATGGCAGGCAACCCAGTGCTTGGGTTTGATTTCTTTTGCTTTTGGGGTTTGGTGGCGGCAGGTTTCGAAGGCCTTAGGACATCGATCTTGGAGGCTGCAGCCTTGCTGGGTAGGAATGCGATTGGGCACATCACCTACCAGTTTTTGGCGATTATTAGGGGCTGTATAAATCTGTGGTGATGCCGCCAGAAGCGCTTGAGTGTAGGGGTGCTGTGGTTGGTTAAAAATCTGTTCGCGGCTGGCAATTTCACATATTTGCCCCTCATACATAACGGCCACACGATCCGCCATGTGTTCTACAGCCGCTAAGTTATGGCTAAAGATCAAATAGGTGAGTTGTTGCTGTTGCTGTAGTTCGGCCAATAAGTTGAGTATTTGTGCCTGAATAGACACGTCTAATGCAGATAGTGGTTCATCAGCCACAATAAACTCTGGCTGCACCATTAAGGCTCGGGCAATATTGACACGCTGGCGCTGGCCACCCGATAACTGGTGGGGAAACCGTTGCGCTAGGGCGGGATCAATACCCACTTCTAGCAGTTGGGCCATGGCTTGATCAATGGCATTTTGACGATTGAGTTGAGGCTGGTGGTATAGCAAAGGCTCTACCAGCGCATGTAGCACCGTTAACCTAGGGTTGAGGGCTGTGTAGGGGTCTTGAAAGACCATTTGCATACGTTGACGGTATTCTTGTCGGTGTTTGTGCTTAAGGCCACTGATGGTTTTGCCCTGATAGCTAATATGCCCCTGATCTGGCTGCTCTAAACCCATCACTAAACTCGCCAAAGTGGACTTTCCACAACCACTTTCTCCCACTACACATAAGGTTTCACCAATGGAGATGGAAAGGTTCAAACCGTTAATGGCTTGAATCCGGTTGGCATCAGAGGTGCTTAATGGATTGCGCCACCAATGATGAGCTTGATTGGGCGCTTGATAACTTTTGTGTAAATTACTGATTTCCAGTAACGCTGGAGTAGAGCTCATGGCTTGGCTCCAGCGAGTGTTTGTGATGCTGTCAATAAATGGCAGCTGGCTTGATGGCCCGAGTCTTGGGGCATGCTTGGCGCCTGTTGCCAGCACACCTCATGAGCAAACTCACAACGTTTGGCAAAAGCACAGTGATGGCCTAATTCTTCTACAACAGGCATTTGGCCGGGTATTTGAAATAGGCTTTGGCCTGGCTTACTCATTTGTGGCAAGGCTTTGATAAGGCCTTGAGTGTAGGGGTGTTGGGCATCATTAATAAGAGCAGTGGTAGGTCCTTGCTCCACAATTTGACCTGCATACATGATTAAGCACCGGTCGCTGGCGTGGGCCACAAGGCTTAAATCATGGGTGATCCATAATAAAGCCACGCCATTACTATGGCATAAATGAGTTAGTAGGCTCATCACTTCGGCCTGCATCGTGACGTCTAAGGCACTGGTGGGCTCGTCGGCGATAATTAAAGTTGGCTCTAATGCTAAGGCCATAGCAATGGTGGCCCTTTGCCTTTGGCCAGCAGACAGCTGATGCGGGTACTGTTGCAGGCGCGCTTCTGGCGCAGGGATATGCACCTGACGTAACTTATGCAGCGCCACAAGGCGAGCTTCAGCCCTGCTAATGCGCCGATGGCTCAATATGCATTCCAACAACTGCTGCTCTAAGGTGAGGCTGGGGTTAAGGTTCGTCATGGGGTCCTGAAACACCATGCCTATGCGGCGGCCACGAATTTTGCGTAATTGCTTGGGATTTAATTGGGTGAGTTGTTGGCCTTCAAATACCACTTCGCCCTGACGAATACGGGCACTCGAATCAAATAATTGAATAATGCTGGTGGCCAGCAAAGACTTGCCAGCGCCACTTTCGCCAACTAAAGCCACGCGCTCACCGCGGTTTAATTCGAAGCACACACCCCGTAATACATCAACACTGGGCTCGTTGGGCCATCTGGATATAAAATTAACGTGCAGGTCTGTGACTTTGAGTAATGGGCTAGTCATGGCCTTTGCCCCAAATTTTTTGGATCAAGGGCGTCTCTCAGCCAATCAGCAACTAAATTAATACTCAGTAATAGGATTAATAAGGCTAGGCCAGGAAGCAGCGCAATCCACCACACGCCGCTGAGCATATATTCAAAGCCTGCACCCATTAGACCACCTAAAGAAGGGTTAGCGTAGGGCATACCAATGTTTAAAAACGACAAAGCGGCTTCTGCCAAAATGACATGGGCAATTTGCCAAGTGGCAATCACTAATAAGGGTGACAAGGTGTTGGGTAAAATATGAAATACCATGATGTGCCGACTCTGATACCCCAAAACTTGAGCAGCGGCAATATAGTCTTTGTGCTTTTCTGCTAATACGCTTGCCCTAAGGGTGCGTGCGTATTGGGGCCAGTCTGCCAGCCCTAGTACCAGCACCAATAACCAAGGTGACCAGATATGATAATCGTGGGCCCCCATAGCAGCGCGGGTGATGGCAAGCACCAGTATGGCTAGCATAAGGCTAGAAAAGGTGAGTTGGAAGTCTGCTAGGCTCATGATCAAACGGTCGGCCCAACCGCCAAAGTAACCAGCACACAGGCCTAAACTAGTGCCTAATATAAACTGTAATATTACCGCCCAAAAGCCCACCCAAAGTGAGTTCTTAAGGCCGTACAAAATACTGCTTAGGAGATCTCGGCCCAAGCCATCGGTGCCCAACAAGAAGCGGCTGTCATTACCCAGTTGCCAAAATGGTGGCAGTTCCGCATCCATAATATTTTGCTGTTGCATATCCGTAGGGTCAAAGGGACTGATCCACGGGGTCAAAAGGGCCAGCAAACCTAAGGTTAATAATATGAGGGCACTCACAAAAGCGGTTTTATTGGCTTTTAACTGACGCCATAACTGTTGCCGTCTAAAACGTCGCCAAACATGGTGCCCATGGTACTTAGCAGCATTCATGGTGTGTCTTGCCCTATAAATGGTGTGTGTTGACGCCATGGTGCTAGGTGAGGGTTAAACAGGCCATAAGCTAAGTCTGTTAGGCTATTAAATAGTAAAAACATAATGCTCACTAAGACAAGGTAGGCGGCGATTAACGGACCATCGCCACGAATAATGCCCTGCATAAACAAGCTGCCTACCCCTGGCCATTGAAACAGTGTTTCTGCCACCATGGTATAGGCCATAAGGGTACCAAACTGTAAGCTTGCCATAGTAATCATGGGTAAAGTTGCATTACGTAACCCGTACCGCAGCCAGATGCGCCAAGGCGTAATGCCCATGGCTTGGGCTAAGCGCACTGGGTTGCTGTGCATCACTTGAATGAGTTCGGCCCGTATCAGGCGCAAAAACAAAGGTAATAAGGTCAGGCTGACGGCGGTGGCGGGCATCACAATATGCTGCCAGCCAGACACTGTAAATAGTCCGCTGGGCCATGAGCCTAACCAAACAATCTCGCCACGACCAAATGCAGGCAGCCAGTTGAGTTGTACTGCAAATAAATACACCATTAAGGTGCCGGTTAAAAACATGGGTAAAGAGATGCCTAATAAGCTAAATGCCATCACTGCGCGGGCTACTCTTTGCTGTGGTTCTATGGCGGTATAAAGGCCAAGTGGCAGTGCGAGTAGCGCCACTATGAGGCTAGTAATAATGACCAATTCAAAGGTGGCCGGAAGTTTTTCAAGGATGAGATCTAGGTTAGGCAAGTGATAAAATTGAGATTGGCCAAAATCTCCATGCAATAACTGGTTAAGGTACTGGTCTAAGGAAATAGCTGCAGCATGGTTGGGGCTAATAAGACTGAGAATCCAATAGCTCACGCAGGCTGCCAGCATGATAGTGATGGAGCCAGTTAATAAGCGCTGGGTTAGTTGGGGTAAATAGTTCATGGCTGGTCGATGACTAGGTCAGCCAAATATGGAATGTTACCCACCGTAAGTACTTGGCCGATATCGATACCGCTGCGACTACCCCATGCCAAATGTTGCCAGTGCAAAGGCACAAAGGCTGCGTCTTGATACAAAATTTGCTCTACTTGTTGCAGCATTTGAGCGCGTTTTAGACTATTGGTTTGTTTGGCACTAGCACTGACGAGGCGATCTACTTCAGGGTTGCAGTAATGGCCGCCGTTGTACCTACCATAGCCACTTTCCGCATTGCGGCACATCGCCAAAAACTCACTAAAATTGGCTGAATCCTCTGTGTCTGAATGCCAGCCCAGCATCATTAAATCAGCTCCACCTTGGTCGTATTTTTGCCAATACTGCGCTTTAGGCATGGTCACAAGGTCAACTTCAATATTAATTTTGGCCAACATAATAACCACTGCTTGAGCTATTTTTGCATCATTAACGTAGCGGTTGTTAGGCGCAATCATGGTGAGCCTAAAACCTTTATTGTAACCCGCTTGAGACATCAGTTTTTTGGCCAGGTCTAGGTCAAATCTGGGCTGTAGCTTTGGCAGGTGGCCCAAATAGCCAGGCGGACTTTGCTGGCCTGCAGGCGTGGCGAAACCACGCATAATTTTACTGGCAATGCCTTTGTTATTGATGGCATAGATGATGGCCTGGCGCACCCGAAGGTCGCGTAATTCTGGACGGGTAACCTGATTCATTTGTATATTTATGAAGCGCGCACCATCACGGGTAAACAAATGCATACCGGCCTGTTTTTTAATACGGTAATGGTCGATGGGGGCCACAGGGGCAATGAGGTCTAGATCGCCTGCTAGCAGCGCTGCACTGCGGGTGGCGTTGTCGTGTATGGGAGTGAGGTTAATTAGGCTGACATTGCCCATAGATGCGTGGTCCCAGTAGTTGGGCTGCCTTTTGAGTTGAACTTCTATACCCTGTTGGCGTTTGGTGACAATAAATGGCCCAGTACCTGAGGCATGTTCGGATGCATATGAATGGCCATGTTTTTCGATGGCATCCTTGGCTTTGTTTTGCTCATCAAAGCCTTGGTAAAAAAGACTGTCCATGACGAATAGCTGGGTGGCTAGATTTTCTAGCAGGGCGTAGGGCTGCTCAGTAATTAAATCGACGGTGTGGGTGTCGATGACTCGGGCATGACTGATGGGTTGAAAAATCGCTTTAAAGTCAGGGCTGGTTTTAGCCCGCTGTAAGCTCCACTTAACATCAAGGGCTGTTAATGGGTTGCCGCCAACAAACTTAACGCCATGACGCAGGTTAAAGCGCACGGTGAAGTTATCTAAACGCTGCCATGAGGGCGCTAGGCGGCCCTCTAGTTGATGATTGGTAGTCCAGCGCAACAAAGGGTCATAGAGCAAGTGAGCCTGCTGCATGCTGCCACCAGATAGCTGTTCGTAAGGATCTAACGAAACTGGGTCTGCGTCGTAGGCAATACGTAAGCTATTGGCGTTAACTAAACCACTCATTAGGCAACTGAGAGCTAACAGTAAAGTGCTTAACCATTTTTGGTGCGCAATAGGGTTCATGCTAAATGCCGCTAGGGATAAGTGGAATAAATTAAACTATCACTTTAGGCACATTTATGCATAATCGCAATCGAAAAAACGCATAGTGATAAAACCATTCACAGGCGCCGAGGGCCCATTAATATGTTTTTGTATAAAAGGATATTTTTGGTGCTAGTTGGGGTCTAGTTTGATACTAGCTTAGTACTAGAGAACAAGACAAATGGCTGGGATAGCAGGATTCGAACCTGCGCATGACGAGATCAAAACCCGTTGCCTTACCGCTTGGCGATATCCCAGAAATGTCTTACATAATGATCAAAATGGTGGCTATGACTAGATTCGAACTAGTGACCCCATCATTATGAGTGATGTGCTCTAACCAACTGAGCTACATAGCCATTTTAATCATTCTTAAGCACAGTGGCTGTACTTAAGGACGCGAATTATTCCTTGTTTTGGGGGTGCTGTCAACACCCAAAAACAAAGCTTTTAAACATTAAATCTGAAGTGCACCACATCACCGTCTTTTACGCGGTATTCTTTGCCCTCTAAGCGCCACTTACCCGCTTCTTTGGCCCCTTGTTCACCATTACCAGCAATAAAATCATCATAACCGACGACTTCGGCACGGATGAAGCCTTTTTCAAAATCTGTGTGAATGACACCTGCTGCTTGAGGTGCTGTGGCATTTTGCTTTATGGTCCAAGCGCGAACTTCTTTGACGCCGGCGGTAAAGTAAGTTTGTAAACTCAGTAATTCATAACCTGCTCGAATGACACGGTCTAAACCAGGTTCTGTCATGCCAATATCAGACAAGAATTCACGTTTGTCTTCATCGTCCAGTTCGCTAATCTCAGCTTCAATTTGGTTACAAATGGCCACTACTTTGGCGCCTTCTGCAGCAGCAAAGGCGTTTACTGCGTCAAGGTGTGGGTTGTTTTCAAAACCATCATCGGCCACGTTGGCGATGTACATGGTGGGTTTGCTGGTGAGTAGGTGAAAGCTTTTCACCATCTCTAACTCGTCATCATTTAAATCTAGCGTGCGCACGGCAATGCCTTCACTGAGGGGGCCAGCCAGTTTTTCTAAAAATGTCATAGTGGCTTGGGCTTCTTTGTCGCCAGTGCGGGCCACACGATGGACACGGGATTTTTGCTTTTCTACGGAATCTAAGTCGGCCAAGGCCAGTTCCATATTGATAATGCCAATGTCGTCGATTGGGTCGATACGGTTAGCCACGTGGATGACGTTATCGTCATCAAAGCAGCGCACAACGTGGGCGATGGCGTCTGTTTCTCGGATGTTAGCTAAAAATTTGTTACCTAAACCTTCCCCTTTAGAGGCGCCTTCCACCAAGCCGGCAATGTCTACAAATTCCATGGTCGTAGGCAAAATGCGCTCTGGACTAACGATGGCGGCTAATGCATCTAAACGTGGGTCGGGCATAGCCACTACGCCTGCATTAGGTTCAATGGTGCAAAATGGAAAGTTTTCAGCGCCAATGCCAGCTTTGGTAAGGGCGTTAAACAGAGTGGATTTGCCAACGTTAGGTAGGCCTACAATGCCGCAATTGAATCCCATGGGATACCTCTAGTAATTTTAGTTAGACCGCTTGATTAGTTTGTGTGCAGGTCGTTCATGGCTTTTTGCCATTGCCCAGATATGGCCTCTGGCATGGCTTTAATGGCTTTATCCATTGAGTTAGTAATGCTGATGCGCTCGTCAAGGGACGCTTTTTTCAATACATAATTGGTCACTAGCTTGGCATCTCCAGGGTGACCTATGCCTAAGCGTAAGCGATGAAAGTCTTTGTCACCGCTACGTTTATTGATTATGTCTCGCAAACCATTATGGCCACCATGGCCACCACCTAATTTAAGGCGGGCTGTGCCTGGGGGCAGGTCCAGTTCATCATGGGCTACGAGAATGTTTTGGGTGTCGATTTTATAAAAGTTGCACAGTGCTTGTACGGCCTGACCACTTAAATTCATAAAGGTATTGGGAATCAGCAGGTGCACTTTATGCCCCGCAATTAGGCCTTGACCATAGTCACCGAAAAAACGCTTTTCTGGCGTTAAACTAATGCCAGCTTCACGGGCTAATTGGGTCAGCCAGTCTTGGCCTGCATTGTGTCGAGTTTGCTCATATTTGGCGCCAGGATTGCCTAGACCAACAATAAGTTTGATGGGTGTTGCAGGTGTAGTGTTAGGCATAGTCACGCGACTCCAAATAAAAACGCCCTTGCTAAATAAATAACAAAGGCGTTTATTACAACAACAATTAAGCTGTGCTAGCTTTACTTGCCTTTGACGCCAGTAATTGTGGCAATCGCTTGGTTGTGATCTTCACCTAGGCGCAGAGCGCGAACAGTCACACCCTTTGGTAGTTGAATGTCTGAAAGATGCACAATGCCGCCGATAGCGATATCTTGCATGTCTACAGTTACAAATTCTGGCAAGTTAGCAGCCAAGCAAGTGATCTCAACTTCGCTTTGAGCGTGAGATACAGTACCGCCACCGATCTTAATGGCAGGTGCTGTAGCTTCGTTGATAAACTTAATAGGCACCAAAATGTGGATCAAGTTTGACTTGGTAATGCGCAAGAAGTCAACGTGTTGAATTTCTTGCTTGGCTGGATGACGCTGTAAGTCCTTAACGATGACGGGCTCTTCTTTGCCGCCAATGTTTAGGGTAATCACAGAGCTATAAAAGCCAGCTGTTTCAGACGCCTTCCAAAGGTCTTTGTGGACCAAAGTGATGGATTGAGGCTTCTTGTTCTTGGCACCACCAAAGACGATAGCAGGAGTGCCACCAGATAGACGACGTAGGCGGCGGCTCGCACCTTTCCCCAAGTCATCACGGGCTTCAGCATGTAGAGAGATAGACATTTGTCTTTCCTTATATATTGTCCTGGGCACTTGCGACCGGTGCACGGTAGGACGGTTAAAAGAGCCTAATTAAAGGCCGTTAATACTAGTGCGAATGTTGTCATCTAAAACTAGGTACGAAACATCGCGCTAATGGATTCTTCATTACACACCCGACGGACAGACTCAGCTAATAAATCAGCCATGGTCAGTTGACGAATGGTGCTACAGGCTTTACTAGCGGCTGATAGCGGAATAGTGTCGGTGACAACGAGTTCGTCGAGTGACGAATTAATAATATTGTCCACTGCTGGGCCAGATAACACTGGATGAGTAGCGTAGGCTATGACGCGTTTGGCGCCGTTAGCTTTGAGTGCGTCCGCCGCTTTACATAAGGTGCCAGCCGTATCACACATATCATCAACCAAAATGCAGGTACGGTCTGTCACATCACCAAT
>CAWUTT010000140.1:0-4531 GCA_963925635.1 uncultured Pseudomonadales bacterium | reverse complement strand
CGCATTTAGTCGTAAAGATAAGGTCGGTATTGCTCAGACATTAGAAATGGTGCTGGGCCGGTTCCCAAGGCTTAAAGAAAGGTACGCTCAAAGTGCAGGCACGCTCAGTGGCGGTGAGCAGCAAATGTTGGTTATTGGTCGTGCACTGATGGCAAAACCTCGGCTACTTTTGCTGGATGAACCATCTTTAGGGATTGCGCCTAAATTGGTACAGAATATTGCTCAATCGATTGTTGACATAAACCGTGATGAAAAGGTGTCGGTGCTGCTGGTAGAGCAAAACTCACGGATGGCTTTGCGAATATCCCATCGTGCTTATGCTATGGCCACGGGTTCCGTGGCACTGAGTGGTTTGTCTAAGGACTTACTAGAAGATGATCGTATTAAAGCTCTCTATTTGGGTGGAGAAGTTTCGTGAACAAAAAAAATATTAGAATACTGTTAATTAATCCAAATACAACATCATCTATGACCGACAAAATTGGCGAGGCAGCCCGACAAGTGGCGGCCCCCGATGTTGCTATTGTGGCCCGTAACCCTAAAACTGGCCCTGCCTCCATCCAAGGACCTGCAGATGGCCTAGCGGCACTGCCGGGGATGTTGGAAGAGGTGGTTAAAGGGCGTGATGATGGTTTTGATGCCATTATTTTGGCTTGCTTTGATGATACGGGTCTTGCAGAGGCACGCAGACTGAGTGGTGTGCCCACCATTGGCATAGGTGAGGCGGCTTTTCATGTCGCAATGTTACTGGGTGCTAAGTTTTCTGTGGTCACCACACTGGCTATATCTGTGCCCGTGATTGAAGAGAACCTTAGGGATTATGGTCTAGAGTCTGCCTGTCTTAAGGTAAGGGCGAGTGAAGTTGAAGTGCTGGATCTGGAAATTGATGGCAGCAGTGCCAGAGATAAAATTTCTAATGAAATGGCATGTTCCTTACGCGAAGAACAACCTGGTGCTCTAGTGCTTGGCTGCGCGGGCATGGCAGATCTGGCCAGCCAGTTATCACAAACCCATAATGTGCCCGTGATAGATGGCGTGGCCTCTGCTGTAGGGCTTGCCTCGGGGCTAGTTAGGTTAAGGCGTTAAGGCAGTGCCACTAAGAGATTATTGTATTGGGCCACCTTTCAAGGTTGAATGGCAGCCCAAACACTTATGGAATCAAGATACTTGATCCTGTGGTCACACGACTTTCTAAGTCGATGTGAGCTTGGGCTGCATTAGCCATTGGGTAGCGGTTACCAATATGCACTTTAACTGCGCCAGAACTCACCATATGAAATAGTTCTTTGGCCATAGTCTGGCACATATCAAAATCGGCTACGTAGGTTGCAACCGTGGGACGGGTCAGCTTTAAAGAGCCCTTGGCAGCAAGAATGCCCACATCAACAGGGGGTACCTTACCTGAAGCATTACCAAAGGTGATCATCATGCCAAAGGGTTTAAGTGAGTTCAAAGACCCCTCAAAGGTCGCAGCACCTACCGAATCCATCACCACATCCACGCCTTTACCCGCGGTTAATTGCTGTACTTTTTTGGCAAAATCTTCGGTTGAATAATTAATGCAATGTGATGCACCATTAGCTAACGCAAGTGCGCATTTTTCGTCTGATCCTGCGGTGCCGATAAGGATGATGCCTTTTGCAGCGGCCCACTGACAGGCCAGTAGTCCAACGCCTCCGGCAGCGGCGTGAAACAACACGGTATCGCCCGCTTTAAGGGGTGTTGTTTGCTCAAATAAATATTGCGTGGTCATGCCTTTAAGCATGATGGCTGCCGCTTGTTCAAAAGAAATGTTATCGGGTAAGGGGCAAACTTGGGCCGCATTTAAAGTACGGTGGCTAGCGTAAGATTCTTGCGAAGGTGCAGCGTAAGCCACACGCTCACCCATTTTTAAGTGCGTAACGCCTTCACCCAGCGCAATCACCACGCCTGCTGCATCAAAGCCTAACCCAGCTGGAAACTCAGTGGGGTAAACGCCACTGCGCTTATAAACATCGATGTAATTAACCCCAATGGCTTCTTGCTTGATGCTGACTTGGCCTGCCTTGGGGGCGGGGAGTGTATTTTGAGAGAGCGTCATGACCTCAGGGCCACCCGCTTTAGCAAATGTAACGATTTGAGTTTGTGTCATTCAAGGGCCTTTATAATTAAAATTGACAGAGCTGAAGTTACTCCGATTTGAATTAATGAACATAGAACATAAATAGCTTTGATTATTTATCAACCACGATGATCAATCACTGCCATGCTTTAAGCTCATGGCTTCACCATTATAATCGGTGTGTCTGGTAATGTCTGCGCTGCATTGTAATTGACGCATTTGCTATTGCCTCATTGGCTTTAGATAGGGCTGTTTAATTACCCGCTAAGCATTTTGCATGGTGCCCTTGTGAGCCAGATCTGCCAACTATGTTATGACTCTGAGAGAATCTCTGAGCACTATTCGAGTGTCTAATTCGATGCTTTTTTGATCTGGTTTGCCCGCTCTAATGTTGAGCAATAATGTGGCCGCAGCTTCGCCCATGTGACGATGGGGAACGTGCACCGTCGTTAAGCTTGGGGTGACTATTTCTGCGACATCAATATCGTCAAATCCGGTAATGGAGACTTCGCCAGGAACACTAATATTCATTTCTTTTGCGCGCATAATAGCGCCTACTGCAAGGGCATCATTGCTGCACATGATCACTGTTGGCCTAATGTCCTGAGCCATTAACTCTTCGAAGGCTTGTCCTGACAGGATAGGTGAGGAGCTGGTGGGGGATGATTTGATTATTAAGCTGGCGTCATGGTTTTTTGCAATTGCTGCCCGAGCCCCAGATATGCGATCCTCTATGCGATCATTATTGGTGGCAGGGCCGGCGATCATTGCAATCTGTCGGTGGCCCATTTTTAATACGGTTTGAGTTAATGCTTGCATGGCAACATAGTTGTTAAATCCAACATATAAATGTTCCCCATCCTGACGGTGGTTCCAAGCAATGACATGCGGAATGTTGCGGCGTTGCAGAAACTCATAGGTTTTTTTTGGGCGCGCTGCACCAATGAGCAAAAGACCTTCTGCACCCTGACTGACAAGGGCTTGAATGTTTTCAAACTCACGTTGAGGGTCATACCCAGAAGTTGCAATTAATAGGGTAATGCCCGAACTCGCCAACACCTCTTGAAAGGCTTGTATGCCGCGGGCAAAAATAGCATTTTCCATCGTAGGGATAATGGCGCCCATAGTTCTGGAGCGATTAGAAGCTAAGTAACGCCCGCCAAAATTTGGCGTATAGCCGAGTTCATCGACCGCAATTTGAACCTTTTTTCTGGTGTCTTGTAATACTTTCTCGGGGTTATTTAGGCACCGAGATACCGTAGCGGTCGACACTCCAGCTAATTTGGCGACATCATCCACTGTTGGGTTTGAGTGTATAGTCATAAAAAGCAGCCTAACAAAAGCAAATACTTAAGTGAGATTTAGTATACCGCCTTATTTAATGTAACCGCTTGCATTAATTCAATGTAAACGCTTGCATTGATTCATGTATACGCATACATTGTGGTGCTTGTCGTTGATGAAGCAATAAATATGAGGCGATTAAACTGCTTATGTTGGCGTCGTTAATGCCAATAACGGAGTTAACAGCCACTTATTTTATTTATTAAATTTATGGTTTTAAGGGAAATTATTTATCCATGGGGATGAATAAGGAGAATATTATGTTTAATGTGACTGACAAAGTGGTGTGTGTGACTGGGGCGAGTGGCGGCATAGGACTGGCTATTGCTAGTTTTCTTGCCAATCAAGGTGCGAAGGTTGTGGGTGTGGCCAGACGAGAAGCTGAGTTAAGGCGCTGGAGTGAATCTACCCTGGGCCAAACGGCTTTTGTGGCCACTGACTTAGCTGATCGGTCGTTGATGCCCGCTAATATTGCGCAAATCGAAAGTCATTTTGGTGCGCCTGATATCTTAATTAATGCCGCAGGCATTAATACCCGTGAAGTCGCTGATGATGTGACTGGTGCGGGTTGGGATGTGACCATGAACATTAATTTGATGGCGCCTTTTTTCTTAGCCCAAGGTTTGGTACCCGCAATGAAAAGCAAAGGTTGGGGGCGTATTATTAACTTTGCCTCATTGCAATCGCGGCGAGCATTTCCTGCAGGCCTTGCCTATGGGGCGTCAAAAGGGGGGGTTGAGCAATTGACCCGGGCTATGGCAGAAGCTTGGTCGTCCGATGGCATTAATGCTAATGCTCTGGCGCCTGGTTTTTTTCCTACGGAATTAACTGAAGCTGTGTTCTCAGACCCAGTGAGATCTAATCGCAACGCACAACAAACGTGTATCGGCAGGAATGGTGAAATGCATGATTTACATGGCCCTATATTGTTTTTTTGTTCCTCAGCTAGCGATTATGTCACGGGTCAAACTCTTTTCGTCGACGGTGGATTTACTGCAAAATAAAAGCTTTAGCTTACATAACAGCATGAATGGAGGCGCCTAGGTGGTGCATGTTCAACTTACGGGTGTTCTACTAATCAAAAAA
>CAWUTT010000139.1:0-4039 GCA_963925635.1 uncultured Pseudomonadales bacterium | reverse complement strand
AAACAAAAATCACATTGTTGGGCAATGGTGACACTGGCTTGTATCCATGATGATGGATAGAGTTTAGCGATTTTATCCAACGGTCGCAGGCTGTGTTCACGATTGGCTTGCAAGGCGTAGCCGCAGGCATAAACAGGCATGCCAAGACGAATCGCCGTGAGGGTGTCGTGTAGCATTTGCCGATCGGGACTATGCATAATCACCTGCCCTAGGGCCACTATGGGTAAATCAAAGGTATCAGCCATGCTTTGGCAGTGGGCGTTTAGGCTCTGGTCTAAGGCACTTAAGCGCCTGTGGCAACCTACCCATAAGCGTTGTTTATGTTGGCTGCATAATATCTTCCCTAACTCAAAGCTACTGTTTGGGTGAGGGTTCCAGATAAGTAAGCACTCACTAAGGTCTTCAAAGTCATGGTGATAAACTTGATACTTACCCTTTTCACACCGCCGCCTAGCAAGGCTAATGAGTTGGCATAACTGGGCATAGCCTTGGCGGTTTTTTGCCAATACGACTAAGCTTTCTTGGGCCTCGGGTTGATCGGGTTTAAGTAAAAACTCACTGCCAATAATGAGTTTAATATCGAGACCCTGTTGCTTTTTATACTGGTACGCTCTCACCACTCCAGCCACCGAACATTCGTCGGTGAGGGCCAAGGCTGCATAACCTAAATTATGGGCTTGTTGGAGTAGTTCTTGGGGGTGGGAGGCAGCCCTTAAAAAGCTAAAATTGCTTAAACAATGCAGCTCGGCATAGTCCACTACAGGCGCCCTACTCATGAGAAATACCCATGTAAAAACCACTCTTCTCTGGGGGTGCGAAATAACCAGCACACTTGTCCCATGGGGTTGCGTGCAATAAAGTAATCGCGGCAAATACTCACGTTATCCCACCAGCCACTTTGTATGCGTTCGGGGCCAGACAAAATACACCACTGATGATTAGGCTTGTGACCTAAAGCTTGTGGCAGGGTAAATAACAAACTGGGGCGCAGGGCTGTGGTGGCGGCTTGAGTTTGGTAATGGCTGTGAGGTGGCCCTTGGTAAAAACTGCGTTCGGGACGATGGTCATCGCGTAAATACACTTGTTGGACTGCATGGTCTCCAAGCTTATTTTGTAAGCGGCTAATCAGCTGCCCAGCGGTGAGCTTGCCAGCTGGGGGTTCAAACAGTTGTGCTGATAAAGGCGCCCATGGCATTTGCCCTTTGGTGTTAAGGCTAATGGCTATAATGGGGGCTTGTAGCTTTAATTGCTCTAACCTGAGCATGCACAAAGCTAACCAAGCTTCGCCACGGTACTCGCCATCGCTACAGCCTATGTGCAGCCGCTCGGTGTGATGTTCTCGGTACTCCAGGCCCAAGCTAAGTCCTGCTACTCGCAATTGGCGCGGCTCTAAAAAGGCTTCTAAGTCAGCTAATAAACGTTTCAATGGAAACCGTAAGGCCGTACTCTGCTCAATCTCATAGAGTAGCTCTAGGCGTTGACGAAAATGTTCGGCGGGTCGATAGGCGGGCCGCTTAGGTGCGCTGTGGGTGTCTAGTTGTTGTAAATAGGTGACCAGGTTTTGGCCTAAGCGCTGGCCTAGTGCCGATCTGGGTAAGGCTTGAGCTTGGCCGAGGGTATTAAGGCCAAGACGCTCTAACTGCAAAGCCAACTTAGGCTCTAAACCCGCCCTGTGGATGGGCAATTGACCCAGTAACACCGTGGCTTGATGTTGGTTTTCTAATAAACGGTCGTTGCCTGCCCGAGCTAATACCTGCGCCGCTAAGGGGCTGTGGGCACTGGCATAATGATAGTTTAAGCCACGTTCCATCAGTGGCTGTTGCAACTGCTGCCAGTAACGAGGGAGGCCCTCATATAAGCGTAGCATATCACTGGTTTTCAGCAGCAAACCTTGGGGTGGGTCAAGATATAAGGTGGCGCTGGTTTGATATAAACGCTGAGCCAGTTGCGTAAGCAAGCGCTGCTCTTGTTTGGAGTCGTAGGTAATGACTTTAAGTTGAGCGCATAAAAGTGCAGCTTGGGCTAAGCCAGCACCTATTTTTATGCCCACTTGATGTGCTTCTGGATTAGCCTGTACTACCTTATTTTTATGCACTAAAACACAGGCTTGGTGATAGGCCTGTTGATGTAAAAGGCTATCGAGTTGAAGGCTGGGAAAGTATAAATAAAGCCATTGCATGCGTCACCGCGGCTTTAATGGCAGTGCCACAACGTTGCTCACCGATGCAGTGGCCGGGTGAGAAGATCCATAGGCAGGTACTGCCAACGATGGCCACAGGGCATGCATGTCTACCTGGCATGGGTGTTGGGGCCACTGGCCTTGGTATTTATGTATTTGTAGACGTAATCCTGTAGCTAAGGGGGCGAGTGACAAGCGCGCACTCACGGGTAAGGCGCTGCTACTGGGTTCGGCCTGAGAATGTAACCAAAACATGAGGGCTTGGTTGTCTTTGGCAGACACCTGTAAGCGTTTGGCTTGGGGTGCAGTGAGCGTAGGCGCCCACAAGATAAGGTGACTACAACAGCCGCTATTAAGACTTTGCTCGGCACTCCAAAGGGCTTGCTGAGGGTTTTGGCAGCGGATTAATAAAGTTTGGCTTAGGTCGATACCATGTTGCGCCAAAGCTTGGCCATTGAGCTCTGCTGGCGGATTAATCCACACCTGCAAGCGTGATTGCACTTGGGCCAGCAGAGGTAACAGCAAGCGTAACTCACCAATACCTGCAGAGCCACAAGCTAATTCCACTAACCCAGTCTGGGGCCAACCCCCTTGTAGGTGGGCATCTAAGCTAGGATAAAAGCTGCTTTGACGACGCGGATCTGGCCCTGTGATTTGCCGTGCTCGCCAGACTAAACGCTCTTTTTCAAGTTGTAACAAAACCATAGTGAAACCAATTATACTGTATATGCATACAGTATTCTGACATATTTTGGGCTCAGGTCAAGGGGAAAACGACTTGAGTTTGTTGGTAGCGTTGGTTAAACCCACGGATCACTCGATTAGAACCTTACCCGTGCCAAAGGCTGTAGGGTAGACCTAGGGCTTCAGCTTTAGAATCGATTACTCGCTATTATTACTTATCAGCCATATCGCCTGCCCTGCTATGTGTGTCCCTTTAATGTCCTTTAATGTCCTTTATTGAAGGGTACCGGTGGTACAGCAAGCGCCATGATTAACTCTTATATGACCTCATCTATGTTCGGTTTATGTTAATTATTATGTGAAATAAGTAGGCCTCTGTGGACATGCCAATGCCATCATGGTGGCTTATTCGACCCACACTTTTTTGGAGCTATTTATGCCACTGCAGGCGAGTCAAAATGTTTTTATTACCTGTGCTGTCACAGGGTCTGGCAGTTCTCAAGACCGTTCTCACCATGTGCCCCGCAGTCCTGAGCAAATTGCCAACAGTGCCATTGATGCGGCTAAAGCGGGTGCTGCCATCGTGCATTGTCATGTGCGTGATCCAGCAACGGGGGTGCCAAGTCGCCGCCTAGATTTATATAAAGAACTCACCGAACGCATTCGCGCTGCAGAGGTAGACGTGGTGCTCAATCTTACTGCGGGTATGGGTGGCGACATTGTCTTTGGTGATGCTGAAAACCCATTACCTTTGCAGGCCTCAACAGATATGGTGGGGGCCAGTGAGCGGGTAGAACATATACGCCAGTGCCAGCCAGAAATATGCACCTTAGATTGTGGCACCATGAACTTTGCAGAAGCCGATTACGTGATGACTAATACTCCAGGCATGTTACGGGCGATGGCAGAAAAAATGACCGCCATGGGCGCTCGTATAGAAATTGAAGCCTTTGATACAGGTCACCTATGGTTGGCTAAAAAATTGGTAGAAGAAGGGCTAATCACTGAACCGGTGATGGTGCAATTGTGTATGGGCATTCCTTGGGGTGCGCCAGATGATCTCAATACCTTTATGGCTATGGTTAACAATGTGCCTACAGACTGGGTCAGGTCGGCCTTTTCTATTGGTCGTAATCAAATGAATTACGTGGCCGCTACAGTATTGTCTGGGGGCCA
>CAWUTT010000138.1:0-3158 GCA_963925635.1 uncultured Pseudomonadales bacterium | reverse complement strand
CCTACTTCATCCAAGGTAGGCTCATTAACCTGAAGCCAGGCAACTGCATCAGTTGCTGCTGGGTGTAGGGCGCGCAATACCCGATAGGTGCTGCGTAATTCGCCGCGCTCTACATAACAACCTCGTAGGTGCCTAGCACCACTGCCTTCGATATAGGAAGCACGACCGTGGGCAATACGTTGGTTGTCGAATACGATGCACTCTCCAGCATTAAGGCGGAAGGTCATCAAGTAGCTTGGATCCTGCAACATTTGGCCAAACTTACGAAATGCTGGGTAAAAATGATCCATATCCCGTTGGGGAAAATCGAAGATGTCTGCCAGATGTTGGCTAAAGTTAATGCCACTCACTTCGCCATTATTAGGATCTAGTTCAATCACTCGTTGCTTAGAACGTACATCCTGGCGTTGAGTGGTGTAGCGAAATGGCACCTCGTACTCGGTGAGAATGCGAAAGTACTCAGGGTGATGTTTTTGCAAAGCATTGGCAACCGCGTTGGCGTCTACAAACAGGCTTTGCCCACCCTCTGCATCATTAGCCCGGCAGTGCAAAAACTGAATCCCTGGGGCTAGTTCCTCCGCTGGCAAGTCTGTATGTAATTCAAGCGCTTTGCTAGTGTAGGCTAAGTTTTCAGGTTGGGCCTTAGAAAACACATCGAATGCGTAACCCGAAAAAGATGGTCGCACTGCCCCAAATTGCTCACACAAAGACTGCAATGCCTGCTCACTATTGGGCATGCCTTGTATCAGAGCAATGCCTTCATCTAACAGGGCTTCTGCCCAATCAGCAACACGATGGGTTTCACCCATGACCTCAGTATAATTAAAGCGTGCCATGTTGGCATAATGGTCGCCATACCAAGCTTTACGTGAACGTACTGCTAGATCGCCGTGGTTTTCGCCTTGGTGCCAGCGCTTTAGCCACTGCAGGGCATAACGGCTTTGTTTGCCATCACACCAAATCACTTCTAGAAACGCACCGTTGATGTGTGCACTTTTAGGCGACAAGTCATCGGGTTCTGCAAGAATATCAAAGGTGCGCTCTTGGGTGCTGCTCTCCCAGGAGGTTTCGCAATTATCCCGCAACCAAAAGTAATTAAAATAGGCCACCTCACCTTGAACAAACAACTCCAGACCATTTTTCAGCAGTACAACGTTAAGCACTTAGTAACTCCCCAGTATTTTATAATATAACCATGATTATATAATAAAGAGAAAGCTGGCATCAACCCAAGATTTAGCTCAATAGGTAATTAATACGGGCTATTATTTGCCCGCGTCACTACACTATGACTATCTTTCTATAAAGCTGATATGATCTTGTAATGCCTAAAATTGTTGACCATGATAAAAGACGTTTTACCATTGCCCAAGCGGCGGTAACGGTGATTGCTGAACAAGGACTAGAAGCCACTAAACTTTCAGATATAGCCCGCTTGGCCGGCATGACTACAGGCTCAGTCTCACACTACTTCAGTGGTAAAGATGCCGTGTTAATGGCCGCCTTAGAAATGTCTTACGACATGATGTTCGCCGATATGGCGGAAGTCAGTGCAACCAAGAACTACAGCTTCTACGACATTATCGTGCGTGCCTTGCCAATAACGCAGCAAAAGCGCACCGCGATGACCGTATGGATGGCTTTTTGTAGCCGCTCCCTAGCAGTGGCCGAAGTGGGGCGCCATCAAACAGATTCCCACTTCCGCTGGCACAGTAAAGTGAAGCAAGAACTCAAACGTCATTGCGAACGCAATGGCGTGGCTATGCCAGATGATGCTGATGATTTGTGCCAAGGAATTACCGCCCAAATAAACGGTTTGGTTATTCGCAGCCTGACCGAAGAAGCTGCCTGGCCAGAGGCACGGCAACGCAAGTTGTTGAAAACCTATCTGGCTCAGATTGGCTTATAACAAACCGCAAGTTGTGTTGATAAAGCCAGTACGAGGGTAATAAATTAGTGTCACAGCACGTATTGCCTTAAGCCCCTGTGTGCGCTCGTCAAAACTAGTAATAGCATACTAGGCACATATACCCTATGCCTCGCAACCGAACCTAGGCTGAATAGCAGCATCATGGCTAAAAACTTAAGCGTATGGGTTTAGTGTTAAAACGGCAATCACTGGTGCGGGTTGTTAGGCGTAAAGAAATGTGATGTATCGGTCTGTATCGGTCTGTATAGTGATTAGGTATTTATTAATGAAAACCAAACTATGAACAAAACCAAACCTGATGATTATGTTTATACGGCCATAGATGCCATCGATGAAATTGCTTATGAAAGCATAGGTAAAGGCCAGCCTAAGTCATCCTCAGGAAAGGTTAAATGGCATAAATTAAATGCTTGGCAGAAACTTTGGTTAGTCTCTGTTGTCATGCAAACGCTTATTATTGTGGGTATGAGTGCGCCTACAATGGACTTTAGCTTTGCATTTATCATGATCATTATCCTCTTGAATGTAAATTGCCTCATCTATGGTATTGGCTTAGGTATTGCTTGGGGCTTTACACGATTCAAAGGGTCGTTCCATCATTAACACAAGCATATGGGTGACCAAAGGGACTGTTGTTACTGGGCAGCCATAACGTTTAACTAGCCTGGTTCTCAGAGTTCTCAGAGTCGACGTTATGCCCTAAATGGCTTTCGCGGTGGCAGCCGCTTCAAAAACAAACTGTATGAAGGCAGTCGGCGTCTAATCAAACAGCTCTTACGTCTGCAAATTATCAGCACTTAGGGGGCATCGCCAAAAGGCCAGTCATGCCCTTAACTTGGCCACCGAAATTCACCATCAAACGGAGTAAGAATTTCAGAGCAATGTCTGTGCTAACAAATTTGTAGTCTTCATCCTTTAGTAACGGCACCTTACTGTGTCTGTCGGTAAACACTAAAACTTGTCTTATATGCTCGATTGACTGCATTCTTAAATATCGGCATATGTGTTTTGGTTTAGAGAGTCGGGTCAGCGCAACCCAACTCTCTAAAAGATGCTTACTACCATTGAGTTAGATGCAATATTACAATGTCTCTCTCAGTTACGGTACCAATGAGGAAACCGGTGCCAATCACACCTCGAAACGTCGTCTCTTCTAACGGCTGATCTGGATTATATTGCAGTGTACCAATCGCTGTAATTACACCTTCATTGATTTCAAATTTCATCG
>CAWUTT010000137.1:0-7912 GCA_963925635.1 uncultured Pseudomonadales bacterium | reverse complement strand
TTACTCTTCACTTACCTTCATCTTGCTCCAGATGCGCTTCAAACAGCCGACTTAATCGCCTCTGGCGCAACCTGCATTGCCTACGAAACCATTACCTCAGCCCAAGGTGGTTTGCCATTGCTGGCGCCTATGTCTGAAGTGGCTGGGCGCATGTCTATCCAGGCGGGTGCTCATGTGTTGGAAAAGGCGCAAGGTGGCCGTGGCATGTTGCTTGGTGGAGTGCCCGGAGTAGCGCCTGCTAAGGTGGTTATTATTGGTGGTGGCGTTGTTGGTTCTAATGCAGCTCAAATGGCCTTAGGTGCGCGCGCCCAAGTGACGGTTTTAGATCGGTCTACTCAAGCTTTGGCGCGCTTAGATAAAGAGTTTAACGGCGCAGTTAAAACCGTATACTCAACCCAAGACAGCCTAGAGGAATATGTGCTTGATGCCGACCTCGTAATTGGCGGTGTGTTGATTCCTGGCGCAGAGGCCCCTAAACTGGTTACAGAAGCGATGGTGAAAGCCATGAAACCGGGTTCGGTGTTAGTTGATGTGGCCATTGATCAGGGCGGTTGCTTCGCAACTTCAAGGGCAACTACCCATGAAGATCCCACTTACGTGGTCGATGGTGTAGTTCATTATTGTGTGGCAAATATGCCAGGTGGTGTAGCAATGACGTCGACCTATGCTCTTAATAACGCCACTTTGCCTTACATTTTAAAGCTGGCTAACATGGGTTGGAAGCAAGCCTTGCAGCAAGATGTGCATTTTTTAGCGGGCTTAAATGTACATGCTGGTAGGGTGACTAATGAGCATGTTGCTAAGGCTTTAGGTTACGATTACCTGCCCCCAGAAATGGCAGTGGCAGATATTGTTCCCCAACGGGTGGCTTAAAACCTTGAGCCCATTTTAGGCGCTTTTGGGTGCTAATTAAACAACGTCTCTTGGTAAGAGGCGTTTTTTTTGCTAAAAATAAGCACCTTTGCAGCTTATAGCTTGACTATTACCCGTGAAATACGGAAAATTCCGTCTTTTAATTTAGCCTATGGTTATCATAACTTGGTAATCGTCTATGATAGACGGTATATAGGTAAGAATTTAGTAGCGCCAGCCTTGGCAAGGGCTTGGTCATTTGATAATTAATGAGGCATTTAAATGCAAGTTTCAGTAGAAGCGACCACGAGCATCGAACGACGTTTAACCGTTACAGTACCTGCTGAGCAAGTTGATAGCGCAGTAGATAAAAAGGTTAACGAAACCGCCAAAACTATCCGTATTGATGGTTTTCGTCCAGGCAAAGTGCCTACTAAGGTGGTCAAGAAACGTTACGGTGCAAGCATCCGTCAGGACGTGTTGGGCGATGTGATCCAATCTAGCTACTTTGAAGCTCTACAGCAGGAAAAACTTAAGCCTGCTGGCATGCCAAACATTGAGCCTAAACAAGACACAGGTGAAGGTGAGTTCATCTACACTGCTGTGGTTGAAGTGTATCCAGAAATTGTCTTGGTAGACGCATCTGGTGTCACTGTTGAACGTATGATTTCCAGTATTGAAGATACTGACGTAGACACGATGATTGACCTGTTGTTAAGTCAGCAAACTCAATGGACTGAAGTTTTGCGCGCAGCAGCTGACACTGACCAAATCAATATCGATTTTGAAGGCTACTTAGATGGTGAAGCCTTTGACGGTGGCGCCGCTCAAGGTCATGACTTAGTGCTTGGCTCTAACAGCATGATCCCAGGTTTTGAAGATGGCATTTTGGGCATGGAAACTGGCCAAGATAAAGACATCACGGTCACCTTTCCAGAAGATTACAATGCTGCAGAACTCGCGGGTAAAGACGCCGTTTTCACCATCAAGGTGAATACGGTTAGCGAAGCCACTAAGCCTGAGTTAAACGAAGAGTTTTTTGCTCGATTTAACCCAAAGGAAGAGGGCGAAGCAGGTTTTCGAGCGGAAATTCGCTCAAACATGAACCGTGAGATGAACCAAGCGCTAAAAGCTAAGCTTAAAAATAACCTGTTGAACGCCTATTTAGCATTAAATACGTTTGACGTGCCCAAAGCATTGGTTAGCGAAGAGTTAGGACGTTTAAAGCAACAGGCTTTGCAGCAGTTTGGTGGTGGCAATGAAAACCTAGACGCTAGTATTTTACCCGACGAAATGTTCCAAGATCAGGCTGACAAGCGCGTTAAGATTGGTCTTTTGGCAGCAGAAATTATTCAACAGAATGATTTCAAAGCTGATGAAGACAAAGTGCAATCTTTAGTTCAGGAAATGGCTCAAGGTTATCAAGACCCACAAGAGTTTATTGACTACTACATGAACAACGCTGAGCAGCGCGGCCAGCTAGATGGCGTTATTTTAGAAGATCAGGTGGTAGAACATTTGTTAGTTGCGGCCAGCGTCACCGACGTAGTAGTGGATTACAAAACAGCCGTTGAGCCAGAAGGCAAAGACGTGACTGACGATGAAGCAGAGTCAAGCGAAGAGGCCTAATGCTTCTATCCGTCTGTTGAGGCCTTAATTGGACTTGAACAGATCAGCGGTATGGGTTACTTTGATGTGATTCATGCCGTTTTTTTTGCCATTTAAATGGATTATTTAGATGTTTTACTTAGTCTAGACCTTGGCATTTGTTAAAAATGCCACAATATAGTGGTTTGTAACGTTTTTATGTATTGGAGTTTTAGCGACAATGAGTTTTTCTTTTCCTTCGCAAATGGGCCAATTAAGCCCTGAATTAAGCGCTTTAGTGCCTATGGTTGTTGAACAAACTTCCCGTGGTGAGCGTTCTTACGATATTTATTCACGCCTTCTTAAAGAGCGCGTTATTTTCTTAGTTGGCCAGGTGGAAGACCATATGGCTAATCTGGTAGTTGCTCAGCTGTTATTTTTGGAAGCAGAGAACCCAGACAAAGACATTCACCTCTACATTAACTCACCAGGTGGTTCGGTGACGGCAGGGATGTCTATTTATGACACCATGCAGTTCATTAAACCTGATGTAAGCACCATGTGCATTGGTCAAGCTGCCAGCATGGGCGCTCTACTATTAACGGGTGGAGCAAAAGGCAAGCGCTTTTGCTTGCCAAACTCCCGCATGATGATTCACCAGCCTTTGGGTGGTTATCAAGGGCAAGCCACGGACATTGAAATTCACACTAAAGAAATTTTAAATATCCGTGACAAGTTGAACCGTATTATGGCCACCCATACTGGCCAAGAATTAGACACTATCGCTGCAGATACTGACCGTCATAACTTCATGGAAGGTAAGCAAGCAATGGATTATGGGCTAATTGATACGGTACTTGATAAGCGTCCAGTCTAAGTTTCCTGGGTGGAAGACGCTAACTAAAGCTAAATAATGTTTACAGTTAGTCGATAATAGATAGAGTAAAGATTTAACACTAGCCTAATGTATGCATTGGGCTAATAACATTGGTAATTATATGAGCATTGACAAAGACGGATCTGGAGAAGATAGCGGTAAGATACTTTACTGTTCCTTTTGTGGGAAAAGCCAAAACGATGTGCGCAAACTAATTGCCGGGCCTTCGGTTTTTATATGCGATGAATGTGTTGATTTATGCAACGATATTATTCGGGAAGAAATTTTAGATCAGGAACAGCCCGTAGCTGACGATCACTTACCGACGCCCAAAGAAATACGCGCAGCCTTAGAAGAGTACGTCATTGGTCAGCCACGAGCAAAAATGGTGCTTGCCGTAGCAGTTTATAATCATTACAAGCGTTTGAACTACGTCAGTGGTAAAGATGATGTTGAGCTAGGTAAGAGTAATATATTACTCATCGGTCCAACGGGCAGTGGTAAGACATTACTAGCCGAGACTTTAGCGCGTTTATTGAATGTGCCCTTTACTATTGCCGATGCAACAACGCTCACTGAAGCGGGTTATGTGGGTGAAGACGTTGAAAACATCATCCAGAAGCTGCTTCAAAAATGTGATTATGATGTTGATAAAGCCCAGCGTGGCATTGTGTACATTGATGAAATCGATAAAATTTCTCGTAAATCAGATAACCCTTCTATTACCAGAGATGTTTCGGGTGAAGGTGTGCAGCAAGCGTTGCTAAAACTGATTGAAGGTACGGTCGCTTCGGTTCCGCCTCAGGGCGGTCGTAAGCACCCTCAACAAGAGTTTTTACAGGTTGATACCAGTAATATTCTGTTTGTGTGTGGTGGAGCCTTTGCTGGCTTAGATCAGGTGATTCGTGATCGCACAGAAAAGAGCAGTATTGGTTTCTCGGCTACGGTGAAGAGCAAGGACGACAGTAAAGATGTGGGTCAGTTGTTACATTCTGTTGAAGCAGAAGATCTGGTGAAGTTTGGTTTGATCCCTGAGTTTGTCGGCCGTCTGCCTATGATTGCCACGTTAGAGGAGTTAGACGAAGACACCTTAGTTCAAATTCTGACAGAGCCTAAGAATTCCTTAACAAAGCAGTACCATAAGCTGTTTGAAATGGAAAATGTAGAAATTGAGTTTCGTGCTGAAGCCCTCAAAGCGGTGGCTAAGAAAGCTATGGAACGTAAGACTGGGGCACGTGGTTTACGTTCCATTCTTGAGTCTGTGTTGCTACCTACAATGTACGAACTTCCCGACCAAGCTAATGTGGTTAAGGTTGTCGTTAACGAACAAAGTATTACTGGGGAAAGCGAGCCACTAGTGGTTTTAGATAGCGCAGAACTGCAACAGGCTGTTTCAGACTAGCTAAACGCTTAAACGCAGTGACTTAAAACCACCTACGGGTGGTTTTTTTTGACCTTAATTAAGGAGTGGTGAGCTAAAATCAATTATGGGTGATTTTTTTTAGTCTCATTTCACTTTAAGGCTTGTATTTCTCTGCCTTGTCCGCATTTAATAAAGCATACTAAATATTCGCAAGCCACCGCGACCTTAGCCTATAGGATCTTTTATGACTCAGACTCAGACTCTTCCTCTCATTCCGTTGCGTGATGTTGTGGTTTACCCACATATGGTCATTCCTCTTTTTGTGGGGCGCCAGAATTCCATTGATGCATTAGAACATGCAATGGCCGCTGATAAGGCCATTGTTGTGGTTGCCCAAAAAAGCGCCACTGTAGATGATCCTCAGGTTGAAGATTTGTTCGAGGTGGGTACCTCTGCTCGTATATTACAGCTGCTTAAACTGCCTGATGGCACGGTAAAGGTGTTGGTAGAAGGAGAGCAACGTGTGGCTATTGAGCAGGTCGATGAAACTGAAGGTTTCTTTACTGCCCAAGTGCAAGCGTTAGATGATGCTGAACCGTCAGAAGGCGAACGGAAAGCGTTAGCCCATACCTTACTGGCGCAGTTTGAACAGTATGTCAAACTAAGCAAAAAAATATCGAACGATGTCATGTCGTCTATTACTAATATCGAAGACCCTAGTCGATTAGCAGACACCATTGCCTCGCAAATGAATTTGAAGCTTGAAGAGAAGCAGAATTTATTAGAAATGGGCGATCTTACTCAAAGGCTCGAGCATTTGATGGCACAAATGGAAGGTGAGATCGATCTAGTTAAGGTTGAGAAGCGTATTCGTGGCCGAGTTAAGAAACAGATGGAGAAGAGCCAGCGAGAATATTATTTGAATGAGCAAATTAAAGCCATTCATAAAGAGCTTGGTGATATTGATGAGGCGGCTCCCAACGATTTAGATGAGCTGCAAAACAAAATTAATGCAGCCGGTATGCCGGCTGAAGCGAAAGACAAAACTCAAGCCGAGCTCAATAAGCTTAAAATGATGCCACCAATGTCTGCAGAAGCCACTGTGGTGCGTAGTTACATTGATTGGATGGTAACTATTCCCTGGAAGAAGAAAAGCCGTCTCAAGCACGATTTAGCTAAGGCCTCTTCGGTGTTGGAAGAAGATCATTATGGCTTATCTGAAGTAAAAGAACGTATCCTTGAATATTTAGCCGTGCAACAAAGGGTTAAAAAAGTCAAAGGCTCTATTTTGTGTTTAGTAGGGCCTCCAGGTGTAGGTAAAACCTCATTAGGCAAGTCCATTGCTCGAGCAACGGGTCGCCAATATGTGCGCATGGCATTAGGCGGTGTAAGAGATGAAGCAGAAATTCGCGGACACCGACGCACCTACATCGGTTCTTTGCCTGGTAAATTAGTTCAAAAAATGTCTAAAGTTGGAGTTTCAAACCCACTGTTTCTGTTGGACGAAATTGATAAGATGGGCATGGATAACCGAGGCGACCCAGCTTCTGCGTTGTTGGAAGTGCTCGACCCAGAACAAAATAATACCTTTAACGACCATTACGTAGAGGTTGATTACGATCTATCCAGTGTAATGTTTGTGTGTACGGCTAACTCCATGAACATACCTGGGCCTTTGTTGGACCGTATGGAAGTGATCCGGATTCCAGGCTACACAGAAGGTGAAAAATTAAGCATTGCCAAACGTTATCTTCTACCTAAGCAACTGGCTGCCAATGGTTTATCGCCTACGGAACTGGCGCTAAAAGATGAAGCTATTGTTGATTTGATCCGCTATTACACCCGTGAAGCAGGGGTGCGTAGTCTGGAGCGAGAGATTGCTAAGATTTGTAGAAAAGTCGTTAAAGAACATCTGCTTGCTGGTTTTAAGACAGCTCTAGATAGCCCAGCTCAAGATGTGAATTCAGAAAACTTAGAGGCTTACTCTGGGGTACGTAAATGTAGCTTTGGTCAAGCTGACATAGAGGATCGGGTGGGCCATGTTAATGGCTTAGCCTGGACATCAGTTGGCGGCGATATTTTGACTATTGAGTCAGCAGTAGTGCCCGGTAAGGGCCGTTTAGTAAAAACGGGCTCTCTTGGTGATGTCATGCAAGAGTCCATTCAGGCGGCTTGGACCGTAGTGCGGGGACGGGCGTCAGCGTTGGGCATAAAACCTGACTTCCATGAGAAATCAGACATACATATTCATGTGCCAGAAGGCGCGACACCCAAAGATGGGCCAAGTGCGGGTGTAGGTATGTGCACAGCCTTGGTGTCTGTTTTGACTGGCATCCCTGTGCGAGCAGATGTTGCCATGACTGGAGAGATTACTTTGCGCGGCCAGGTGCTGCCGATTGGTGGCTTAAAGGAAAAATTATTAGCTGCTCACCGGGGTGGCATTAAGACAATTATCATCCCAGAAGAGAACGAAAGGGATTTAAAAGAGATTCCTGACAATATAAAAGCAGATTTATCCATAAAACCGGTTAAATGGATAGACGAAGTACTAGATTTAGCTTTACAATTCTCACCCACTCCAATTGTGCATCATGATGGTGAATTAACAGTTGAAAGTGTAAAGGAATCGTCAGGTAATGATTCGATTAGTAGGCATTAGCCTAATCTAATGATAAATTCAAAGCCTTGCTTGACAAGGGTTTGAACATGTTGGTATAAATTACATTCGGTTTTTAGAGCTGAAAGTGTTCCACATAAGAAAAAAAGATCTACTGGAGTGGATCATCTGTTTTTAAAATATAAGGGGATTAAAGTGAATAAATCTGAACTGATTGAAGCCATTACGACAGAAGCTGATGTTTCAAAGGCTGCTGCTGGACGTGCATTAGACGCTGTTATTGCTGCTGTGACTGGCGCTCTTAAAGATGGTGAATCTGTTTCATTAGTGGGTTTTGGTACCTTCTCTGTAAAGGCTCGCGCAGCTCGTACAGGTCGTAACCCACAAACCGGTGCTGCAATTCAAATTGCTGCAGCCAACATTCCTAGCTTCAAAGCTGGTAAAGCGCTAAAAGACGCAGTCAACTAAGACTGAATCTGCACTATATGGGCTAATATACTTTGTGTTACTTAAAGTGGCCCATTAGTTTCGAAAAAACGCATTCCTTTGAATGCGTTTTGTGTTTGTAGAACCTAATAAGCAGCCTTCAAGGCCGTAGAAGCCATATACAATGCTA
>CAWUTT010000136.1:0-24756 GCA_963925635.1 uncultured Pseudomonadales bacterium | reverse complement strand
AGCTTATCTGGTGCTAGTTTTAGTTTAGACCAAAAATTTGCCTAGACCTACAATAATAATGGCTTTTGATAATGGGTTTTGATAATTAAGTTAACTATTGGTATTAATAACTCACGCAGTAATTTCAACGGAGAGTAACATGGCAACTTACGCATGTAATCATTGTGGAATGGCGGTCAACGCAACTTGTGCCAAATGCGATGCACCATTAGTAAACGGTATGCTAGCCCTCGATGATGGCACTGAGGTTCAGGTTTCTGAATGTCCCAATGACCATGGAAAGATAAAATCTCCCATGTGTTGTGGCCAAGACATGGCATGTGCAATATAACCATAAGAAGTCGCTTTATATAGGTTTTAGCCGCTGAATGGCTAAATAATAAAAAGGTATGCCCATCACTGATATTCTAACCCAGCATCAAATTGATCAGTTTAAAGCAGACGGAGCGGTTTTCCTAAAAGGCAAATTTTCTTCTCAATGGATCGAACAATTAACCCACGGCATAGATGCCAACATGAAGCATCCAAGCCCACGCTTTGCTAGGCACACTAAGGATGACGATGCCCCTGGGTATTTTGAAGACTTTTGGGTTTGGGACCGACATCAAGGCTTTGAAAAATTTGTCTTCCAATCGCCTGCTGCAAAAATTGCAGCTGAGTTATTAGGAGCGAAAAAAATTAATTTAGTCATGGATAATTGGTTTTTCAGGGAAGCTGGTTCTAAGTCTGGAGCACCCTTTCATCATGATATTTCATACTTTGATTTTGAAGGATCTATGTGTGTACTTTGGTTGCCGCTTGCCTCGGTAAAAAGGCATGAAGGCATTGCTTGGGTTAAAGGCTCACACCTTTGGAATAAGCTATTTTTAAGAACCCGTTTTAGAGAAGGCTATCAAGAAGATGGGGAAGCTGGAGAAGTGAATGGCAAAACCTATCACCTCACGCCAGACATACTCAACAATCAACAAAACTATGAGTTTCTTGAATGGGATTTTGAGTTAGGCGATTGTGTTTTTTTTGATATGCGCACCCTCCATGGCAATCTTAATCAAGCGATACCTGATAACAACGTGCATCGATATACCTTAAGAATGGCAAAAGAAGGATCTAAGGTTGAGTATCGAGGCACCTGGGCCCAAGCAGAAAGGACCATTATGGAGGCTAACGGCTATCAAAATGGAGATGACTTGAGCGGTGGGATGTTCCCAACTTTGTATGAAGATTTATCAATATGAGTCACTTTGGGGCTAGTGTGTGATCAAAATTTCACCAGTACAACATCAACTCGATACCAACATTTATTAAGGTTTTAGGATAGTTTATGCTTACTTACCCCTCGCTTGAAGAGGTGCAACGGTTGCAGTACTTGCAGGCACTTGGTGTGACCAGTTGGCTGCCCACTGGGCCCTTGGTTGCTAGTCAGGTCAATACCTGCCAATGGCAGCCACTAGGGGTGCAAGAAAGTGAGGGTGCTGCGCACAGCCATGCATTAAATGTGTCAGTTCTTGGGTCGTCCGTGTCTTCCTCGCCAAGGGATGCGGCTTTAGCCCCGTCAGCTGTGCAAAGTGTGGCTAATGCTGCAAACCAAGAAGTAAACCAAGAAGTAAGCCAAGAAGTAAACCAAGAAGTAAACCAAGAAGTAAACGCACAGCAGATGCAAGCAGAGGCCGTAGCGCAGGCTCTAGGCGCACTAGACCCAACAATACATCAGCCTGATGATAGCCAGGTGTCACAGCAACGTGAGTTGGCCAAGCAAGCTAGTGTTGCCCTCCCAGCTGCTGTGGCGTCAATGCCAATGCCTGCGATGGTCATTAATGCCGATCGGCTTGCTCCCATACACTTAGGGTTATCTTGGTACAGTAATGGCGTATTGGTAGTTAACGACATACCAGTGCAAGAAGGCGCCGCTATGAGCAGCCCTATACAACGTTTGCAAACAGCCATTGTTAATGCCCTAAGACCGATATCGACAGACACTAGTGCGCAGGTGATGCCAGCTGCCTCGATGGAGTTTAACTGGCCATTAGTGCCTGGCCCCCATGCAGATCACTCTTTGACAGGAGCTCAAAGTGGGCTCAAATACAGCATCATAAAATTGTTAAAGGAGAACTCCTGCAGCAAACTCTTGATTATGGGGCCTGCGGCTATTCAATTACTTAAGCCCGATATGACTTTGGGTGAAACTGCCTATATTGAACTGGCTGATGGGCCCATACAATCGGTTTACAGCCATAGTTTGCATCAACTATTAGCGGTGCCAAGTCTTAAGTCTGACACTTGGCAACATCTGCAGCCTCTCATCCCGCTTGGCAATAAAGCCTAATAACGCATGTTTATTCGGGCTTTGATGCAACAGGATATCGACCCCATCATCGATTTCTCCTTAGGTGCCAGTGAGTCAGCTTGGTCAAAAAATGCCTTGCAAGAAGTTTTAAAGGCCAGTTTAGAGGGTCGTTATCTGGTCAAAGTGGGTCTCGATAAAACCGCAGGCACGGTGATAGGCTATGCCGTAGCAAGCCACACATTTGATCAGGCGGATGTGCAACAGATTGTGGTCGACCATGGCTTTAGGGGTCAGAGTTGGGGGCGCAAGTTGCTACAAATGTTAATTATAGACTTAACGGAACGAGGAGTAGAAACGGTGTTTTTGGAAGTTAGGCCTTCTAATCAAGTGGCGGTTAATTTGTATCACTCCATGGGTTTTGAGTGTATACAAAAACGCCGAGATTATTATCCCGGCGTTGATGGTGCGCGCGAAGACGCTTTGGTATTTAGTCTAAAGTGTCGGTAGCAATCTTATAATATGGATCTTCAATCACATTAAGCTCCACCATGTTGCCTGCCTTCGACAGGAGGGTCTTGCACTCTGCACTAAGATGACGCAGGTGCAGGGTCTTGCCAGCGCGGGAGTATCGTTCAGCGAGGGTATCAATGGCTTCCAGGCCTGAGTGGTCAGCCACACGCGAGCGTTCAAAGTCGATAATAACATCAGCTGGATCTTGGCTTGGGTCAAAAAGATCCAAGAAGTTTTGTACTGAGCCAAAGAAGATAGGACCCCGTAAATAATAGATGCGGCTGCCATCCACGTCCTTATGGGTCACTTGCGTATGCTTAGCATGCTTCCAAGCAAAGACTAAAGCCGAATAAATCACCCCTACTACCACTGCAATAGCAAGATCAGTGATGACCGTTACGCCAGAAACTAAGACTAAGACGAAGGCATCAGATTTGGGTATTTTTCTCAAAATACGAAAGCTTGACCATTCAAATGTGCCTACCACCACAATAAACATGACACCGATCAAGGCAGCCACTGGGATCATTTCAATAAGAGGTGATGCCACTAAGATGAAGGCCAGTAGGAATAAGGCAGCGCTTATGCCAGAAAGGCGACCGCGGCCTCCAGAATTAACGTTAATCATGCTTTGACCAATCATGGCACAACCGCCCATGCCGCCAAACAAGCCAGTCGCCGTATTGGCAATGCCTTGGCCTACGCATTCTTTATTGCCGCGTCCACGGGTGCCGGTAATTTCGTCTACTAAAGACAGCGTTAACAATGATTCTATCAAGCCAATAGCCGCCAAAATGATCGAGTAAGGCAAAATAATAATGAGGGTTTCTAAGGTGTAAGGTACATCAGGTAGGTGAAAGCTTGGTAAACCGCCAGCAATGGAGGCAATATCGCCCACAGACCGGGTATCTAAGTTGAGGGTTACGGCCAATAAAGTCACCACCAAGATCGCCGCTAAGGACGATGGTACTGCACGAGTTAACTTGGGTAAAAAGTGAATAATAGCCATCGTTAGGGCAATTAGCCCGATCAACAAATAGAGTTCGTTGCCTTGCAGCCACTGCAAGTCGCCATTATCGTCAAGAAACTTAAACTGGCTTAATTGTGCCAAGAAGATGACGATGGCTAAACCATTCACAAACCCTAGCATGACCGGATGGGGTACCATGCGGATGAATTTTCCAAGTCGGAAAACGCCAGCCAAAATCTGTAAAATGCCCATTAATACAACGGTAATAAACAGGTATTCAACTCCGTGGTCGGCTACCAAAGCGACCATGACCACAGCTAATGCGCCGGTTGCGCCAGAAATCATACCAGGACGACCACCAATGGTGGCAGTGATTAAACCCACCATAAATGCAGCATATAAACCCACCAGAGGATCTACGCCTGCTACAAAAGCAAAGGCAACGGCTTCAGGCACTAATGCAAGAGCGACCGTAAGGCCGGAAAGTATATCATTTTTTGCATTAACCGGAGTGCGGCTAGCCAGATCGAACATGGTATTTCCTAATAGTAGGGACGGTGTAAAAGCGGGCATATAGTACGTGAATTTACGCCATTTCTCAATGAATTGATGGAAGTTAGGTTATTTTCCGGTCAAGTTTTAACCGTTTTATATTGAGGAAAAGGCGCTAATCAGCGACAATAGGGTCTATTCAAGGCATGCGAAAATGTGCCCCCATATTCCACAGACTGTATGAATTATGTCCAACTTGATCGCAGAAGAAGTCGCAACGCGAAGAACCTTTGCCATTATATCTCACCCTGATGCGGGTAAAACCACCATCACCGAAAAACTATTATTGTTTGGTCAAGCGATTCAAACAGCTGGCTCGGTAAAGGGTAAAAAAGGTGATAAAAAAGCCACTTCAGATTGGATGTCAATGGAGCAGCAACGTGGTATCTCCGTGACCTCGTCGGTGATGCAGTTTCCCTACAAGGACCGCACGGTTAACCTTTTAGATACCCCGGGACACGAAGACTTTTCTGAAGATACTTATCGCACCTTGACGGCGGTTGATTCGGTATTAATGGTGATTGATGGTGCTAAAGGTGTAGAAGATCGCACGGTTAAACTGATGGAAGTGTGTCGCTTAAGAGATACCCCTATTTTTACCTTCGTTAACAAAATGGATCGTGAGGTACGTGAGCAAATCGAAGTCTTGGATGAGGTAGAAGACGTGCTGAATATCGCTTGTGCACCCATCACTTGGCCGATTAGTATGGGCAAACGTTTCAAAGGGGTGTACAACCTCTACACCGACACCTTACACATATTCACTCCAGGCCAGGGCCACACCATTTCTGACGATATCCAGATTAAGGGCTTAGAGTCTGATGAAGCCACTGCCTTGTTGGGTGAGTTATTGGATGAATTCAAGGACGAAATTGAATTAGTTAGGGGTGCAAGTCATAAGTTTGATATGCAATTGTTTCTAGAAGGCAAACAAACACCAGTATTCTTTGGTACAGCCTTATCTAACTTTGGTATCCGAGAAATGTTGGATTACTTCGTAGAGTGGGCTCCAGCGCCAAAATTTCGAGATGCTGGTGAACGTGTAGTGCAAGCGGTAGAAGCCAAATTCACTGGCTTTGTGTTTAAAATACAAGCCAATATGGATCCTAAGCATCGCGACCGTATTGCCTTTATGCGCATCTGTTCTGGTAGCTACGAACGGGGTATGAAAATGCGTCATGTACGTATAGGCAAAGATGTAAAAGTAGCTGATGCTGTCACTTTTATGGCGGGTGAACGTGCCAATGTAGAGCAGGCGTGGCCTGGAGATATTATTGGTTTACATAATCATGGCACCAGCCAGATTGGTGACACTTTTACGGCGGGCGAAAATCTAAAGTTTGCAGGTATTCCTCATTTTGCACCGGAGCTTTTCCGTCGGGTTCGTCTTAAAGACCCATTGAAGATGAAGCAGTTGAAAAAAGGCTTACAGCAGTTATCAGAAGAGGGCTCAACGCAGTTGTTTATGCCGGGTAAGAACAACGATCTGATCGTTGGTGCAGTGGGTGTGCTGCAGTTCGAAGTGGTGGCTTACCGCCTGCAGGACGAGTACAAAGTCGAATGTATCTATGAGCCAATTAGTGTCAACACGGCTCGCTGGGTGGAGTGTGATGACAGCAAAATGCTTGATGAATTTAAACGTAAGGCGGCAGAGAATTTGGCTATCGATGGGGGTGGCCACTTAACTTACTTGGCACCTTCTCGAGTGAATCTTAGTTTAACGGAAGAGCGTTGGCCAGATATTCGTTTTCGCGCCACACGGGAACACTAACGCGAGTTTAACAAGGGGGGTGGGTGATGCATCAGCTGATTGACAGTCACTGTCATTGGGATGATCCTCGTTTGCAGAGTCTGCAGCCCCATTTATGGCAATCTTGCCTTGATCAGGGGGTGGTGCAACTCGTCGTACCTGCCACCAAGAAAGCTTTATTTGCCCAACAAATAGCCCTATGTGATCAGCACCCGCACTGGCACTTGGCCTTGGGCCTTCATCCTTATTTTAGTGATCAACATACTGCATCACATCTTATCGATTTGGCGACAGCCATCGACCAGCATAAGCCCGTTGCAGTGGGTGAAATTGGGCTAGATTTTGCTTTAGACACAGAGCTTGAGGGGTTTTCTATCGCCCATCAAGAAGCTTGGTTTGTGGCACAGGTCAAACTAGCCCAACAAAAAAAACTGCCCCTCATTGTCCATAGCCGCAAGGCCAATGATCGTTTAGGTCAGTTATTAAGGCAGTTGAAATTTGATCAGGGTGGGATTGTGCATGGTTTTAGTGGGAGTTTACAGCAAGCTGAAAAGTTTACTCAGTTGGGGTTTAAAATAGGAATCGGTGGCAACCTCACCTACGACCGAGCTCAGGCCTTGAGGCGGTTAGCTCAAGCGTTGCCATTGACCGACATTGTGTTAGAAACAGATGCGCCAGATATGCCCATGGCACAACAGCAAAAAGGCCAGCCTAATCGGCCTGATTTGTTACCTCGCGTATTATCTGTGCTGGCACATCTGCGCCACGAATCATCATCAGAGATCGCCTTACAGACGGCGACTAACACGTTACAAGTATTAAGGCTCAACTAAGCTTTATGGTGACAGTCTAATTGACTTGTTTGGTAGCCAGGGTTAGCACATGTCGCCGAATGGATTATCCACTACTAAATCAATGCCTTTGGCATATCCAGGGATAATAATTTGGTTGCGGCTGATGAGTAAATCTTCACCTGTGAGTACGTTATGACCAAATTTGTAAGTTGGTTTAGATAGGCCGCGCATGCTTTGCACATCATAATCAGTTGCGGCTTGAATATGTGTTTCTTGGGCTAGGCGCATGTTCTGCATGGCTTTAGCGCCATGTTTTTTGACCATGAGCTGATTGGCAATATGAGGCCCCATTAATACCGCGCTGGCATTGTTACCGCCAAACCCCTTAGAGTTGAGTAGCACCGTGTCAATGCCCTCTGTACCCACTTCATGGTGCGCGGCCTGAATCGCTAAATGACTATGGTGCACATCACTAGCCACATGATCTATGGTGGCGATGCCAGGCAAAATGCCATAGCGCCATACGCCTAGAGAAACAGCAAGCTGATCACCCCCTGCGGTGCCTTGAGAGTGGCCAAGGTAAGCTTTCACAGCGGCTACTTTCCAGCGATCTATACCAAAAGCCTTGGCAGTTTCATTGATCACGTGGGATTCAGTAATACGGTTCTGCGGTGTGCTGGTACCATGGGCCTGTACACAAGAGCGTTGGCGTAATGATTCTGTGCCTAACATACTCTCTGTTAGCGCAGCAGCTTTGGCTAAGGTAATGTAATTGCCTATGCCGGGCGCAGATATCGACTTCTTATGGCCGTCAGCATTGACGAATACGCCAGCCACTGCACCATGAATTTGGGCCCCGAGTTTGAGTGCTAACTCGTCGCTGGTGAGGACGATCCACTGGGAGGCCTCACCCATGGTAAAGCCGCAGTTGGTGGAAAAAGGTCGTGACGTACGGCGCAGATCAGCCTCAGGGCTAGCATCTAAAGCACGTAACTCATGATCTTCTGCCAGCGCACCCATGGTGCGGAAACCCTCCATCACTTCAGGGGTAATGGGTGCATCACTACCACCGACGATGACTAAGTCGCGGCGACCACTTTTAATGTCTTCAACTGCATTACGCAGGTTATATAAAAACGTAGCGCAGGCACCTAAGGCAGAGCCCACCGCACCCACACTGCCCAACAAATAGGCATTAACAAAATCAGCAGGCATTTGGCCATAACCTAACGGCATTTGTTTGGAGGTGATACGTTTGCCGGTACTTGGGTTTTTTAGTAAGCCACCAAAGCCTGCTTCATCCAGCTGTCCAATTGAATTGCTGGCATACACGGCAATGCGATCTGGAGCGACCTGGTCCTGCATGGTTTGCCAGGCAATACCGGTGGAGCTAAGGGCATCAGATGCGCCAAAAATGGTCATTTGTAAATTGCGCGGATGGTTGCGAGACTGGTACAGTGAGCCGGGATCAAAACCATCAGGTAGTTGACCTGCAGCACTCACGGGTGCGCGTTTGGTGTCGGGTAGAATGGCCGAGAAGGCGCCGTCTATAGTCACTTCCACCGTGTCGAAGTCGATGGTATTCACTTGCCAGTTATCGGGCAACTGGTTAGGTAGATGGCGCCTACGCATGCGAATAGTGGTGGCGTTACCTGACGCAGGCATAATTTGTGCAGCTTTGTTTAAAACTAGTTGATGAATATCGTATGCTGCAGGCCGAATAGAGCGGATGAGCGTGGCTTGTTTTAGTTGTTCGCCTAGTTGTTCGGTTAACTGGGCTTGAGTTAGCCCTTGTTCTTCGCCAGCAATGTAGTAAAGACCGTTATAAAAGGTAGCTTTGTTGGTTAGTGTGGCGAGGTCTGTCATCGTGTCTAGACGACTTTGGGCATCTAAGTGATCGACAATGAGACGCCGATAACCATGATGGGAAGAGGTTCGACCAGCGGCATTGATGCCACCAAAACCAATAATGACTGGTAGATTCGACAACTAAAAATTCCCCAAAATGAATGACATGAACAAGTGACTTTCTATTCTAGCAGAGTGGTGGCTAAACTCTAGGTCTGTTGCCAAATCTAGTGGATTCTATGCACTTCCAAGTGCAAGTGAGTGATTTTTTTGCCTAACAGGTGCAATTCTCCTTGGGTTCTTTGCTCACCATCGCTACTGAATTCAAAAGTGAATTGCCGTAAAAAGGTGATATGTCCTCGGCGATCGCGTTTTAGACGAGTCTTTTTAAGGGCCACCGTGTCATCAAGTAACTGCAGGTCTTGCAGCTCACACTGTTGTTTAGCGGCTAAACGTGCTCGATCTTTGGCAGCACTGGTATCCCACCAGTAAAACAGGCCTAAAACTAAAACCACTAACAGCCACTCTAAACTCATTATCCACCTGCCTTTTTGACGGAAGGCCAACCACGGTTAGCCAATAACATCATTAGTATATCGCGTTGGTCTCCCTGTAATTCAAGGGCCTGACTTTTGATAGCACCACCTGTACTGGTCTTTTGTTTGAGTTCTTTAAGGAGTTTTTTCAATTCGGGTTCAGCCAATGGAATGCCAGTGACGGTCGTCACCCCTTTACCTTTACGACCTTTAGTTTCGAGCCTAATGCGCACGTTACCATCACCCACGGCAGTGCTGTGATTGGCACATTGACACTGGCTGTGAGCGCAATCAGGGCACAGTCGGCCCTGGTCGGTGGAATAGACAAGTCTGGACATGTTATTGGACCTCTGGGTCTGTGATGCCATGTATTGGGTCTTCAGTGGCCACTTTGGGACGCACAAGCTGCACTAACTTGCTACAGGAGTGTTGGTCGCTGTTACCCCACCAAGATTTTTGCCATGGTTCTAACTTATTGACTCTAATCATGGACCTAATATCATCAATGTAATCTACCCCTCGGGAGGAATAGCTGATCAATCCTGCTGATAACGCGCGTGCAGTCACCGCTTCACCCTCGGCCTTTAAGCAAGCTCGAATACGGCGCAACCCCTTATAACTGCCATGGGAGTTTAAGTTACGCATATACGCGTCCACAGATGCTTGTGGGTCTTTAAACTTGCGTACTTCGTAGGTAGCGCCGTCGGGGCGGCCATTCGGCACTAGGCCACAGCCTGAGCTGAAACACCATTGGCCAAACAGATTGTTACCCTGGGTCGCAAAGCGAGAGGTACCCCAAGCACTTTCATTAGCTGCTTGAGCCAATACTAAGGCTCTAGGGATTATGCCAATTTTGTAGAGCAATAAATCGATTTGTTCGGCTGGCACGATGCTCTGAACCTTATAGCTTTTTGATAAGCGTTTGAGTAGTTGGCCCTGTTTTTGCGTGAGTTGTTGAGGATTCATCTGGTTAAGCTGGCTACGAATCTTCACAATTTTACCGTTAGCGGTCCTAGATAATTTTTTCAAGTAATTAAAAAAATTAAGCTTTTTTGTTTTTACCTCTGTAAAAGCTGAAAAATCAGGCATCGGTTCCACATTTGAGCGGAAGCTAGATTCGATAGCGTGACTAATGCTGGCGGCCATATTAGCACTCGACACTGGCCGATTTTTAGAATTTGAACGGGAGTTGTTCTGGTCTGTTGAGCCCGCAGGGGAAGTGGGTGTGTTGAGTTCATGCAATGGGTCAGACTCCAGACCCATCAGTGTTGTTGTATCTGTATTCTTAAGTAAAAAGGCAACAATAAGTAATATAATTAAGCCAGCCAACGCCGCGTGCTGGCGCAAAAAAGTGGGGGTATTCATGGGCAGAAGGAATCTCCTAGGGATGAATAAGCTTTGCTGCGGGGGTGTCCTTTTCCCCTAGCTGTTTAATTAAACGGGCATTTTGTTGTTGTAATTGTGAAATTTCTAGGGTGGCTACCCAGCTTTGACTGATCAATAGTTTTATCTTTTCATCGAGTGTCTGCATTAGTAGGTCAGTCTTGGGTGATCTCGGTGAAGGCACCACTTAACTAACCCTGGGTCGCTGTTTTGGCTTTTTCTATGGCTGAAAAAGCCATCATTTGCGCTTCGGTCGCTGGCAACTGATGATGGTCTTTCCATTCGCTATAAGGCATGCAGTAAACATGCTCACGCGCTTGGTCATAATCCATGGCAACCCCCTTCTCATCGGCTGCAGCCATAAGCCACTTGCTCATGCAGTTGCGACAAAAGCCCGCCAATATCATGAGATCAATATTCTGCACATCCTTGCGGTTATCTAAGTGTCTAACTAATCTACGAAAGGCTGCGGCTTCCAGTTCTGTTTGTGTCTGTTGGTCCATATCGATCTCAATAACGCCTAAATAAACAACCGCCATAATATAGCTTTCCCTGCGCAAGTGCTAGGGAGGGTTATGCTGGCACTTGATGTCTGCTCTATTATAGGTAAAATACTGGTTGTATGTACAGCCATTTGACAAGGTAGCGAGTCGATGAACCGAAAGATAATTCATTGTGATTGTGACTGTTTCTACGCCGCTGTGGAGATGCGCGAGGTGCCCGAATACCAACATCGGCCAATTGCTATTGGTGGGGCGGCTAATAGCCGAGGCGTCATTGCTACCTGTAATTACCCTGCACGTCAATTTGGTGTGCACTCGGCCATGCCCTCTGCGCAAGCATTACGCGCCTGCCCAGAGCTATTGATTCTGCCTGGGCGTATGGCCTTGTATAAATCGGTTTCCCTACAAGTGATGGCGATTTTTCGGCGTTACTCAGACACGATAGAGCCTTTGTCATTAGACGAGGCCTTTATAGATGTTACCGATGCCACCTCGTTTGATGGCAGTGCAACTCGCATTGCCGAAGACATTATGGCTGCGGTTGAGGCTGAAGTCGGTATTACTATTTCTGCAGGTGTTGCACCCAATAAATTTATCGCTAAGGTCGCTAGTGATTGGCGCAAACCCAATGGCTTGTTTGTGGTGACGCCTAGTGAGTTAGATGCTTTTAGTGCCCAGCTTGCGGTTAAAAAAATACCAGGTATTGGTCCAGTTAGCGCCGCCAAGTTAGCCGCACAAGGCATCCTTACCTGTGCTGACCTGCGGCAGTTTAGTGTGTTGGAGTTAGAACAGAAATTTGGTCGTATGGGGCAGACCTTGGCCTCACGCCGATTTGGTGAGGACCATCGGCCCGTACAAACCAGTCGTGTGCGCAAATCGGTCTCGGTAGAAAACACCTATGCTAAAGACTTAACGAGTGTGCAAGACTGCAGTAATGCCTTGCGGCCGCTATATGAGGAATTGATGCAGCGTTGGCAAAAACTCTCAAGCCAGTATGCAGTTGCCGGTTTGGTGGTGAAATTGAAATTTGCAGACTTTTCGCAACTAACTCGAGAACAAGCCAGTGCAGACATCGATTTAGATTTTTTTGACACTTTACTGCAAACGGCTTTTGCCAGTGGCCAACCACAACAACAAGCGCAAGGTGTGCGTTTGTTGGGATTAGGGCTCAAATTAAAAGCCCCAATCCAACAGCCACAGTTGCGCTTATTTTGATTACATTGGCAGTTTAAGTGCTGCGCTTTTTGCCCTTAATAACAGCGGTTAGGTTTTCTAGCATGAGCACGATGGATGGCACTACAAACAGAATTAACAGGGTGCCCAGCGCCAAGCCAAAGACAATTGAAATGGCCATTGGAATAAGGAACTGTGCCTGCAGAGAATTTTCAAACAATATAGGGGTCAGCCCCGCGATAGTAGTCAACGAGGTGAGGATTACCGCCCTTAAGCGATGGCACGCTGCTTCTATGATGGCCTCTTTAGGGGCCATGCCTTGGTCACGAAACCCTTTATAGAAAGACAACAGTACAATACTGTTATTAATGACGATACCAGATAAGCCAAATAACCCAAACAGTGACAAAATGGTGAGGTCTCTATCCATCACAAGGTGGCCTAAAACGGCACCTGTTAAGCCAAAGGGTATGGTGAACATGACCGCAATAGGCCACGTGTAAGACGCAAACACCCAAGCTAAAACAATGTAGATAAGGACAAGTGCTAATGCCAAACCAGTCATCATATCGCCTAAAGTGTTTCGTTCATCAGCTTTAGCACCACCGAATTTAATCTGTACACCATACTGACGTTCCAAATTAGGAATGATCTCTTCTTTTAAAGATCTAATAACGACGTTGGCGTTAGTGACGCCCACGTCCACATCAGCTTTCACAGTGACCATGAGTTGACCGTTTTCACTACTAAACTTATCAATGCCCCGTCGAGAGCTAAACTCCACCAATTCGAGTAAAGGCACAGTGTTACCCGAGGGTAAAATAATGGGCAGGGCATATAAGGTTGAAAGGCTATTGCGTTGCTGGTCCTTTAACATTAGGCGTACATCAATTTCGTCTGCGCCAAGGTAAAAGCTTTGCACCGTTACGCCATCAAAGGCGTACCTTAATTGGCGGCCAATGTCGGCGCTCGTTAGGCCTAAGGTGGTCGCTTCTGGGGTTAAGCTAAATATGAGCTGTTCCATGCCATACGGAAGGTTGTCGTCTATATTTTGCACCCCAGTAAACACCTTTAAAAAAGTTTGTAGATCAAGGGCGACTTGCTTCATTACGCTGGCGCTGGCGCCAGTAATGTTGGCTTCAATGGGCTTGCCAGGTGGGCCCGACTGAGGTTGGTCGATAATGATTTTTTCTAATCCGGGCACTTTGGGTATCTTATTATTCCATGTGTCTATGAAATCAGCATTTGACACGGGTCTCAATGAGGAGCTGTCCAGTTCTACTTTTAATAAGGCAATCTGCTCATTGCTTGAAATGCCATCCATTGACAGCATATTAGTACCAAAAAAGGTCGCTCTTTCACGGATCAGGTTGCCTCCAAGTTCAGCCTCAGTTTCAATCAAAGCGTCTTCAACTTGAATTAGATAGGATGCAACGTCACTGGCAGGAGTGCCACTACTGAACTGAACATTGGCGCGGATACTGTCCCCATCTACGCTTGGGAAGAAGGCAAACTGGATACGCCCACCCGCTAACAAACCAACGGCCAAAACTAATGCGGTGAGGGCTAGACTAAACGTGACCATACGGAAGTCGATAGCAAAGCTGACGGCAGGCCGAAAGACGTTGTTTTTAAAGTTTTCAAAACCCTGGTCGAAGGCTGCGCGCCAGCGAGAGGTTTTTTTAGTTTCTTGATTCTTAAGGGCGTGGTGAAGGTGGCCAGGTAACACTAAAAAGCACTCTACCAAAGACACTAAAATGACACAAATTACCACAATAGGGATGTCAGCTAAGATGCTACCTATGGTTCCACCAATCAATAATAAGGGTAAAAAAGCTGCAATGGTGGTTAACGAAGAGGCTGCAATGGGCCCCATCATGCGCTGTGCCCCAGCTAAAGCGGCTTGTAACGGCGGCTCCCCTCGCTGATAGTGAGAGAGCGTGTCTTCACCCACAACGATGGCATCGTCCACAATAATACCTAGAGCCATGATCATGCCAAATAGGCTAATCATGTTAATTGAGCCGCCGATAAAATACATGACCCCCCAAGTGGCTAGGAGTGAGGCTGGAATACCCATAGCAACCCAGAAGGCGACCCGTGAGTTAAGGAAAAGAAATAATAAAGCCACCACAAACAGCAAGCCGTAGGCGCCATTATTAATCAACAGGCTGATACGGGCTTTTAATGTTAGCCACCGTTCGTTATAAACGACTATTTCAACACCCTGAGGGAAGCGTTCTCGTGCGTCTAGCACCCACTTGTTCATAATGGCAGCAGTTTTGATGGTATCGTCATTTTTACTACGCATAATGGATAGTTGTATAGCGGGTTTGCCGTTATAGCTGATGGTGCTTTGATCCTCTTTAGGGCGCAATGTAATATCGGCTACGTCTCCTAGCCGAAGCAATTGGGCATTGTCGCCCGTAAGCAGAGGTAGTTGTTCAAAGCTGCTTACGTCTGACACTTTGCCGATGGCACGTAATTGCTTTGAGCCATCGGTACGGCCGGCTGTGCCGGCCATCACATCTTTGCTCTGATTGCTGATAAGGCCCGCAATGTTGGGCAGTGATAAACCCAGTTCGTGCATGGTGCTGGGTTCAATTTGAATAGCAATTTCTCGTGCTGGTAAGCCCTCAAAATTAATTTTACTAACGCCTTTGGCCAACAGCTCTCTTTCCGCTTGGCGGGCTAAGCTGGTGAGTTCATCCACAGGACCATCTGCTGTAATCAGCAAGGTGCCCACCTTTTCGTACATTACAAACTGCTCAACCGTCGGCGTTTCTGCATCTACAGGCATATTGCCCACAGCATCCACACGTTGTTTAATGGCATTAGTGGTTTCTGTGAAATCGGCGCTGCTGTCTACGTCTAGGCGGATAGTCACGCCACCCCGGTAAGTGCTGGATTTGACCTTACTGACATTCGCAACATTCTTTAGCTCTTGCTCAACAGGAATGGTAATACTGTTTTGCACATCTTCTGCAGCTGCGCCGGGCCAGGCAATATTAACGGTGACCACATCGACTGCGAAATCTGGGAAGAATTGGGTATTAAGTTGCTTTAGACCGTAGGCACCAGATAAAAACAACAATAACATTATAAGGTTAGGAGCTACTTTATGATTCGCAAAAAGGCGAATAAATGACTGCATCATGTGCTTATGCTCCAGCTAGCGCGTTTCAACTAATAAGCCAGTAACGGCGTTAGGAAGTTGTGTAATTAACACTTGGTCACCGCTACGCAACTCAGCACTACGAACTAAGGTTAACTGTTGGCCAGTGGGGCTAGTCCAATCGCCTACCCTAGTAATGCTCAGCGCCTCTAAGCGCTGGTCAACGATGCGGTAAATACGATTTTGGCCATAAATAGCGAGGGCTGGCAAGGCGGCAACATTGGCTTGTGTAGGCAGTTTAACGATCACTTGTAAGTTTCGACCGACTTCAATTTCTTGGCCACCATCGAGACTGAAAAAGGCGTCAATACCACCTTGGCTGTCAGACGCCTCAGCTGATAGGCGATCTAATACGAGGGGATAGGTTTGGCCGTTATGAACAATGCTGGCCTCTAGGCGTTTGGTAGCATCATTAGTTTGCATCATCGGCAGGTAACGAGCAGGGATCTGGCTGCGCACTTCTAGGCTTTTAGTGTTGTATAGTTTAACCACCCGGTCGCCGTTGCGCACCCGGTTACCCGATGCAGTATCAACACTCAATATGCGGCCATCAAAAGGTGCCTCAATGTGAGTGCGCGCTAAATCCAGTTCGGCAAACTGCAGGAGGATCTTGCTTTGGGTCACCTGTGACTTGAGTTGAGCGATGCGGTTAGGGTAGTTGGCAATGGTATTTTTACGGTTGAGTAAAGACAGCTCTTGTTGTTGCAGCACTCGAGTGGCATCTTCAAGCCGTGAGGTAGGAGCTACCTTTTGGGCCACAAGCTGTTGTTGGCGGTCAAAGTTTTTTTGGTTGATCGCCTGTACTTGGAGTTCAATGAGCAAGGCTTTTTGATTCGTTTCATGGCTATTTATTTCCGTATCAATGCGCGTCTCAGCGTCCCTAAGACTGGCTTTACGTTGCGCCAGTGTCAAGCGTAACTCTTGGTCGTCTAATTCAATTAATTTTTGTCCTTGGCTAACTCTGTCGCCACGTTTAATACTAACCACATTAACAAAAGCATTCACTGTAGAGCTTAATTGAACCGTTTCGCTAGCCTCCGATGCCCCATAAAGGGTCACTTCTGGGGCGATATCTTTTAACTCCACCAAGAGACCTGAAACACCCCATACTTCTTCAGTTATGGGTTTTGCTGGGACTTCAGGTTTTGAGTTTTTGAGGTGAATGAAACCAGCTACGGCTGCCGCAATAATGGCAATAGGAAGTAACACTTTAGTTAAAAAGCGAAAAACCAAAGATTTGGAGTTCATGGAAATGACCTTTTGAGTGCGGCAGGTGATATCGATCAGCTAAGCAGATTGTAGCAATCCAGAATATTACATTAAAAGCCGTTGATTTGAAAACCTGGCTCACACGTAAAGTCATAATTTACTCACTTTTACGTCATTTTCGCCACAATATTATAAGCTTTTTTGATGGGTTTGATGTTAACGGTTTGCGCCAAGGCTGCAGAAGCATATAATATCAACTTAGTTATTATTTCGTGATATTTAGGCAGGTTGTATGTCATCTCAAGACTATAAAGATTACCGACGAGAGTACGAAGCGCAGGGGTTGCGTCGACAAGAATTAGCCTTAGACCCGTGGCAGCAGTTTTCCCATTGGCTTAGTGAAGCTGAAGTGGCTTGCCCTTTAAATGCTACTTCTATGTCCTTAGCCACAGTTTCTGCATCAGGTATGCCGAGTGCGCGCATGGTGCTGATGAAAAGCTACGATAATAATGGGCTCGTGTGGTACACCGATAGTCGCAGTTATAAAGGCCAAGATATTGCACATAATCCGCAGGCTTCGGTACTGTTTTATTGGCAGCCACTAGAGCGGCAAGTGCGCATTTCGGGCACTGTCACGATGGTGTCCGATGCTATTGCTAATGACTACTTTGCGAGTCGCCCTCGGGCTAGCCAGCTGAGTGCCGCGGCGACGCCACAAAGCCAGGTGGTGTCGAGCCTTGAGGAGCTTGAACGCAACGTGGCTCTGCTCGATCAGCAAACCCAAGCCACCTCGGTCGAGCGGCCTCAGGCTTGGGTGGGGTTCTGCCTCCAACCAACTCAGTTTGAGTTTTGGCAAGGCCAGCCCAGTCGTCTGCACGATCGTTTTAGATACCAGCAAACTGGACATGATTGGTCTATAGATCGCTTAGCGCCATAATCCATAATATGACACAGCCTTTAATGATCAGCGCTTTGGGCGAATTGGCAATTAGTAGAGTGCCATATACGCGCAAAGAAACCTTGCAGGCTTTTGACCAAGCTGATCTATTAGCCTTAGATTACTTGCAAGCAGAAGCTTTGTTGGATGCGAATTGCCGCGTGCTGGTGGCCAATGAAACCTTTGGTGCCATGACCTGTGCCGTAACTAAAGCTTTGGTAGATGTGGGCGGCCCACTGCCCACCTTGTGGAGCGATTCTCATATTGCTCACCTTGGTTTGCAGCACAATGCTCAGGCTAACAAATTGCCTTTGGCTCATTTTGTGCCAGCTCAAGACACTCCCCAAGGCAGCTTTGATATCGTCATATTTCGTTTGCCCAAAAGTCATGCGTTGCTGCGCGACCAGCTGCAAAGAATGCTGCCACAACTGACGCCGCAAGCGTTAATTATCATGCCCGTAATGGTTAAGCACATAGATAACTCGGTGTATCAATTGTTGGAGTCTTTAGTAGGAACCCTCAGCACCAGCTTAGCTCGAAAGAAGGCACGCTTAGTGTTTGCAGTAAATGCTGAGGTGACTTTAGGCGCAAGCCCAGAGCCTGAGGAAAATCGGTGGCAATTGCCATCGCTAGGGCTTTCTTTACAGCATTACAGTGGCGTATTTAGTCGCACTAAATTAGACCCAGGTGCGCAGGTGTTGTTGCACCAATTTCCACAAGGGCCATATCAAAAAGTCATTGATCTAGGGTGTGGCAATGGTGTGCAAGCTATTGCGGCTGCCAAAAAATGGCCGCAATGCCAAGTTATTGGAGTGGATGAGTCCTATATGTCTGTGGCCTCAGCCACCATCAATGCAAACCACAATGGCGTTGGTGCTCAATGTGAGTTTAGGGCCAATGATTGTTTAACCGAGATAGCTTCTGCATCGGCAGACTTAATTCTATGCAACCCCCCGTTCCATCAAGAAAGGGTAATGGGTGATCAAATTGCGATGCGTATGTTTGCCCCATCTGCCCAGGTGCTGACCAAAGGGGGTGAGCTGTGGGTAGTAGGTAACCGTCACTTAGGTTACCACGCCAAGCTTAAGCGCTGGTTTCGGCAGGTTGAACAGGTGGGGACTCACCCAAAGTTTGTGGTGCTAAAGGCTCGGCTGTAGGTGCCTGCTGGTCGCCCATGATATCTGGGTTGTAGTTATTTGGGTTTTTGCCGGTCATAGGCCTATAAAAAGCGGCGATCGCCTGCATGTCGGCTTGCATGTTTTCTGAGGTCTCGAGCATCTTTCCAATGCCCCCAGTGCGGGTAGCAAAGTCAAAATAAGCCAGGGCTAACGGTACCTTGGCACCCTTTGCCATATGGTAGAAGCCGGTTTTCCAGCGCGCTACGCTAGAGCGGGTACCCTCTGGGGCAATGGCAAAGATTAATTTTTCCTGATTGGCGTAAGCCTCGATGGACACTTCTACAAAATTCTTACTGGCTTCGCGATTAAGGGGAATGCCCCCTAGCCAACGCATAATGGGCCCTGCCATGCCTTCAAAAAGCGTGTGCTTGGCAATAAAATACACTTTTAAGCGCAAGTGAAAGGCCATGACGATGCCCAGAGGAAAATCCCAGTTAGACGTGTGTGGGGCGGCAATAATGAGATAGCTGCCAGTAGCAGGGGCTACGTTAACTACTTTCCAGCCACCAAGCTTTAGCACTAGCCAGGAAAGCAACCGGATAATGTGAATCACACCTGGGGTATCGTGAATGGTAAAATGCATGGAAATACGGGCCTAGTATTGATTTTTGCGGTATTATAGCAGGTCGCTCATGCGCATGAGCGATGTTTAAATTTATTAGTCCTAATCTGAGTATTAAGGGCGCCATGGAGTCACGAATGAAAATTGCCGAAAACAGCGTAGTTAGCTTCCATTACACCCTTACCAATGGTTCTGGAGAGCTAGTTGATACCTCACGTGAAGGCGAACCTTTGCCTTATTTACATGGCTCAAATAACATTGTACAAGGTTTGGAAGAAGCCCTTGAAGGTAAGCAATTGGGCGATAAGTTACAGGTAGAAGTGCCGCCTCATTTAGGTTATGGCGAGTATATGGAAGAAATGGTGCAGCAGGTGGATCGTGAAATGTTTGCGGGCATTGATACCCTAGAAGTGGGTATGCAGTTCCATGCTGAAGGTGATTCAGGACAGCAGCAGGTGGTGACTATTACTGCCGTAGAAGGTGATATGGTGAGTGTGGATGGCAATCATGATCTAGCCGGTGAAACATTGAATTTTGACGTTGAAATCATGGAAGTCCGAGAAGCCTCTGCAGATGAACTGTCCAATGGCCATATCCATGGTCCTGATTGTAACCACTAAACTAGGGTTCTGCTTGGCCATACCAAATGGGGCCATCTAGCCCCAGTTTGACCCCACTTACCATACCTTTATAACCACTTATTTTAGAGCGCTTGCCTAACATTATGGAAAAGACATATAACCCTAACGCCATCGAACAGCAATGGTACCAGCATTGGGAAGACAATAACTACTTCGCCCCTTCTGGCAAAGGTACCCCTTATAGTATTGTTATTCCGCCACCCAATGTCACGGGTAGTTTGCACATGGGGCATGCTTTTCAAGACACGATTATGGATACCCTAACGCGCCTTAAGCGCATGCAAGGGCATGATACCTTATGGCAAGTGGGTACTGACCACGCTGGCATTGCCACCCAAATGTTGGTGGAGCGAAAGGTTCAGTCCGAAGAAGGTAAAACACGGCATGACTTAGGCCGGGATAAGTTTCTTGAAAAAGTATGGGAATGGAAAGCTGAGTCTGGGGGCACTATTACCCAACAATTGAGACGAATGGGTGCCAGTGTAGACTGGAGTCGAGAACGCTTTACCATGGATGATGGCTTTTATACTGCGGTGCAAGAAGCTTTTGTACGCTTGTATGATGATGGTTTAATTTATCGGGGTAAGCGGTTAGTTAACTGGGATCCCAAACTACACACTGCCATTTCAGACTTAGAAGTGGAATCTATAGATGAAAAAGGTTATCTGTGGCATTTGCGTTACCCATTAGCTGGTGGAGCAACCACTGACGATGGTAAAAACTTTTTAGTGGTTGCGACCACTCGGCCAGAAACTATGCTGGGTGATGCTGCGGTTGCAGTCCATCCTAAAGATGAGCGATATAAGCATCTTATTGGCCAGTTTATAGAGTTGCCCTTGGTGGGTCGTTTGATTCCTATTATTGCCGATGATTATGTGGACATGGAGTTTGGTACGGGGTGTGTCAAAATCACCCCAGCACATGATTTTAATGATTACACTATGGGCCAGCGCCATGATCTAGGCATGATTAACGTATTCGATCACGATGCCGCCATAGTCCAAGTGCCTGAGGTCTACACTACCTCAGGTAAGGTGGTTGCAGAGCATGAAGAAAGTATTCCTGCTGCTTATCGTGGCTTAGATCGATTCGTGGCACGTGAGCAAATTGTGACTGATCTTACTGCAGCAGGTTTGCTTGAAGAAATTGAAGATCATGGGCTGAAAGTGCCCCGTGGTGACCGATCGGGGCTGATCATTGAACCTTTGCTAACCGATCAATGGTTTGTGAGCACTAAGCCTTTGGCTGAACCTGCGATCGAAGCAGTAGAAGATGGTCGTATTGAATTTGTGCCTAAACAATGGGAAAACACATACTTCTCTTGGATGCGAGATATTCAGGATTGGTGTATCTCACGCCAGCTTTGGTGGGGTCACAGGATTCCAGCATGGTACGACGACGATGGTGCCTTTTATGTGGGTCGTAGTGAAGAAGAAGTGCGCTTAAAACACAATCTAGGTGATATCAATCTCAAGCAAGATGAAGACGTGCTTGACACATGGTTCTCTTCTGGCTTGTGGTCTTTTGGCACTCTAGGCTGGCCTAACTCTACGGAAGCGCTGGCTAAATATCACCCAACAGATGTGCTAGTCACTGGCTTTGATATCATATTCTTTTGGGTAGCGCGCATGATCATGATGACCATGCACCTCACCAAAGACGAAACTGGCGAAGCTCAAGTACCCTTTAAAACCGTCTATGTGCATGGTTTAGTGAGAGACCAAGACGGCGAAAAAATGTCTAAATCTAAAGGCAATGTCATTGATCCACTGGACTTGATTGATGGTATTGAGTTGGATGCGTTGTTGGAGAAGCGCACAGGCAACATGATGCAGCCACAATTGGCTAAAAAAATTGAAAAACAAACCTTAAAGCATTTCCCTGATGGTATTGCCTCATACGGTACTGATGCCCTGCGCTTTACCCTGTGTTCATTAGCATCTACCGGCCGAGACATTAAGCTTGATCTGGGCCGTATTGAAGGTAACCGTAACTTCTGTAATAAGATATGGAATGCCACTAACTATGTACTGATGAACTGTGACGAGCAGGACTGTGGCCAAGCGGGTGGTAAAGTGGAGTTAAGTCTGGCAGATCGTTGGATTCGCTCACGCTTGCAAAAAGCTGAACAAAAGGTGATTGAGTCTATTGCTGTGTATCGGTTCGATCATGCTGCTGACGCCCTATATCACTTTATTTGGAACGAATACTGTGATTGGTACCTGGAGCTATCTAAACCTGTGTTATGGGATGACAATGCAACCCAGGCGCAGTTACGGGGCACTCGCCGTACCTTAGTTCGAGTGTTAGAGGCGGTGTTGCGTTTGGCTCACCCATTGATGCCTTACATCACAGAAGAAATTTGGCAAAAAGTTAAAGGCCTTGCGGGTAAAGAGGGTGACAGTATTATGTTGCAACCTTATCCCATCGCTGATCAAACTAAGATAGATGAAACGGCTGAAACAGATTTAAACTGGGTGCGTGGCATTATTGAGAGCGTGCGTAATATTCGGGGCGAAATGAACATTGCGCCAGGCAAGCCTATTCCTGTGTTGTTAAAGCAAGGCGATGCCGCAGACCGTCAGCGTCTTATAACCAATAGTCAGTTCCTTATTAAGCTGGCTAAACTAGACTCTATTGCTTGCCTAGATGACGCAGTTGATGCACCTTTAAGTGCGACTTCACTGGTTGGCGGTCTAGAAGTGCTCGTGCCCATGGCAGGTCTAATTGATAAAGATGCGGAGCTGGGTCGATTAAACAAAGAGCTTGGCAAACTACAAGGTGAAGTTAAGCGCCTGAGTGGTAAGTTAGGTAATGCTAAGTTTGTTGATAAAGCGCCTGCAGAAGTGATTCAAAAAGAGCGTGATAAATTACAAGATGCCGAAACGGCTGCTATGACCCTGCAGCAAAAAGTGGCCAAAATTGAAGCGATTTAAGCGCTCTTAAGTCATGTTTGTGGTTGGCCGTTTGTCAGCCAGTTTTGCAGCACAGGTTGCGGTCATGGTTTCTTGCTTAGTTTGATTGATGTCAGCTTGGCTTTTGAAGATTTCATTGATTCCGAAATACTAGGCATAGGTTGTTATGGTTAAGGCCAGTGCAGGGTTTGACTTTCATATTAACGCAATGCTAGAATATGCTTCGCACTAGCTTGACCGTTATGTGTGAAGACCCAAACCGTATATTTGCGCAGTAGCAGATACTCGTTATCTGAGATACGCGCAGACCAAGATGGTTTGTAAAATTAATTTAGTAGCAAAGAGTAAGAATATGAGCAAAGGTACAGTGAAGTGGTTTAATGCCGATAAAGGTTTCGGTTTCATCACTCCAGAAGATGGCGGTAAAGATTTATTCGTACATCACTCTGAAATCCGCAATGGCGGCGGTTACGCCACTTTGAACGACGGTCAAGCCGTAGAATTCGAAGTTGGCCAAGGCCAAAAAGGCCCTTGCGCCAACAATGTTGTACCTTCTTAATTCGTTAAGAAAACAACATTAATAAAAACGCCGCTTCTAGCGGCGTTTTTTTTGCGCTAAAGAAAAGTTCTTCCTAGTCTGGTAGGTCTTCCAAAGCATTGGTTTAATAACGTTTAGGGGCTATTGCTTAAGCATTAGACGAGTTAGAGCTTGTGGTATTGCATAGCCCAACCTAGTTGGCTGTACCTGGCGTAGTGGTCCCGCGCTGCATGCAACATGTCTGCTTCTTGCACTACGAGTTCGATGACTCGTTCAAATGCTTCTGGTGCCAATGCAAGGCTTAGGTTGATGCATATTTGATGATGATGCGGCTGAGCTGAACTGGGTGTTGCCGCATGGCCCAGCACCACGATTGCCTGAGCATCTTCATGGGCGCACATGTGGGGGATAAAAGAATCAGGTTTAAAGGCCCAAATATATTGGTTAAGGTGTTGGGCTTCAGCCTCATCACGGCAGATGATGTAAACCTGTTGTCCAACACTTAAACACTTCTCCAACAAGCGGCACAGCAGCGGGTAGCGGCTGGCCGGATCGTCAGATTTGAGCTGATAAAAATCCGCTCTAGTCACTTGTTATACCTGGTTAACTAGGTGTTGCACTAGCAATGGCACGCAGCGTCCTGTGGCGCCTTTTTTGGCGCCAGAAGTCCAGGCTGTGCCTGCAATATCTAAATGTGCCCAAGTAAAGCTTTCTGTAAACCGTGACAGGAAACAAGCCGCAGTAATGGTGCCTGCAGCCCGGCCACCGATGTTCCCTAGATCGGCAAAGTTGCTGTCTAGTTGTTCCTGGTATTCTTCACCCATCGGCAACTGCCAAGCCGTATCAAAAGCTTGCGTACCTGCTGCTATGAGGCTAGCGGCAAACTGGTCATCATTACTTAATACGGCACTGGTGTGATGCCCAAGGGCTATAATGCAAGCGCCCGTGAGGGTGGCAACGTCAACCACAGTTTTAGGATTGAAGCGCTCTGCATAGGTTAAGGCATCGCATAAAACTAGGCGGCCTTCAGCATCAGTGTTAAGCACTTCCACGGTTTTGCCAGACATGGTGGTATAAATATCACCTGGCTTAGATGCCGTACTGGAAGGCATGTTTTCTGCACTCGCTATCACTGCCACCACGTTACATTTGAGGTTCATATCAATCACTGCCTGCATAGCCCCAATTACACTGGCAGCGCCACACATATCGTACTTCATCTCGTCCATTGCCGCGCCTGGCTTAATGCTAATGCCGCCAGAATCAAAGGTAATGCCTTTACCCACTAATACATGGGG
>CAWUTT010000135.1:0-10344 GCA_963925635.1 uncultured Pseudomonadales bacterium | reverse complement strand
TGCCTGTTATTGTTATTCTCAGCTACCTGGTGCAAACCGATGGGGCCTTGTGGCAGCACCTGCTTGATACGGTGCTTAACGACTACCTAATAAATTCTTTATTACTGTTACTAGGCGTTGGTGTGGGTGTGCTGTTATTGGGTGTGCCCACTGCCTGGCTAACCAGCATGTGCAGTTTTCCAGGGCGTCGCTGGTTAAGCTGGGCCTTGCTGTTACCTTTAGCCGTGCCGGCTTACATTATTGCCTATACTTATGCCGGCTTATTAGACTTTGCTGGGCCAGTACAAACCTGGATTAGAGACCTCACTGGCCTCAGTTATGGCGACTATTGGTTCTTTGAGATTCGTTCCCTAGGTGGCGCAGTCGTGATGATGTCACTGGTGCTTTACCCCTATGTTTATCTGATGGCTCGGGCGGCTTTTTTAGAGCAGTCGGTGAGTAGTCTAGAAGTGGGTGGTAGTTTAGGTTACTCACGCTGGCGTGCCATGTGGAGTTTAGCTTTGCCCATGGCGCGGCCGGCTATTATTGCTGGTTTGTCGTTAGCCCTAATGGAAACGCTGGCAGACTACGGTACGGTGCAATATTATGGCGTAAGTACCTTTACCACAGGCATTTTTCGTACCTTTTATGGTTATGGCGATACGGCCGCAGCGTCACAGCTGGCGGCTAGTTTATTGGCTTTTGTGATTTTGTTAGTCATGCTAGAACGCTATTCTAGGCGTCGCGCACGCTACCATTCTCAAGCAGAATCTCGGGCCCGTGCCGACTTAATTCCCTTAAAGGGTAGTCAGGCGGCTGTGGCTATTGCGATTTGCTTAACGCCCTTATTGTTGGGTTTTGTTATCCCGGCAACGCAACTGTTGTTATGGGCAATATTCGAGGCAGAACCCTTAGGCTGGGACTTTGTAGGCCTAGCATGGAACTCATTTAGTTTGGCCTTTTTGGCAGCCATTATTGCAGTTACACTAGCTATTATCTTGGCCTACGCAAAAAGAACCAAACCCATTAAACCGGTGCGCACAGTCATTGCTATGGCAGGCTTTGGCTATGCCTTACCCGGCACTATTATTGCTATTGGTGTGTTGATTCCACTAGCCTGGGCAGACCACCGCCTTATTAATTTATTCGAAAGTTTGGGTTGGGACAGTCCAGGTTTGCTGTTATCGGGCAGCTTGGTGGCATTACTGTTTGCCTACACCGTGCGTTTCTTGGCGGTAGCCTTGGGCAGTGTGCAGTCGGGCTTAGAAAAAATTAAGCCTACTTTAGACCACGCTGGCAGATCAATGGGCCACAATTCATGGGCTATATTGCGTCAAATTCATGTGCCTTTAATGCGCAGCTCTATACTCACCGGGGTACTGATTGTATTTGTGGATGTGCTTAAAGAGCTGCCGGCAACCCTCATACTGCGGCCCTTTAACTTTGATACAATGGCGGTCAGGGCTTATGAGCTAGCCTCGGATGAACGGCTAGTTGATGCGGCGCCTGCGTCCATTATGATTGTACTAGTGGGGCTGATCCCCGTATTGATGTTACACGCCTCTATTGCCCGCCGCAGGCCACACTAATATGAGACAGTTTAAATGACCATGTCCTTCGATAACTCAGATCAACACTTGCTGGTGGATAAGGTAAATATTGCCTATGGCCAGCACACCATTGTGCACGATGTCAGTTTGGCTGTGGCCGTGGGTGAAATTGGTTGTTTGTTGGGCCCCAGTGGGTGTGGTAAATCTACTTTGTTGCGGGCTATTGCAGGGTTTGTGCCGTTACAATCGGGTAGCATTAGTTTGGCAGGCAAAACCCTGGCTAAAGAAGACTTTTGCCTGCCTGCAGAAAGCCGTAACGTGGGCATGGTGTTTCAGGACGTGGCTTTATTTCCCCACATTAACATTGCTGCCAATGTGGCTTTTGGTTTACATCATTGGCCCAAGGCAGAGCAAGTGCAGCGGGTGGAAGAGTTATTAGATTTGGTGGGGCTAAGTGGCTATCAAGAGCGTTATCCTCATGCTTTGTCTGGTGGCCAGCAACAGCGGGTGGCGTTGGCCCGTGCAATGGCGCCAAAACCCAGCTTGTTGTTATTAGACGAGCCATTCTCTGGTTTGGATGCCATGTTGCGAGAAGAATTGGTGCCCGAAGTGGGCGCTATTTTACGGCAAGAGAAAATTCCGGGTTTGCTGGTAACCCACGACCAAACCGAAGCCTTTACCATGGCCGACCATGTGGCGGTCATGAATCAAGGTCGCATTGAACAGTGGGACACGGCCTACAACATTTACCATAAACCAGACGGCCGCTTTGTAGCCGACTTTATTGGTGAAGGCGACTTTTTGGCGTGTGATGTGATTAGCGAAACCTGTGTGGAATCACCCATAGGCCGCCTCTGTAGTGATCGGGCTCATGGTTTTCCGGCGGGTCAAAAAGCCGAAGTGTTTATCCGCCCTGATGACGTGTTGCACTTGGATGGTAGCCCTATAACAGGGCGTATTATTAGTAAGCGTTTCCGTGGCACTCACTTTTTATATCGCGTATTAATTGCCGGCAATCAAACGTTGTCGTGCTTCGCCGATTCTCACCACAACCATGCCATTGGTGAAGAAATTGGCATTAAATTGTCACTCGATCACTTGATGTTGTTTTAAATAAAACGCATCGACAAATCAATGGCGCGGCAATCTTTGGTTAATGCACCAATAGAAATGTAATCAACTCCCGTTTCTGCGATAGGGAGCAAGGTGTGTTGGGTAATGCCTCCAGAAGCTTCTAGCTCTGCTCGGCCAGATGCAAGGACTACGGCATCACGCATGTCACTTAAGGAAAAGTTGTCGAGCATAATACGGTCTGCTCCAGCGTCTAATGCCTGTGTTAACTCGTTCATAGACTCCACTTCTACCTCTACGGGTTTGCTGGGTTCTTGTTGTCGAGCAGTGGCAATGGCTTGGCTAATGCCACCACAAGCGGCAATGTGATTTTCTTTTATTAAAAAGGCATCATATAAGCCAATACGGTGGTTGTAACATTGGCCGCACGCCACGGCGTATTTTTGGGCTTTGCGTAAGCCAGGAATAGTTTTGCGAGTGTCGAGTAGCTTCCCCGGCGTGCCCGCCACTAAGCTCGCGTAGTAATGGGCGATACTGGCAGTGCCCGACAAGCATTGTAAAAAGTTAAGGGCGCAGCGCTCAAAGGTTAATAGGCTGCGGGCGTTACCATGGGCTTGAAATAAAACTTGATTGGCCTTGGCTTGCTGACCATCGGCCACCTGCCAGTCAATCCTAATACTCCCATCAACTTGACGAGCCACTTCATTAACCCAATCAAGCCCACAAATAATGGCATCCTCACGGGTAATAATGGCCGCAGAAGCCTGCTCATTAGCCGGAATTAGGCGGGCGGTAATATCCCCATCGCCAACATCCTCCAATAAAGCAGCCCTGACGTTTGCGTGTACATCAGCTTTCAGAAAATGGAGGTTTAAGTCATCGGTCATAGGGTGGTTCCACGCTTAAAATGTTGTGGTTTAAAAAGGGAATTATAACACACCCCTAAGGTCGGTTTAGAGCACAAATGATAAAGTAATGGGAATGCTCACCAGGGCCATTAAATTACCAATGAGTACAATAGAGGCCACCCTTTTTGGGTCTTGTTGGTATTGCTCGGCCACCATGTAGTTCAATACCGCCGGTGGTAAAGCCCCAAACACAACCAACACAGCAAATTGCTCAGGTGGAAGATGAAGGAAAAATTGCGCCACTAAGGCCATCAAAATGCCAGAAACGGGGCACAGAATAGCGCCTGCTAGGCCCACCTTCCAATCATCAAATTCTATGTTGGTTAGGCGAATACCCAAGGTGAAAAGCATTAGCGGAATACAAATTTGCCCGAGCATGTCGATGGGTAAATTAACGCTATGGGGTAATTCAAAGCCACTAATAGAAACCGCGAATCCGGCAATAGTCGCCAGCATTACGGGTTGATTAAGTATGCTTAGCAAACGCATTTTGGGGTTAATCATAAAAATGCCTAAGCTAAAGTGAAGCGTCATTTCTACAATAAAACACACCACAGCAATGGCTAAAAACTCATCACCAAAGGCCAATAAAATTAACGGAATGCCCATATTGCCCACGTTGTTAAACATCATAGGCGGTATAAAGGTCTTAGTAGACCAAGGAGATAGGGCAATGGCAGGCCATAGCAATAAGCCTGACCCCAGCACCACAATAATGGCTCCCACAGCCATGGGGCCAAGGTGGCTAATGGGGACTGATTGATCAGCAAGAACCACAAATACCAATAAAGGTACAAATACCTCCATGTTGATTTGGTTAATGAGTTTTATGTCGGGTTGGCGCCAACGGCCGTAGCCATAGCCAATGGCAGCGATCGCCACAAGCGGAAAAACAGTGGCGAAAACGCGTTCAATAATGCTTTGATCCATAACTATTTAAACTACCTTGTGTTGTAACTTGGGTGGGCCTAGGCCATGGTGGCTTAGCAAAGGGCTTAGCAAAGGGCTTACCAAAGGGTTGACCAGCGGCCGCTATTGTACAGGGAATAATGCGCCATAGGTTAGCTAGCCTAACCTATGGGCTATGGTAATAAAACTTGACCAAAGTAGTGTAGGCGGGTTATTTTTAGTCTTGTCAGTAATTGGTAATACCAATCGTTGGGCCAAAAATTGAGCTAACAGTTGAGCTAACAGTTGAGTCATCCGTTGAGTCAATGGTCAAACCATTAGCGATCGAATTAGCCAGTATTAATAGGAAGCACGTATGGCGTATCAGCAGGTCAAGCAACCCAAAATATCAGATGTTATTATGGATCAGTTAGAGGCCATGATTTTAGAGGGCAGTCTTAAGCCAGGGCAGCAGTTGCCGCCCGAGCGAACCTTGGCTGCTGAGTTTAATGTGTCCAGACCGTCCCTAAGGGAAGCCTTACAAAAACTGTCTGCTCGGGGGCTTATTATAAGTCGCCAAGGCGGGGGTTCGTTTGTGTCTGAAAATATTGGCAGTAGCATAGTGGACCCATTAACGGAGCTCTTCTCTACTCATCCTGAGGCGCAGTATGACCTCCTTGAGTTTAGGCATGCGTTAGAAGGCGTGTCGGCCTATTACGCTGCGCTACGGTGCACGCAAGCAGACAAAAAGCGCTTACAAAAGTGTTACGTCGAGCTACAAGCTGCTTACGATCAGAAGCTGTTCGAGAAAGAAACCAAGGCCGATGCTGAATTTCATCTGGCTATTGCTGAAGCGTCTCATAATGCAGTGTTATTGCACACCATGCGCTCTTTGTTTACCTTGCTGCATAAGAACATATACGCTAACTTAGAGAGCGTTTATTCCAAGCGTGACACACGGCACCGTATCCATGATCAGCATCGCGTTTTATTGGAGGCTATCGTCGCAGAAAATCCTGAAAAAGCGCGAAATGCAGCCCATGATCATTTGGCCTTTGTGGAAGAGGCGATTATAGAGCAGGGTAAACACTCAACGCGCCAAGAGCGTGCTATGAGGAGGTCTGGAGTATAATTTTATAAATGTAAAATATTTACTTATAGGCAATTTAAGCATCCTAAATTGGCATTATTTCTGTATTTATTGTAGTATTACTACAAGATATGTGTGCTTTACAGCAGTAGACAATAGTTGACATTAGTTGACATTAGTAGATAGGGGAAAAACGTGTTGCAGTCTCATTCAGATATAGATCCAATCGAAACACAAGAGTGGTTGGATGCTTTGACATCAGTGATTAAAAATGAGGGCGCTGATCGTGCCCGATATATACTGGCAAAACTGGGCGAACAAGCTCGGTTGCAGGGAGCAAAGATAGAAAACTCCCTTACAACGCCCTACGTTAATAGTATTGCGCCAAGAGATGAGCAGCATATGCCTGGCGACTTATTCATGGAGCGTCGCATTCGCTCTTTGATCCGCTGGAATGCCATGGCGATGGTAATGCGTGCCAACGACAATGATGATGGTTTGGGTGGGCATATTGCCAGCTTCTCCTCGTCTGCTACTTTATACGACGTTGGTTTTAACCATTTCTTCCGTGGTAATACAGATAAGCAAGAAGGTGATTTGGTGTTTTTCCAGGGGCATATATCGCCTGGTATTTATGCGCGTTCTTATTTAGAAGGGCGCCTCACCGATGAGCAAATGGATAACTTCCGAAGAGAAGTAGACGGTAACGGTTTGTCGTCTTATCCACACCCTTGGTTAATGCCAGACTATTGGCAATTCCCTACGGTTTCTATGGGCCTTGGTCCACTCCAAGCCATTCATCAAGCGCACATTATGCGCTATCAGCAGCAGCGTGGGTTGGTGGATAATGCCGATCGCAAGGTGTGGGCTTTCATTGGTGATGGTGAGTGTGATGAGCCAGAATCGTTAGGCTGTATATCCCTTGCTGGGCGAGAAAAATTAGACAACCTTATTTTTGTGATCAACTGTAACTTGCAGCGTTTAGATGGCCCAGTGCGGGGTAACGGTAAGGTTATCCAGGAGCTTGAAGGCATATTTAAAGGTGCGGGTTGGCATGTTGTTAAAGTTATTTGGGGGCGTCATTGGGACCCATTATTAGAGCGTGATACTCATGGGCTGTTGCAGAAGCGCATGAACGAAGTGGTAGATGGCGAGTTGCAAAACTATAAAGCCATGGGTGGTGCCTACACACGCGAACACTTCTTTGGTAAATACCCAGAATTATTGGCCATGGTGGCTGACTACACCGACGAAGATATTATGAAGCTTAACCGTGGTGGTCATGACCCTTATAAGGTGTATGCGGCTTACCATGAAGCCACTCACAACGAAGGCAAGCCCACCGTTATTTTGGCACAAACGGTTAAAGGCTATGGCATGGGTAAGTCGGGCGAAGCTAAAAACCCCACCCATTCCTTGAAAAAACTGGATATGGACGAAATGGAAAGCTTTTGCCAGCGCTTTAACATTCCATTAACCCGTGACCAAATCAAAACCGTTCCATATTACCGTCCAGCGCAAGATACGCCAGAAATGAAGTACATGCGCGCTAGACGAGATGCCCTAGGTGGCGTGCTACCGAGTCGTCGTAACGATTTTGAGAGTTTAAAAACTCCCACCCTAGACTCCCTTGCTGGCCAGCTAAAATCCAGTGGCAAGCGTGAGATCTCTACCACCATGTCGTTTGTTCGTACCTTAACCACGCTGGTTAAAAACAAAGACATAGGCGAGCGGGTGGTGCCCATTGTGCCTGATGAAGCGCGTACCTTTGGCATGGAAGGCATGTTCCGCCAGTTAGGTATTTATACGGCGGAAGGTCAAAAGTATGTGCCCCATGATGCTGATCAGGTGATGTACTACCGTGAAGATCAGGCCGGCCAGATACTAGAAGAGGGCATCAACGAAGCTGGTGCTATGGCAGCATGGCTGGCTTGTGCGACCTCTTACAGTAATAACAATTATCCCATGGTGCCGTTTTACATCTTTTATTCGATGTTTGGTTTTCAGCGGGTTGGAGACTTGGCGTGGGCAGCGGGCGATAGTCAGGCGCGAGGATTCCTTATTGGCGCTACGGCAGGCCGCACCACCTTAAATGGTGAGGGCTTACAGCATGAAGATGGGCATAGTCATATTATGGGTAATTTAATCCCTAACTGTGTCACCTATGATCCTACCTATGCCTACGAGTTGACGGTGATCATTCAAGATGGCTTGCACCGCATGTATGAGCTAAAAGAAAATAAGTTCTACTATATTACGGTGATGAACGAAAACTACCATCAGCCAGACATGCCATTAGGCTGTGAGGCCGGTATTGTTAAGGGCATGTACTTACTTAAAGAAATTAAGTCGAAAGCTAAAAAGCGGGTGCAGTTGCTTGGCAGTGGCACTATTTTGCGCGAAGTTGAAGCCGCTGCTGAAATTTTGGCTGAAGACTTTGATATTGGTGCCGACGTGTGGAGTGCCACAAGCTTTAACGAGCTTGGGCGTAACGCGCAGGATGTGAGTCGTTGGAACATGTTGCATCCCGAAGCAGAGCCTAAACAAAGCTATGTTGAAGAATGTTTGTCAGGCCACGCAGGCCCAGTGATTGCAGCTACTGACTATGTTAAAGCCTTTGCTGAGCAAATTCGGGAATTCGTACCTGCCAATTATAAGGTCTTGGGCACAGATGGTTATGGCCGCAGTGATAGCCGTGAAAAGCTGCGAGAGTTTTTTGAGGTTAACCGCTACTACATTGTGGTTGCTGCCCTAAAAGCCCTAGCAGAAGATGGTACGATTAAGGTGAGCGAAGTTTCGCGGGCCATTAAAAAGTTCAATATCGACAGTGATAAGCCTAATCCAGTGCACCTATAAGCTGCTGATAAGGCGAGGACAAAGACATGGCAACAAGTAATATGATGGTCCCAGATATGGGTGGTGCAGTTGACGTAGAAGTGATCGAGATCTGCGTCGCTGTGGGTGATGTAGTGAGTGAAGGCGACTCTATTGTTGTGGTTGAAACCGACAAGGCATCAATGGAAATTCCGGCATCAAGTGCCGGTGTAATCGAAAGTATTTTATTAAAAGAAGGTGATACTTGTAATCAGGGTGATGTGATGGTGGCCATTGAAGCCGCCGCCTCGGCTGAAGCGAGTGCGCCCGCCCCTCAGGTAGAAGCTGAGGTGGAGCCGGTGGCAGCTGCAGTGATCATACCCGAAGAGCCAAGTGAAGCTGTTGCGGTAGCGCCGAGTTCAGCAGCTGAAACTGAAACTGAAACCGAGCAATTGGCCCTGGTGCCAGATCTAGGTGGTGCGGTTGATGTAGAGGTGATTGAGATTAGCGTTAAGGTGGGCGACGAGTTAGCTGAAGGCGATAGTCTCATTGTGCTTGAAACCGATAAAGCGTCTATGGAAATTCCCGTTGATTTTGACGGTACTGTGCTCGACATTAAAGTGGCAGAAGGCAGCAAACTTAATGTAGGCGATACCATTGCCGTGCTAGTCACCAAGGCTAAGCAAGCTGTGGCAGCACCGGCTGCACCACAAGCTAAAGCACCTGAAGCGCCTCAAGCCTCTGTAGCACCTGTAGCAACTGTAACACCTGCAGCAACTGCAGCCGTGGTTGAGGCTCCAGTTACAGCGCCAGTGAGTCAGGTGCCAGCAACTAATGCTGCAACTGCTAGCGCTACCGCCCATGCCGGCCCAGCCGTGCGCATGTTGGCCCGAGAATTAGGTGTGGATTTAACTCTGGTGACTGCCACAGGTCCCAGAGATCGATTATTAAAAGAAGACATACAGGCTTTTGTAAAGCAAAAAATGCAGCAGCCTGCGGGTCAATCCCTTCAGGGACATGGTATAGAGCAGCCCCCTGCGATCGACTTTAGCCAGTTTGGTGACATAGATCGCGTTAAAATGAGTAAGGTGCAGCGCATTACGGCGCAAAACATGACTCGCAGCTGGCTTAATGTGCCCCATGTGACCCAATTTGATCATGCAGACATTACTGAGCTAGAACAATTTCGTAAGGGCTTGAAGGCAGAAGCAGAGCTTAAAGGCACTAAGGTTACACCGTTGCCATTTATGCTTAAAGCGTGTGCCATGGCCTTACGTGAGTACCCGCAGTTTAATGTGTCCTTAGACAATGATGGTGAACACATGGTGCACAAGCATTACGTGAACATTGGTATTGCTGTAGATACGCCTGCTGGGCTCATGGTGCCAGTGATTCGTGATGTGGATAAGAAATCCATATGGCAATTATCGGAAGAAGTGATTGCTATGGGTGCCAAAGCCAAGGCTAAAAAGCTCATGCCTGCCGATATGCAGGGAGGGTGTTTCACCATTTCCAGTTTGGGTGGCATCGGTGGCACTGCATTTACGCCGATAGTGAATACGCCAGAGGTGGCTATCTTAGGCGTGTCGAAAGCTGACATGCAACCTCGCTGGGATGGGAGTCAGTTTGAGCCAAGGCTAATGATGCCCTTGTCCTTGTCGTATGATCATCGTGCTGTAAACGGTGCAGATGCGGCACGCTTTACTCAATATTTAGCTAAAGTGTTGGGTGATATTCGTCATCTTATAATGTAACGCCAGTCTCGTACTTAATCATCGATTGAGTGTGAGGTGTGGTTTTAACAAGGGCGCGTGAGCGCCCTTTTTTGTGCCTGCTTTATTGGGTCGTGCCTTAGGTAATCTTTTGGGTGATTTCTTAGGTGATCTCTTGGGTGATCTTTTAGGTAATATTTTAGGTCTTATTTGCTCAAACCGCTTGTGCTTTGCCGTGCGATGGATATAATGGCGCTCCCTTGTTAGAGGGGCCTTAGACAAGCGATGAGCGAGTCACTAAAAGGCCTTGTAAAACAAAGGGCTGACAAAGC
>CAWUTT010000134.1:0-28187 GCA_963925635.1 uncultured Pseudomonadales bacterium | reverse complement strand
TACAACGGCGTTCACACGTTGCTGTGACAAGTCCAAGTTATAATTTTCATCACCAATGGTGTCGGTATGGCCAATAACTTGCACAGCTAATACTTGTTCCGCCCCAAGAGCGAACTTTATTGAGTTATTGAGTACTAGTTTGGCTTCCATGCTCAGCGCCGAACTGTCACTATCAAACAGGATGGACGTTTCGTGCTGTTTAATCGACAGGGTAACCTTTACCGCAGCGGCAGGCTCTACCTTTTCAACTACTTCGACAACTACTGCAGCAACCTCTGGTTCAGCTACCATTGGCGCTTCTACAATCACTGGGGCATGGCAAGAGTTACGACCCAAGCTTGCAAAGTCCATTGCACGCACACATTCTCCGTTAGCACTCAAAACAGCTTGACCATCGGCTGTCCTCCATACCGTATTGGAGCCATGATCACCATGACCCCATGATGGGGTCACTATTAAGGCCATTGCTAGGCCTAACACTGCTTTATCAAATTTCATAACGTCACTGCTCCCAATAAATTTTATCGCTCTAATTTCCTGCTCGTAATAACAAATATAGATTAGATTTTGAAATTTGCAGTGTTTCTATAACAATTAATATAACTCATTCATTAAATACAAAAAAATAGTATTAACTAGGGGTTCTCATAGTCACCAATTCTTCTGCACTGGTAGGATGGATACCGATGGTTGCATCAAAATCAGCCTTGGTCGCTCCCACCTTTATGGCCACTGCAAAACCTTGCAGCATTTCACCCGCGCCCTCTCCTACTATGTGTAATCCAACCACCTTATCAGTCGCTGAATGCACTATTAACTTCATAAAGCTACGTTCATCACTGCCGCTTAAGGTGTGCTTCATGGGTTTAAAGTCAGAACGGTAAACCGTAATTTCACCATGTTGATCCAAGGCTTGATCTTCTGTTAGGCCAATAGTGCCAATATTTGGTTGAGTAAACACGGCCGTTGGAATCAGATCATAGTCCATCTCTTTAGCCCCATTACCATACCAATGATTCACCAGAACCATGGCTTCAGCTAATGCCACAGGTGTCAGTTCAATTCCTCCAGTGACATCACCTAAGGCATAAATGTTAGGGACGTTGGTTTGAAATTTATGATTAACAGCGATGGTACCCTGAGCGGTAGTTTCTATACCTAGCTTTTTAAGCCCAATACCTGCTACGCGGGGGTTGCGTCCTATGGCCATAAGCACTTGGTCAACTTCTGTACTACTGCCATCTAAAAAGGTGACTAATAGGCTGTTATCAGACTGACGCACCACACTGCCCACTTGGCTTTGGTAGTGTATTTCAATACCCTGCTTGCGCATTTCCTGATCAAGAAAGCGCCGCACATCCGTGTCAAAACTGCGCATAATCAGATCCCCACGGTATGACACCTGAACCTGACTGCCTAAACCCTGAAAAATACACGCAAACTCAAGCGCAATGTAACCCGCCCCAACCACCAATAAACGCTTTGGAAATTCCGTAAGGTCAAAGATCTCGTCTGAACTAATTAATAACTCAGCATAGTCGACATCTGGAATGTTGGGGGCGCCACCCGTGGCAATCACAATTCGCTCTGCAGTGTAATCAGTGCCATCCACAGTGACTGTATTTTTGTCCTTTAGGCTGGCATAGCCGCGAATAATTTGGGCTCCAGAATTATCCAACAAGTTGGCGTAAATACCATTGAGCCGACTGATTTCAGTTTTCTTGTTAGCTACTAATGTAGGCCAGTGGAACTTTGTTGCCGCTAGGTTCCAACCAAACCCTTTGGCATTTTCAAAATCGTGGCTAAAGTGGCTGGCATAGGTGTAGAGCTTTTTAGGTACGCAGCCAACATTTACACAGGTGCCGCCTAAAGCGCGGTCATCAGCAATCGCCACACGGGCTCCTTCGCCAGCCGCCATCCGCGCCGCTCTTACACCACCTGAACCCGCGCCAATCACAAATACATCAAAATCAAATTTCATAAGGACAAATCTCTACAGCTATGTTGCATGTTAAAAGTAACGTTAAACAAACCAAGTGACGCAAGTTTTAACCCGCCACCAATTGCATTACAATAGGGTAAAGTTTATCAGCCTTCCAACGTTTTTGTTGGTTTACATTACCTTAATCGAGTTAAATTAATGCATCTCGTGTCTTTTAATATCAATAGTATTCGTGCGCGTATTCCTCAGCTGGAAGCCATTGTGGAACAATATCAGCCAGCCGTTATTGGGCTGCAAGAAACTAAGGTTCAAGACCTTGAGTTTCCCATAGAAGAGACCCAGCGCCTGGGCTATGAGACCATATTTCATGGTCAAAAAGGTCACTATGGTGTGGCTTTAATGACTAACCTGCCCATTTTAAGGGTCATTAAAGGCCTACCTGGAGATACACAAGATTCTCAAAGACGCCTCGTTGGTGCTGTTTTACAGCTACCCAATGGTCACACCATGACCGTGTTTAATGGCTATTTCCCCCAAGGAGAAAACATTGAACATGCCACCAAATTCCCAGCTAAGCGAGATTTCTATGCAGGGCTCACGAGCCTGTTAAACACCGAATATAGCAACACCGAGCACTTGGTGGTGATGGGAGACATTAACGTTGCAGCGCAAGACATCGATATTGGCATAGGGGAAGACAACCGCAAGCGCTGGCTGAAGTCTGGTAAGGCCAGTTTTCAGCCAGAAGAACGTCAATGGCTCAATAGTCTTGGTCAATTTGGACTGACCGACAGTTACCGCCAACTGCAGCCTCTATCAGAGCATTACTCATGGTTCGATTACCGCAGTAGAGCTTTTGAGCGTGAGCCTAAGCGAGGCCTGCGTATTGACCAAATACTGTTAACTAAAAGTTTACTTACTCACTGTTCAAAAGCCGATATTGATTACCAGATACGAGGCATGGACAAGCCATCAGACCATTGTCCAATCTTTGTAGAATTGAAACTAGATTAAAGCTCTGGAATAGTCTTTTTTCTTGCCCAAATAAAGTGTAGTTTGGACTTTAAACAGAGCCCAATTTAGCCTCTAGTTATTCATTTTTAGTCACTTTTGAAATCTAACAAGGTTTTAAATTTTGATCTTCCACGGCTTATTAGCCGTTGCTTTATAAAAAAAAGCTGTTTAAATATGCACATTAAAAGCGACACATTAAGATATTAAGTTTTAGTATTTAATAAATAAAAAAAGCCTTTAAAGCCACCTATAGTGTTATAGTACGGACGATTGATATACCTTTTAGGCATATCAATTAGCCTCGTACATTGAAGTTGGTTGCGAAGAACTAATTTAAATTAGTCGGCAACATAATGTACGTAGTTAAACTTGACTAAAAAGCACTAATATAAGTGCGGAGAAAATCGCCATGAGCAACCTCAATCAAGATGCCATAAAAGCAGCATCCGATTTAAAAAATAACGCCAAAATAGCAGCGACCATGATGAAGGCTATTGCCAATGAGAGCCGTCTTCTCATTTTATGTAATCTCGAAGGTAAAGAGCTGTCTGTCACCGAGCTAAACGATCATTTAGCTTTAAGCCAGTCTGCCCTATCTCAGCATCTAGCAGTGTTGCGTAAAGGTGGCTTAGTGAACACCCGCCGAGAATCACAAACCATTTATTACTCGCTTTCCGATGGGCGTTCTTCTAAAGTAATTAAAACCCTGCACGAGCTTTATTGTTCCTAATTAAAGATCGAGTATCTTGCCTGGGTTCATTATATTTTTTGGATCTAAGGCGCGTTTAATGACTCCCATTAAGCTTACTGCATGGGCACCATGCTCTTGCAATAAATAGGCTTTTTTCCTTAACCCGATGCCGTGTTCACCTGTGCAGGTGCCTTGGAGGGCCAAGGCTTGCTGCACTAGGTAATGACTCAACTCTTCGGCGGCACTGACTTGTGCCTGATTATTAGGATAAAACGGTATGATGAGGTGAAAATTACCATCCCCTGCATGCCCCACTAAAGGACAGTTAAAACCCAGCTCTAAGGCCTTGGCTTCTGCCAGTTCGATGCAGTCTGCTAGCTTAGAAATAGGCACACACACATCGGTACTCATTGCGCTGGCTCCCGGATTAAGGGCTAAACCAGCGAACCACGCTTGGTGTCTTGCAGTCCATAATTCATTTCTTTGCTCTAAGCTTTCTGCCCATCGGAAATCATCACCATTATAATCTTTGGCTACAGATTCAACCAAGGCAACCTGTTCATCAACACTCACTTTTGAGCCATGAAACTCCATAAACAAAGTAGGTTGAACAGAAAATCCTTGTAGTTTTGAATAATCGATACAAGCGCTCATTTGGCAACTGTTGAGCAACTCTATGCGTGCTAGAGGCACTGCAAGTTGCATACACTCAATCACACATTGAGCCGCTTGGCGCACGCTAGGAAAGCTACATACAGCTGCACGTATTTGTTCTGGCACTGGAAAGATGCGCAATCTCAATTCAGTGATGATGCCCAGAGTACCTTCAGCGCCAATATATAAGTGGGTTAGATCGTAACCTGCAGCACTCTTTCTTGCGCGACCCCCAGTCTGTATCACATCACCATTAGGCGTGACCACGGTGAGCCCCAGAACCACCTCTTTCATAGTGCCATAACGCACGGCATTAGTGCCTGAGGCCCGCGTCGAGGCCATACCACCTAAACTAGCATTGGCACCAGGGTCTAGAGGGAAAAATAAACCCGTATTCTTTAACGCATAATTTAATGCTTCACGGGTCACCCCAGCTTCCAATTTTACGTCAAAGTCTTCAGCGTTAATCTCCAGCACTTGGTCCATACCTGTTAAATCAATACAGATGCCACCTTGAACTGGGACTAGCTGACCCTCTAAAGAAGTACCTGCACCAAACGCAATGATGGCAATACCATACTGGCTGCAAATGCCTACCGCCTTGGCAACGGCTTGGGTGCAATCAAGCATAAGTACAGCATCGGGTAACAGATCACTGACATAGCTTTCACCGCAACTGTGGGCTTTAAGAGTATTAATATTGTTGCTGTATTGATCTCCAAACACCTGTTTCAACTGTTCTAAGCCTTGTTGTTTTGAGTGCATTGACGAATCTCCAATGGTTTAATTTAAAAGCATATTTTGGTACATGACTTTGTACTTGACTTTGTACATGGCTTTAGTCTACCAATTTACATGCTATTACGCTTAGGATAATCTAGCTTATACGCCTGCTACTCTTTTCAATAAAAGCTAAGCACTAGAATAAGATACACAGCTTAGTAAGCTATATTTAAGCCACAAAAAAGCCCTCGCTAGCGTAGCTAAACGAGGGCTTTGGCGTCACCAAAAATTAACTAGGCGCTAAGTTCCAGCAATAATTTATTAAGGCGAGAAACATAGGCTGCAGGGTCTTCCAACTGACCACCTTCAGCCAATTGAGCCTGATCAAACAGCACTCGAGTGAGCTCACTAAACCGGTCTTCATCAGCCTCATCATTAAGCTTGGCAACCAGTGGATGCTCAGGGTTAAGTTCAAAAGTGGGTTTGGTAGACGGCATCGCTTGACCCGCAGCTTCCATAATACGACGCATCTGCAGACCCATGTCATCTTCACCCACCACCAAACATGCGGGGGAATCAGTCAAGCGATGAGTGATGCGCACATTTTCGACCTGCTCTTCCAACAAGGTTTTCACCCGCTCAACAAGACTTTCGTACTGCTTGGCTTGCTCTTCTTGTTGTTTCTTCTCAGCTTCATCTTCGACTTCGCCAAGATCTAAAGCACCCTTGGCAACGTCTTGTAACTGAGTGCCATCAAACTCCATCATGTGCGACATTAACCACTCATCTACACGCTCAGATAACAACAGCACCTCAATGCCTTTCTTACGGAATATCTCTAAATGCGGGCTGTTCTTAGCCGTATTGTGATTATCAGCAACAACATAATAAATCTTGTCTTGACCTTCTTTCATGCGGCCTTTGTATTCAGCCAAGCTATGAATTTGATCAGTTTTGTCATCAGTGCTAGACGAGAAACGTAATAAATTAGCAATTTTTTCTTTGTTATTGTGGTCTTCAGCAGGACCTTCTTTCATGACTTGACCAAATTCTGTCCAAAAAGTCGCGTATTGTTCAGGCTGCTTTTTAGACATCTTTTCAAGCACGTCCAACACCCGTTTGGTTAATGCTGAACGCATTGAGTCAATAACTGGATCTTTTTGTAAGATTTCACGGGATACGTTAAGAGACAAGTCGTTACTGTCTACAACCCCTTTAATAAAGCGTAAATACATAGGCAAGAACTGTTCAGCTTCATCCATAATGAATACGCGCTGAACGTAGAGCTTTAGTCCACGAGTGGCCTCACGCTGCCACATGTCCATCGGTGCTTTGGCTGGAATGAATAACAAACTCGTATACTCAAGCTTGCCTTCAACCTTGTTATGGGCCCATGACAAAGGCTCTTGGAAATCGTGTGACACATGTTTGTAAAACTCATGGTACTGCTCGTCTTTAACTTCTGAACGAGACTTAGTCCAAAGGGCTGTGGCCGAGTTGACGGTTTCTTCTTCTGGCTCTTGCTTGTCCGCATCTTCACCATAAACCTCTTTCATCATGATGACAGGTATAGAGATATGGTCGGAGTACTTGCGCACTAAGCTACGGAGGCGGAAGCCTTCAGCAAATTCTTTTTCATCAGCTTTAAGATGCAAAATAATTTCTGTACCACGACTGGCCTTTTCGACTTGAGATATATCAAATTCGCCCTCACCTTTTGAGCGCCACAGCACCCCTTCAGAGATTTCTGAACCCGCTTTACGGGTAATCACTTCCACTTCATCGGCGACGATAAAAGATGAGTAAAAACCAACACCAAACTGACCAATCAACTGTGAATCTTTTTGCTGGTCGCCTGTGAGGTTCTGTAAGAACTCAGAAGTGCCAGACTTAGCAATGGTGCCTAAATGATCAATCACGTCAGCACGATTCATGCCAATGCCATTATCGCTAATGCTCAATGTATTGGCTTCTTTATCAAACTTAATACGGATAGCAAGATCACTATCGTCACCATAAAGGCTGCCATCAGAAACTGCGGCAAAGCGCATTTTATCGGCAGCATCAGATGCATTAGAGATGAGTTCGCGAAGGAATATTTCCTTGTTGCTGTACAAGGAATGGATCATCAAATGTAAAAGTTGTTTAACTTCTGTTTGAAAACCTAAAGTCTCAGTTTCAGTAGCAGTGCTCATGGGGCGTTGTTTCTCCGTAATTCATTGGCTACGCTGAATGCGCTAGCAAAATGGTTATGGCAACAATGATGGGGGTGGCTTGACCAATTTCAAGTTATATTGGCCGCTTTATAGGTGTACAACGGATAAAAAGTGAGTTGTGCAGGCAGCAGTAGGTAAAAACGCACTAAATTGTGACCTCATCACCAAAACCTTAACTAACGATCTTATGCTTTGGGCCGATACTAATGATTTAGCCACACAGGACCTTAGACGATGTGATAATCGACTAAGGTTTTTCGATTCTTAGAATCATTACTACCCATTAACTCTGCCAGTGAACTTGAGTTAAACTCTCGACTGTAGAGGATATACACCACGAAGCAGGTAGTCGCCATGAAAACAAAAGGGTGAATAGACCAAGTTAAAACCGCAAGGCTATAATAGTATGCCCGCAGACCAAAATTAAAATTGTTGGCCGCCATAGATAGAACCTTAGCAGAGCGATTCACATGCTCCATAAGCTCTTTGTTCTCAGAAATATCACCATAGACTACCGGTGCACTAGAGATCATCACCGTGGCAAAACCATATTGCCTGAGACTCCACGTGAACTTAAAAAAGGCATATACAAACATGAGTATCAAAACAAACAGTTTGAACTGCCACTCTAAGGATGACTGAGGAGGTAAAAAAGGAATGCCTCGGCCAATATGCACTACATCATCAGTGTAACCGACCAAGGTCACTAAACCAGCTAAGACTAACAGACTAGATGACGCAAATAAGGTCACGTAACGCTCTAAATTAGCCACCGCACCAATATCCGCCATACGCATGTCGCGACCAATCATGCGGATCATCCAGCGCTGGCGATAAGCGTGCAGCACTCCTGCCAATGAATCTTTGCGCTTGGAAGCCCCTATGGCGTAGGTTTGATAACCGCGCACAGCAATAATAAACCATCCTAAAGCCAACATATTCCAGCCTTGATCGGCTACTAAGGTGGTCATGTAGGTGATGATATTTTGCATCAGTTAGCTCTCGTCTTGGTGTTGCTGAAATACAGACTTTTGTTTCTTTTTTGTAGCTAAACCTTTTTGCTTGCGCGTTTGATAACTAGATGGCGAAAAGCTTTTAGCTACGGTGGCTTTTTTCTTGTTGGGATTAAAGGTAACACCCGCTACGGCAGGCATTTTCTTTTTGGCACGGGTCATATTTTTTTTGGACTCAATAGCGATTAGTCGATCCTTCTAAGGGCTTATTTTATCACGCTTCGGCCCTCGTTTGTGAACCGTAATCTCATTTGTTTTATAGCCCTAGGGACTTCCTAGTAAGTTAAATTAAACGTCTTTATGTGGTTGCTAAAGATCACCATATTAGTCAAGCGGTTATCAAAGTAATACTGGCTATGGCTTAACTTAACGTAACTTAACTTAGCTTAACTTAATTATCACTAGGCACTAGGCTGTTCAGTAACTGTTGATATTTGGCCTTCATCTTGGGCCATGTTAGGTGATCAACAAATGCTTGCATAGCCTGCCCCTGCTGTCGTTTAAGTGCTAAGGCCTGGATCAAGTCAGTAGCGGCTAAGGCTTCCATTTCATGTGCTTGTGGCGACGATTCATAAACATAGTCTGAACCAAACATTTGAGGATAAACCAGCCGGTTTGGTAGCACGGGAGTGCAGCCCAACTGCACTGCTTCTTGCACCGCCAAGCCTTGGAACTCATGTAACGCAGTAGACAGTATCATGTCGCCTCCCACCAACCAGCTTAGGTATTGCTGGCGAGATGTTACATAACCAAACTGCACTAGCTGACTATTAAATTCAGCTTTTATTTGTTCAAACTCAACCGGTTGTTGGCGGAATGACTGTCCCAGCAAGCACAATTTAAAGTCGACTTGCCTACTGTTCAATTGCCGCAATATAGCCTGTAGTTGTTGTGGACCTTTATCGTATTCCCAGCGTGCGGCCCAAATCAATCGTAAAGACGAAGTGTGCTCTCTTTTAGGCCATAAGGTAAGGCCATCTTTAGTCTCAGGGTGGGCTATATTTACGGCGCTTAACGGTTGCAGAGGTACTGGCAACACCAGACTTTTATTGCTTAACAAATGGGCTAGGTCTAGGGGCAACTTTTCTGGTAATTGATTGAGCAATTGTTTCACCCCAGCGATAAAACTTTGCTGGTTATATAGGCTGTTAAACACCAACTTATCAGCTGCGATAGCGGCATATAAGGTCACCATCTTAGGGTCTAAATGATGGTTTTTATTGGCCTGACTAGGTGGGTAAATAAATTGATTTTCGTGAAAGTAAAGCATCGACGGTATCTTGGCCAGGTTAGGCACAAAGCCTTTTAGGGAGGCTAAGTCCACCATGGATGTAGCGATCACTAGATCATAAGGCTGGTCTAAAGTGGCTCTTTCGCCTAAAGCCCATTGCATACTGTTTCCACGAATGCGCCAACTAAAATAGCGGCCTGGCAAGACTAGCTGGGTCCAATCATGCTCTGGGAACTGCGCGACTAGGCCTTGCCGCCAATATTTATGGCTTTGGGCATCGTAAGCTGAGAGCAATAAAATGCGCATATACTAAGGCAGTTGATCCAAAAAGCGTGACACCAACCGGCAAAATAGCTCTGGCTTCTCTGCATGCAACCAATGACCGCAGCCAGCCATAATCTTTAGCTGGGTGTGGGGCAGTATAGTATCGAAAGTGGCTTTATGCTGTGGCAGTATAAAATTCGAATTGGCGCCCTTAATCACAAGTGTTGGACCCACATAGCTCGATACTCCAATCAGCGCTGCAGGTGCAGCGCTGATTGCTGGATAGTGTTCTGCAATGGCTTGAAGATTATAGCGTAAAGCAAAGGCACCGGTGGCGTCTCTATAGAGACTTTTGAGTAAAAATTGACACACTCTCACATCAGGTTCGAACTGAAGCAGCTGCTCTAAGGCCTGTTGGCGCGACTTTAAGGTGGCTAGATCAATGCTTTTGAGGCCTGCCAAAATGGTCTGGTGATGGGCTTCGTAAGCCACTGGTGCAATATCAGCAACCAGCAAACTGCGCAGGCGTTGTGGTTGATTCAAGGCCAACTGCATGGCCACTTTACCACCCATAGAATGGCCTAGTAAGTCGACTTCTTCTAACTTTAACTCATCTAAAGTATGGCACACGTCCGCAGCCATGGCAGCATAATCCATGAAAGAATGATGCGCAGATAGACCATGATTCCGCAAGTCCAAAGTAATCACTCGACGATCAAGGGCCCAGGCTAATGCTTGACTGCGCCAGTTATCTTGAGCCCCAAATAAACCATGTAATACCACCAAAGGATAGCGACCACTGGCATTAAATTGCTGGCTATTAAGCAGCATTAACTAACTGCAACATCGACTTCTTCCACCGGAATTTCGAAGTCGTGCACTTGCTGCCATGCTTGTTCTGGGGGTCGTTCCCAGACGCTACCTGCGTTTTGGTCTAGTAGCGCATCTAAACTTGAATCAGCTTCACACATAGGCGCTAATGGAAAAGGTTCTAGATTAGAAAATTCTGCTAAAAATTCCGCCGTTTCATAACCAGTAAACAAGCGCCAGCCCGTATCATTGCTATGCTCTGGTATGGTTTTGTACATAAAGCGCACGGGTAAGGCCTTATCTCCCAGCGCTAACTTGGAGACCCTAGCCATGTGCCCATGTCGACTGTGACGTTTTGTTGATGTCATTATTTATGCCTTTAAGCCAAGATATACTGCATGATAGCGCAGGTGCTCGTTGATAAAACTGCTAATGTAATAATAGCTGTGGTCGTAACCTTCACGCTCCCGATAGTCTAGTGGGTATGTTATGTTGGCACAGGTAGTATTAAATACACTGGGTTTGAGTTGGTCTGCATAAAACGGATCACTGGTGCCTTGATCAATCAACAAGGCTTGCGGTGCGAGCCCTGCTGCATGGTTTGTTTGTACCAATTGATTAGCATCCCATGCACCCCAACTGGACTCATCACTACCCAAATAGGCAGTAAATCCCTTTTGGCCCCATGCGCATTGTGAGGGTGATGTAATGGGTGCAAAAGCCGACACTGATGCGTACTTACCTGGATTTTTTAGGGCACAGATCAAGGCCCCATGACCGCCCATCGAATGGCCACTAATAGACGCCCTCTCATTCACCGCATAATGGCTTTGAATGAGGCTTGGCAGTTCATCAGTCACATAGCTGTACATATTGTAGGCTGTTGACCAGGGTGCTTGGGTAGCGTTAACGTAAAAGCCTGCGCCTATACCTAAGTCATAGGCCTGGTCTTCGCCTTCGACACCAGCCCTACGAGGGCTGGTGTCGGGCATAATAATCGCCATGCCCAATTCGGCGGCGACGGCAAAGGCACCTGCTTTTTGGCTGAAGTTCTCGTCGTTACAAGTAAGCCCTGACAGCCAATACAAGGCAGGCACCTTAGCTGTTTGTGGCCCCATCTGTGCTTGTGGTGGTAAAAAGATGGCAAAGGTCATTGTGCCTTGGCATACACTAGACAGGTGCTCCACCCGCAACAAGCGTCCACCACTTACTTTGACTTCTGAAAGTTGAGTTAAAGACATACCAGTAGTTCCTAAAAAATGATAACCGAACGGATGCTTTCGCCACTGTGCATTAGGTCAAAGGCTTTATTGATGTCATCTAGGCCCATAGTATGAGTGACCATGGGATCAATTTTTATCTCACCGGCCATGTAACGCTCTACATAATCGGGCAATTGGCTGCGTCCTTTAACACCACCAAACGCCGTACCGCGCCAGACCCGCCCCGTCACTAACTGAAAGGGTCGAGTGGTAATTTCTTGGCCTGCACCCGCCACACCAATAATAACAGACTCGCCCCATCCCTTATGGCAACATTCTAAAGCTGAACGCATCACATCGACATTGCCAATGCATTCAAAGGAGAAGTCTACACCACCGTCTGTTAAATCGACAATCACATCTTGAATAGGATCTGAGTAGTTTTTAGGATTAATGCAATCTGTGGCGCCCAACATTTTTGCCATTTCAAACTTATCCTCGTTAATATCTATAACGATGATACGACTGGCCCCGGCCATTACTGCACCTTGCACTGCACTTAAGCCAATACCACCCATGCCAAAGATAGCCACAGAATCTCCAGCTTGTACTTTGGCAGTATTAAGCACGGCCCCAATACCTGTAGTAATGCCGCAACCTAACAAACACACCTTATCTAATGGCGCTGCTTTGTTAACCTTGGCTAAAGCAATTTCAGGCACTACTGTGTATTCAGAAAATGTAGAGGTACCCATGTAATGAAACAAAGTTTTACCGTCTAGGGAAAAACGGCTACTACCATCTGGCATTAAGCCTTGGCCTTGAGTGCCACGGATGGCTTGGCAAAGGTTAGTTTTACCCGATAAACAAAATTTACACTGACCACATTCAGGCGTATACAACGGGATCACATGATCGCCAACCGCTAAATGAGTCACGCCTGCACCTATTTCTTCAACGACCCCACCTCCTTCGTGGCCTAATACCGCAGGAAAGATACCTTCAGGGTCGTTGCCAGATAGGGTAAAAGCATCCGTATGACAAACCCCTGTTGCCACCATACGCACCAGCACCTCACCGGCTTTGGGGCCTTCTACATCGATGTCTGCTATGGTTAATGGTTGGCCCTTGGCTAAGGCAACAGCGGCTCTAGATTTCATGATATTGATGTCCTTACAGTTTATTAATGGGGTAACTAGTGGTTAGTTTTATACCAAGTCACCAATTCACTTGAAGTACCCTGCATTACTACTCGGTCCTGTTTAAGAGACAATTGATAGTCATACATAGGGTCGTAATAATGAATGAGTAAATAGGCAATCCAATGTTTATGGTGCAGCAGATTGTCGTACTTAGATTGCTGCTCTAAGGCTTTTTCAAGCAACTTAACAAGGTGCGCATGGGCTTCACTGCCCAAACGCTTTCGGATCCGGTGTAGGCTCTGTAACAGGCTGTCACCAAAGGCTAAAAAGGCCTCTCTTGGGTCCACAAGCTCTTGTTCCCATGCGTTAACCGCCTTCCCGACGTACTCTCCAAAAATTCGCTCAACCCGAGCGTCAAAGTCGTCCTTTAATACCATTATAGGCGAATTTTTTAGTTTAGCTTGAAGACTTAGTGGCAGTAAGCGACAACCCACTAGGCGGCTTTCGTCTTCGTAAACTACAGCATCAAGATTAGTGTGCCTTAACTGTATTAGGGCAATGGCTAAATTGTTCTCAAAGTTAATTTGGCTGGGTTGATCTTCAATGTATTTACCAAAACTGGAGCCACGGTGTTTGGCGATGCCCTCTAAATCGATGGTGCGTTCAAACTGCGGTAAAATCTCAGTCTTACCTGTGCCAGTGCGACCGCTAAGGACAAACGCAGGCAGTTGATCCACTAGGTCATCTAAACGCTCTATCAAATGCGTACGAAGGGCCTTATAACCTCCCTCCACAAACGGAATGGCGATACCAGCCTCTGCCAACCATTGCTGGCTTATTTGAGAACGCAGCCCACCACGAAAACAAAATAACACCGCATCTGGATGATCAGTGGCAAACGCTTGCCACTTTTCAACGCGTTTAGCCTTGGTCTCACCATTGACTAATTGCTGACCTAAGGCCATGGCTGCTTCTTGGCCTTTGAGTTTGTAACAGGTCCCGACTTGTTGGCGTTCGTCGTCGTTCATTAAGGGCAGGTTGACGACGTTTGGAAACGCCCCCTTGTCAAACTCTATCGGTGCACGCACATCAAACATTGGGCGTTGATGCAATAATAAATCATCAAATTGAGCTGCTTTAATAGGATTAGGCATCTGTGATATGAGGGTTTTAAGTGGCACTCTAAACCACCTCAATCCAGTGTTCTTGGCTTGCCTCTGGAGCTGATAAGTGTCCAATCCACACACACTCTTGCTCGGCACTACGACACATTTGTTCAGCCTCAGCAACTTGATCTTGGGCCACTGCAACCAATAGGCCACCACTGGTTTGCGGATCACAAAGAATATTGAGCTGGTCTGCACTCATGGCGCCCAGTTTATGGCCATAGCTATCAAAATTCCTGCCACTCCCGCCTGGTACACAACCTTGGTCTAGGTAATATTGTAAGTCCGTTAATAAGGGGATTTTGTCAAATTCAACATAGGCCTGTAATTGACTACCCTCGCAAACTTCTAATAGATGCCCCATGAGCCCAAAACCCGTCACATCCGTCATAGCATGCACCCCTTCTAAAGGCGCCAACTTAGCCCCTAAGTCATTGAGCTTTATCATGTTATCACGCGCTAAATTAACGTCTTTGGGCCGCAACATGCCGCGCTTTTCAGCCGTAGTTAAGATGCCTACACCTAAGGGTTTGGTGAGCATAATCCGATCACCCGCTTGAGCTTGGTCATTGCGTTGCAAATGCGCTAATGCCACTCTTCCGGTCACCGCTAAGCCAAAGATCGGTTCTGGTGCATCTATACTATGCCCCCCTGCAAGGCAGATATTTGCACTAGCACACACAGAACGGGCCCCATCGATGACCATCGCGGCTATTTCTGGAGCCAATTTATCCACAGGCCAGCCTAAGATGGCAATAGCCATCAGTGGTAGCCCTCCCATAGCATAGACATCACTAATGGCGTTAGTGGCCGCTACCCGGCCAAAATCAAAGGGATCATCCACGATTGGCATAAAAAAATCTGTGGTACTGATAATGCCTGTGCCATCACCTAAATCAAAAACGGCTGCATCGTCTCGCGTTTCGTTACCCACAATTAAATTGGGGTGAGAGAATTTTGGCAACTGCGATTGCAGCATGGTATCCAGTACTTGGGGGGAAATTTTACAACCACAACCGGCACCGTGGCTATATTGGGTAAGTTTAACTGTGCTCATGAATAGATCAGACAGATTGACAATGATTAGAGTATACCCAGTTTATACACAATGTGCTGCGCATCATTGTTCATCAGTTGATGTGATCAATGACAATGCCAGTTGCCTGACACCTCGCTGTAAACCCCTGTGGGTATTATGTTGCGCTGCATAAATCACCATTTGCTGGTGCTTCTGATCATGCAATTGTTGATACAATAAATACAATGGACCGCTAAACCCTGCATGTCCTTTTGCCAGCAGACTCAGTAAACGTTGCTGTTGTTGGAAATCGAGCATTGTAGCTGTAGCTGAGGGGGCTGCCGCCGCTAGATGTTGCCAAGTCTGCGCATCTACTGCAGCAAACCATAGGTGTTGACCAAAGGCTAAATAATCTCGCAAATGACAACTTAAGCGTTGGGCTAATTGTTTAGCCTCTAAGCTAATAGCTTGCATCACCTGCACACTATTAAGGCCTGTTGCCGTATCTGCACGTAAACCCAGCCATGCAGGTTGAAAATGGTTACGCTGCCAAAAGCGCAGGCTATCGGTGCTCGCAGAAAAGCTTGCGCCGACAAAATCTACCTGTGTAGCCTTTGCTAAACCGTAAACATGCTGCACTAGCGATGAACCAATGCCTTGGCCCTGCAGTAATGGAGACACGACAAGGCGCTGAACACGCCAACTAATCAGTTCACAAGCAATGGGAAAGCCTGCTTGCTGGGCCAATATCTGGGCCAACAAATGGCCTTGAATACGACGCTCGCCCAAGCCAATTTGCTGGGCTAAACATGGCTTTAAACCGCCCTCTTGTGCAACCCATGCTATACCCACAAGCACATCATCCCTAAAGCACAAATGAATTTTGTGTTGTGGGTGATCTAATAATAGCCGCAAGTCTTGGGGCGTCGTTTGATAATGGGCTAGCCTGAGTAACGGGTACACCTGCCTAAGTAAATCATGGTTTTTGGCTAGACTTGCTCCCGTTAGCAGACTATAAGTAAGCGGTCCTTGCGCATCTGGCATGCGCTCAAGAGCTGGTTCGGGTATGTGCACATCACACAAAAAACTACTGCGAATAAACTCTTCCAAGGGATCATTGGCCTGCCAGCGCATAGGTTCATTGAGCGTCATTGCCTTACTATTTTTACCTAGGGTGTTAATCATCTGAGGTAGTTTCAAACGATAACCTTGACCGCTGCCCTCGTAACCGTCTTGGGTGGAGGATAAAACCACTAATGGATAATGATTAATCAGTTTAATAAGTTGTGACAAAGGGATAGACGCCGCTTCATCAACAATCAACATGCCAGCTTGCGGCGTTGAATTTAACAGTGCATCTAAAGCGTAAAAGTTGATCGATGATGCAGTAGCCGTATGCAGCATGGTTCCAAGGGCTTTCTTGCTAGGGGCGGTGACCACCACTGGCCCATGTTGGGCATTCTCGGCAATGGCTTTAATCAACCATCCCAAACAGGCAGATTTTCCCCGACCCCGTGGTGCGTCAAGAGTGAAAACCACGTTTGATTGCTGATGATACGCTGTGACTAATTGGTTAACTATGTGTTGTTGCGCTTCCGTTGCTTGCAGCAGCTGGGAAAGGTTCGGTAGTTGAGGTACCGGCGTCCAGTTGGGGTGGTTTACTTGAGACTGGGCTTGAGACTCGGCTTGAGACTGGGCTTCATGCAATAGCTCGTCTAACACATACACCGCAGCATGATGTTGCCACTGTTGCTGCCACCATTGAATAAAGTACGAATGGGCATGGTTTGCTGATTGCCCATAGGCTTTTAGCTGCGTATCAAAGTTAGCATGCCATTGAGACTTGGGAGGGGTCAATAAAATTAATACGCCACCCCCTCTAAGGGTGCCACTAACCGCGCATAAACTACTCGCGTTAAAGCCTCTATGGGCATTGTAGACTAGAGACTGATGAGACGTGCCTAAATGTTGACTAGCTTGGGTCGCACTGATGTATTGATGGTCAATGACCAACGTTTGATGCTGCTTTAATACATCGACCCATAAACACGAGCGACTTAAATGACTCAGTTGTTGAGCTAGCCCCATGCCTTTTTCCTCTTCCATAGCCAACACCAACATTAAACGATGGCCTGCATCTTGCGCCGCCAGCAATGGTTGACGAAAATCAGCTAATTGGGTGAGAGAGCGCAAAGCAGTCCAATCCTTGGTGGCAATAAGTGACCTTTATTGTACACGCCAAAGGCGCAATAGACGACGCTGAAAGCAACAGACTATTGCGCAGACACATCAATCATCATGTCCCCAAGAGCATGCCCTATGAACTCGTATCAATCGCTGGTACAGAGAATTAACAAGTAATGGCTAGAATTAGAGAAGTGTGACTGCAACTAGGGAACGGTGGTTGGAGCTCAATACGGGCTTTGACAACCGAAGCATGGATGTTTTTAGTGATAAGACTTGCTTCAAGTTGCCTAGATCTAACAAAATATTAACTGGCGGCGGTACTCCAAGCACAGTGATCACTGCCACACTTTGGTTGCCTATAATGGTAACCTATAACGGATACCTATAGTGGTGACCTATAGCTAGCCACCATAACCCACCCAACACACCTCTACCAAGAATTCAGCAAACGTCCAGTGTTAGCCTCGGGTAGGGTCATATTAAGCTGATGTAAAAGATGCCAAGCCATAACTTGATTACTTGATATAAAATAACAGCCATAACGTTGTTCTAACTCATCTAACTTAGCTAATGCTTTAAAGTTAGTGCACGAAATAAACACAGCGTCAGGGGTTTGTTCAAGCCCATCAAATAACTGCTCGATTAAAATGGGCAAATGTTCAGGGTTCATAGAACCAATATCACGATCAAGGGTTAAGTCTAGACTACCCCAAGCCATCACATGGTAACCCACATTGGAGAGTGCTTGATAAAATGGCTCATTGACTGAGCCTAAATAGGGCGACAATACCACTATATTTTTGGCGTTAATGTAGGCTAATGCCGCCTTAATGGCACTAAATGGATTACTCGTAATTTGCTGAGAATGCCCTTGCTGAAGTAATTCATGTACCTTTTGTTCACCAATGACTAGAGTGCCAGACGTACACCCATAGGCCATTGCATCTAAGGTCACGTCAGGCAAGATTAAACTGGCACATTCACCTATTTGTTGTGCCATGGTTAATAAAGCAGTTGGCGTCACTTCAGCTGCACAGGCGATACGCGCTACTAGAATTTCGATTGGCAACCCAGAAAAGAGCTCACGCCATTCCACTTCAAGCACCATATCAGTCGCCAAGACTACTAAACCAATGCGCACTGGCATAGTGTTTGGCGTTAAAAAAACCGGTGACAATGGCTTACAGAGACTTGAAAAAGGCTGCATGGTATCGCTCCTTTAGAGATTAGTGAGTGATTGACTGACGTCGTACTTTTGACCACATGCGGCTACCGAATAAGGTTAAGCTAGCGGCAGCTGCAATGCCAAACTTCTCTCCTATGGTTTTTTTAGCCACGTACTCTATGAGCAATACATCGCTTTGTTTTACCGCTTCTTGTAATACCTCATCAGAGGTACCAACGGCATCAACAAGGCCCATATCTATGGCTTGCTGACCGTACCAAACGTCTCCGTTAGCCACTTGATCAAGATCGAGTTGCGGCCGCTGTTGCTTAACCCAAGCTTTAAATAAACCATGGGTTTGCTGCAAGTCTTCAACAAACTTATCACGCCCTTTGCGAGTATTTTCACCCATTATAGTAAGGCTGCGCTTATGTTCACCAGCGGTCAAAACCTCAACATCAATAGAGTGTTTTTTAAGCAACCTGTGGACGTTAGGAACTTCTGCTACTACGCCGATAGAACCCACTAAAGCGAAAGGTGCAGCGGTAATGTGATTGGCCATACAGGCCATCATATAGCCACCACTCGCAGCGACCTCGTCTACGCATATGGTTAGGGGAATATTGGCGCTGTTAATACGGCCTAATTGTGATGCTGCCAAACCGTAGGTATGCACCATACCGCCACTTGAATCGAGGCGCATAATAATTTCATCGGTGACTTTAGCCACCGAAATGATGGCAGTGATCTCATGGCGCAAGAACTCGACCGCACTGGCCTTAACGTCACCATCAAAATCGATAACAAAGGTGCGTTTTTTAGCAGCTGGCATCGCTTCATCTTCGCTAGCTGCTGCCGAACCTTCAGCCTTAATTAGTTTGGCCTGTTTTTTTGCTTCAGCCTTGTCTTGTTTAGTTTGGAGTTTATCGGCCTTTTCCTGAGCCTTACGTAACTGTTTAAATTGAAACTTATCCATCATGGCATGATCCAGAGTATCGGTCATGTCTTCCAACTCTTCATTTAGGTTACGAACCTCAATGTGCCCGGCCTTGCTATGTTGTCGTCGGTTTTGTCCTGCCATCACCAAAAATCCAATGACCACAATAGCGGCCACACAAAAAGTAATGACTTTCGCTAAAAACAGTCCATAGTCGTACAAAAAATCTAACACTAAAATCTCCAAATGTGGTTCTTAGTTACACTAAGCAATAGCGGCCTATTCTAGTCTAGTCAGCGATAAAACCACAACTAAACATTAACCAAAGCAGCAATTCAAACGGGCGTTTGATTTTATTTAAAAAAACTTATAAAATCAGCCATGAAAATTAACCATAAGGAATTTCCACATGGAAGTCGCCCAAATTATGCAACAAATGCAGTCAGCTTTTATCGCAGACGAAGCTGAAGATTTACAAGCAACATTCCAATTTTGTATTACAGACGATGAGGATTTCTATATCACCATCGACGAGGCCAAGTGCGCTGCCGCAATAGGTAATCATGAAGACCCTGAGATCACCATGTCGATGGATGCCGCAACACTGACGGAAATAGTGACCGGCGAATTAGATGGTATGGCTGCATTTATGGGAGGCCGTTTGCAGGCAGAAGGCGACGTCATGCTAGGCACACGCTTAAGCCAATTATTCAAAATGGGTACATAACTGCCTAGTCCAGACCCAGACCTTGACTGCAACTGTCACCACAGAGATTCATGACCAGAGGCCTTAGCCACTGTTTCAAGTTTAGCGTGATGAGCTTTAAGTTCTTCATCAGTGGCCCCAATTACAGGCAGATTATAGGCAGCTAAACTCATTGTTTTACTGCTGTCTGTAGAGACTCCTTCCCTAGCAGAGGGGGCTTGTGTCGCCAACATCAAATCAGTTTGTCCACCCGTCATGCCGAGGTAGACGTCGGCTAAAATCTCAGAATCTAATAACGCCCCATGTAATTGTCGGTGCCCATTATTAATGCCGTATCGACGACAAAGTGCGTCTAGATTGTTCTTCTGCCCTGGGTGTTTTTGTCGGGCCAGTTTTAAGGAATCGGTAATGGTGCAAATATCTGCAATTTTTGGAAAACGACGACCCACCTTTTTAGCCACAAGGGCTAATTCATTGTCTAAGAATCCAAGGTCAAATGGGGCATTGTGAATAATTAACTCAGCACCTCGAATAAACTCAATAAAGTCATCTGCGATGGCCGAAAATAATGGTTTGTCTTGCAGGAACTCCTCAGTAATGCCATGCACAGCTTGGGCTTCCATGGGTATATCTCGCTCGGGATGAACGTATTCATGAAAACTTTTGCCAGTGAGGCGCCTATTCACCATTTCCAAGGCACCCACCTCAATCAGTCGGTGCCCCTGCTTGGGTTCTAATCCTGTTGTTTCTGTATCTAATACTATTAAACGCACAATATAGTCCTGTAGAAGTTATGCAGTCTGTTGCGCTGCGCCTAGGTTGGCGAGATCATCAGCAATTTCGTTTTCGGCATGACCGCTATGCCCCTTAACCCAATGCCACTCTACTTCATGCCCTTGCACAGCAAGATCTAACATTTGCCAGAGGTCTGCATTTTTGACCGGTTTTTTAGCTGCCGTACGCCAGTTATTTTTGCGCCAATTAAAAATCCATTCGGTAATGCCTTTGCGCACATACTGAGAGTCAGTGGTTAAATCGACCTTACATGGCCGCGTTAAGGCCTCTAACCCCTTAATGGCCGCCATTAGCTCCATGCGATTATTGGTGGTCAATGGTTCCCCACCATATAAGCGTTTTTCTTGCTCTTTAAAACGCATCAAAACGCCCCATCCACCCGGGCCTGGGTTACCTTTGCAGGCACCATCGGTAAATAATTCAATGTGATCTCTAGTCAATCAACTGGTCTCCAAAGGTTGTTTATTAGGGCTAGGTTGACGTGTGGCTCCAGCCAAACCAAAGCTTGGCTTAATCATCCTATTGCGCCAATGCGTTTTGAGTAAATGCACCCGAGTTTCTTGTTTAACCGCTGATAAGACATAGCCTGCGCCCAAAGGGTTTACAAAACACGACAGCCAAGGCTTGGTCTTCCATTTAGCGGGCGAGCAATCATATACAGGCTTAATATCAAAGTCACCAAAGCTAAGCAATGTAAGCCAGTCTTTAAGCCGACCCTGGGCAATAAAGTTGGCCCGCCAAGGGACGCCTCGCTTTAACCTAAGGTGACGCCAAAAGCCCCAAAGGCTATAAGGATTAAATCCAGTAATGACGACACGACCACCGGAATTAATAACCCGTGCAGCTTCTCGAAGGGTTTGGTGAGGGTTGTCGCTCATATCCAATACGTGCTGAAGAACCACCAAATCTATGGCTTGACTCGCTAATGGCAACTGTTGTGGGTCCATTACTGCATCAGCACCCAGTAAGGGGTTTGCGGTTAAGGCCATGGCATTTTTTATGGGGCTTACTAAAGCAGAACTTAGTTTGGCATTAACACCCACATAAACGCTATAGTGCCCAAACGCACGGGGCATTAATAATGCCAATTGTTGCTGTTCTTGAGCCATAAATGAGGCCCCTTTTTTAGTCGCTAACCAAGTCGCGAACTGTTGTTCTTCAAATTGATAAGATTGTAGGTGAGTTTGTTCAGTCATGCTGCATAATAAGTCATTCTCACAAGGCTTGCTTGCGTAATTTAACTAGCGCAGCTACTCTAACTCATAGAAATTCAGCTTTAAAAAGACCATACCATGCACACCACAGCTTCAAACCTAGTCATAACGCCATTACCCGCCTTTGAGGATAACTATATTTGGTGTATCGAGGAGCCACAGTCTGACGTTTTTATGGTGGTTGATCCCGGAGACGCTCAGGTGGTTATTGAGCATGCTTTAAAAATACAAAAAAAGCTGGTGGCGATATTGGTAACCCATCATCATGCGGATCACACAGGTGGAATTGCCGCCCTTGTCGATCATTTTGGGGATTTAGCGGTCCATGGGCCAAATAATAGCCCTTATCGAGGGCTTACCCACAGTGTTAAAGAAGGCGATGACGTCGATGTGTTAGGTGCTCACTTCACCATCATAGAAATTCCTGGCCACACCCTAGACCACATAGCCTATTATAATGAGCAACAAGGCCTGTTATTTTGTGGAGACACTTTGTTTTTGGCTGGCTGCGGTCGAGTGTTTGAAGGCACTGCGCCACAGATGCACCATTCGCTGAGTAAACTCATGGCTCTGCCAGCGATGACCAAGGCCTATCCAACCCATGAATATAGCTTAGCCAACTTAAAATTTGCCATGGCAGTTGATGGTAATAACGAGTCATTGAAATTAGCCCAGCAGATGTGCCAAGAGATTCGTGAACAAAATGAAGTGACATTGCCTACGCGTTTGCTTCAAGAATCAGCCATTAATCCTTTTGTTCGCACCCATGATAAGGCTGTTATTGCCAGCGCCGAGCGCTATAAAGGCCAAGTGTTAGCCAGTGCAGATGAAGTTTTTGCAGCCCTTAGGGAGTGGAAGAACAGTTTTTAGGGTTATTAACGACAAAAAACTACAGAACTCCGCCAGTCTTAGGTTTAGACATTGACCTACGCACCTAGCCTGCTAAAATCGTCGACCTCTACATATTTAAATTGTGACTATTGCTTTGACAAAATTTTATTTACATCTAACTGCTCAACGCTCGCTTAAGGCTGTCTTTTTGATGACCGCAGTGTTGCTTCTAAGCGCCTGCCAAACGACTCAGTTACAACCTAAATCATCCAGTTCTGACCCGACCAATACATTAAACACCGCAGTAGTTGCTGATATTGTTGTTGCTGACGTTACTGATGTTGATGAAGCTGATAATAATGACCTAGTAGAAACCGCCACAGAAAATCCAGCAGCTGTTTTAGTGGCTTATAATTCAAAAACCAATGGGTTTCAGTCTGCTCAAGATATCGCCAAAGACATTGCCAATGACAATCATTTGGGCTGGTCTGAACTCGACTCAGATGCGAGCACGTTAGCCGCTGCAGAATTACTTGCAGAGGCGCAGCAAAAAGTCAAACAAAAACCCAAACCTGTGACTGCACCCAGTATCACTGTAGCCATTCCAGAACCCGCGCCAGAACTTGACCTTTGGCAAATGACCGTAGCAAACTATGGCTTAGACCGTATTGACAACGCTCGTATTGACCAACAGTATAATTGGTACAACAAACATCCAGAACTCATGCACCGAGTCACCACTCGAGCCAGCCGTTATTACCACTTCATTCTCCATGCCACTTTAGATCAGTCGATACCGGCTGAAATTGCCCTACTACCCATTATTGAAAGCGGTTTTGACCCCTTTGCCTATTCTTCAGGACGGGCCTCGGGCGCTTGGCAATTTATTCCTGCTACAGGTCGTGGATTTGGCCTAAAACAAAACTGGTGGATTGACGAACGCAGAGATATCATAGCCTCCACTAATGCCGCCCATGCATACTTACTACAATTACATAAAATGTTTGACGGTGACTGGTTACTTGCCATTGCCTCATACAATGGTGGCCAAGGCACAGTAATGAAGGCCATTAAACGCAATAAAAAGGCCGGAAAGCCCACTGACTTTTGGTCCTTAAAGCTCCCTCGGGAGACCATGAATTATGTGCCCAAGTTATTGGCCGTTGCGCGTGTTGTGGCAGAACGGGCAGGCACTGATACCTTGTATAGTATCGATGATGAAGTCTACTTTGAGTCTATCGACGTTGGCTCCCAGATCGATTTGGCTCAAGCCGCCGAAATGGCCAACATCACCACCGATGAAATGTACCGCCTAAACCCAGCATTTAATCAGTGGGCAACAGACCCTCAAGGCCCTCACCGCCTGCTTATTCCTATCGCTCACATTGACCGCTTTAAAGCCAGCCTTTTAGAGCTTCCGCCCAGTAAAAGAGTGACTTGGGAAAGGTATAAAATAGTCGCAGGTGATAGCTTAGGAAAAATAGCTAACCGTTTTCATGTGAGTGTTGATTTAATCCGTACCATCAACAATATCAAGAGCAATATGATTAGAACGGGTAAAACCCTGATGATTCCTATTGCTAGTAAGGATGCGGCGGCTTATACCCTAAGTGCTGCGCAGCGGGTTATTAACAGACAACAGCAGATCACTCAGAACCAAGCCAGCCAACGCATTGAACACACGGTTAAAAGTGGTGATAGCCTGTGGAAGATCGCTAAAAAGTATAAAATCAGCATTAAACAGATTGCTAGCTGGAATAAGCTCCGCACTAGATCTGTACTACAGATAGGCGACAAGCTCAGCATATGGCCACGCAGCAGCACTAACAAACTGGCTCAACCGAAACGTAGGGTGGTTAAAAAAGTCACTTATAAAGTGCGCTCTGGCGACAACCTGTCTGCCATCGCCCAGCGCTTTAGTGTCACCGTTAAGGACATTAAAAAATGGAATCGTGCTCTTAAAAAGTACCTTCAACCAGGCCAGCGATTAAGCCTTTTTGTAAACGTTACAAAACTTAAGAAATAGACCTAAAAAAACCCGCTTCAAGCGGGTTTTTTACAGTTAGATAGCATGCAGCTAGCTCCAATGCTTATCAAGCATTAAGCTTAAAGTTGGTCGTCAACACCCTGCACATACCAATCCATTCCCAGCAAACTGCCAAGATCAACGATCTCGCCTTCAGCTGCGGCTAATGAACCATCCTGCTTATAAACAGGTCCAGCGAAGGGATGCAGCTCGCCCGCTTTAATGGCTGCGGCTGTGGCTTCTGCCATGGCTTTCACATCAGCTGGCATATTGATGTAGGGGCCCATTTCAACCATGTTGGCATCCATACCACCAAAGGTATCAGTACTCACCCAAGAACCATCCATTACTGCTTGTGTGCGAGCAATATAATAGTCAGCCCAGTTATCAATAATAGAGGTCAGCAAAGCGTTAGGTGCAAACGCAGCCATGTCAGATGCCTGACCAAAAGCATTAACCCCCTGCTCTTCTGCCACTTGTACTGCGGCTGTTGAGTCTGTGTGTTGAGTAATGATATCGGCACCTTGGCTAATCAATACTTTAGCAGCATCAGCTTCACGGCCAGGGTCAAACCATGAGTTCACCCATACCACTTTAAGTTTAAAGTCTGGGTTAACTGTTTGTGCACCCAGTAAGAAGGCGTTAATACCACGCACCACTTCTGGAATAGGGAAGGACCCAATGTAGCCAGCCACACCAGATTTAGACGTCTTAGCAGCAATCTGACCGATCACATAACGGCCTTCATAAAAACGCGCACCATAGGTAGAAACGTTATCCGTTCTTTGGTAACCAGTGGCATGTTCAAACTTAACATCTGGAAACTTAGCCGCAACATTTAAGGTGGGGTCCATGTAACCAAATGAAGTGGTGAAAATTAAGCCAGCCCCTTGGCGTGCTAAGCGCGTAATTGTGCGTTCGGCATCGGGTCCTTCAGGCACGTTTTCAACAAAAACAGTTTCTACCTGATCACCAAAATGGGCATCAACAGCAAGACGCCCTTGATCATGTTGATAGGTCCATCCATGGTCTCCTGGGGGACCAATGTAAATAAAGCCAACCTTGAGTTTATCAGCGGCAATCGCAGAAATGGACAGTGCTGATACCAGCGCAATGCCAGCTGCACCTTTGAGCAACTTATTCATAAAACATTCTCCTCATCAATGATGATCTATTATTAAAATGTTACAACAATATTGACCTTAAGCAAGGCTTAACGATCGGGTACAAAACCCTGCCCTAAAGAGGCTGGGGTATTGATCACAGATAAACGCCGATTAGTTGAAATAATAATCAACGCCAAAATAGTCGCCACGTACGGCAGTGAAGATAACAACTGCGAAGGTATACCTACACCCATACCTTGAGCATAGAGTCCCAAAATCCATACGCCACCAAACAAATAAGCTCCAGCAGCCAACCTACCTGGCATCCACGTAGAGAATACCACCAATGCCAAGGCAATCCAGCCCCGACCAGCAGTCATGTTTTCTATCCATTGTGGGGTATAAACCAACGACAAGTAGGCACCAGCAAGCCCAGAAGTAGCGCCACCAAAAGCGATGCAAGCGTAGCGTACGGCAATGACCCGATAACCTAAAGCGTGAGCAGAGTGATGATTTTGTCCAACCGCACGAATAATTAAGCCAGCACGCGTGTGGTTCAAGCCATAAGCCACACCTGCAGTTAACACGATGGAAATATAAACCAGTGGGTCTTGGCCAAATACTAAACGACCTACATAAGGCAAATCTGATAACCAAGGAATGAACACATGGGTTAACTTAACTCCAGGCAGACCAACAAATGAGTTGCCAATCAAACCTGAAAGACCTAAGCCCAATAAGGTAATTGATAAACCCGTTGCCACTTGATTGGTCATTAACGTTTGCGTCAGCAAGCCAAATAATAAGGCGGTAGCAATACCTGCAAAGGTGGCTGCCAGCACACCTAGCCAAGGTGACCCTGTCATATGCGCAGCTGCAAAACCACACACGGCTCCCATTACCATCATGCCCTCTATACCCAGGTTAAGTACGCCTGAGCGTTCAACAACCAACTCACCAATGGCAGCTAACAACAAGGGCGTAGACGCCGTAATAATAGTAAGCAGTATTGCTTCGTATGGACTCATGATGCATCACCTGTTGTGGGTTGGCTGGATTTAGCACTGATCCATTTAAGCCGATAGAGAATTAACGTATCGCACATCAAAATAAAAAATAACAACATACCTTGAAACACTTGAGTGGTTTTGTCAGAAATACCTAATTCGATTTGTACCCCTTCACCACCGATATAACTAACCGCCAACAAAAGACCAGCAAAGATCACGCCAATGGGATTTAAACGTCCCAAAAAGGCCACAATTATGGCAGTAAAGCCATAGTTAGGGGAAATATGCGGTTGTAGTTGGCCGACTGGACCTGCGACTTCGATTAATCCTGCTAAGCCAGCAAGACCGCCAGAAAGTGCAAAACAGAACCACACCATTTTTTTCTGTGAAAAACCTGCAAATGCGCCGGCTTTAGGCGCACTACCAACCACATTAATTTCAAACCCTTTAAGGGTGTGACGCATAATCCAAAACAGGAATAATGCAGCTACCAAAGACACCACTAAACCCAGATGCATGCGTCCATCACCCCACATAGGTAAAAGATGCCAACCTTCAAACCCTACGGATTTTGGAAAGTTATAACCTTGAGGATCCTTCCATGGTCCTCGCACCATCCAGTCTAATAGTAATTGAGCAATATACACCAACATCAAACTAGTGAGAATTTCATTAACTCCAAAACGAGTCTTTAACCACGCTGGAATAAAGGCAAATAACGCACCGCCTAGTGCGCCTAGAAAGAGCATCACTATAAGGGCCAATGGCGACTGCCACTCACCCCACAATATAGGCACAATTGCACCCATAAGCGCGCCAGCTGTTAGTTGGCCTTCAGCTCCAATATTCCAAACATTGGCCTTAAAACAAACCGCTAAACCGACACCTATTAATACTAAAGGTCCTGCTTTAACTAAAACTTCCTCAACCGACCACCAACTGGTGAGGGGATCTATAAAATATAGATACAAGGCGGTCAAGGGCGGTTTACCCATAGCTGCAAAAATCAGCCCCCCCATCACCACAGTCAGTAAAATGGCTAATACAGGAGACCATAAATTCATCAAACGAGAAGCCTGGGCGCGTTTTTCTAAAATTAACTGCATGTTAAGCTCCAGAACCTT
>CAWUTT010000133.1:0-3986 GCA_963925635.1 uncultured Pseudomonadales bacterium | reverse complement strand
TTCATCCATTAGTTCCTGCATGGTAATGCCTGCTGGAGCTAACTTAACACCCGGGTTTTTCACCCGCCCAGACACTGAGAAACTCCGCAACCCATGGGAGCCATTGCGACCTTGGCTGGAGAACCAATCGGCTCCTTTATCAACCAAGCTACGAATCCAGAATACGGTTTCAATGTTATTAACCAAGGTTGGACGATTAAACAAACCCACCTGAGCCACAAACGGCGGCCGATGGCGAGGAAGGCCAGGCTTACCTTCTAAAGATTCGATCATGGCTGATTCTTCGCCACATATATATGCACCAGCACCACGGCGCAAGTGGATACCACCAGCAGGGGCTAGACCCGCAGCCTCTACTTTGGCAATTTCTACCTTCAAAATGTGCAGTGCAGCTGGGTATTCGTCGCGCAGGTATATATAAGCAGCTTCGGCCTCTACCGCCCAAGCACTAATCAATGCACCTTCAATAAAACGATGAGGATCCGTTTCTAAATACAGACGGTCTTTAAAGGTACCCGGTTCACCTTCGTCACCGTTAATAGCAAGGTAACGGGGCTTGGGCTCTTGGCGCACAAACTTCCATTTCATGTGCGTTGGAAAACCCGCACCACCTAAGCCTTTAAGGTTGGCGTCAGCTAACACCTTTTGAATGTCTTCCCAGCTGTAATCTCCAGCTAGGCATTTGTTTAACAAAGCGTAACCGCCGTCTGCTACGTAGGCGTCATAGGCAATATAATCTGGAATATGTGGGTGAAAATGTTTGGCTTCAATCACCGCTAAAATCTTGCCTGCGTCGGCGTCATCAACATGGTGGTGACCTACTTCGGCCACCGGGGCAGTATCACAACGGCCCATACATGGGGCGCTTAGAATACGCACTTGAGTAGGGTCTGTACCAGCCTCCAGAGCAGACTTTAACTGCTGCGCACCAGCCAACTGACAACTCAAACTATCGCATACCCGCACAGTGACTGCAGCAGGTGCAGATTCACCTTCTTTAACGATGTCAAAATGTGCATAAAAGGTAGCACATTCATACACTTCAGCCATGGGGATGTTCATCTCATGGGCTAAGGCAGCAAGGTGTGCTGCAGATAAATGACCGAAGTTATCTTGGATTAGGTGTAAGTATTCAACCAACATGTCACGTTTGATGGGTTGACCATCCATCAACTCTCGCAACTGCGCTAATGTATCTAAATTAACTTGACGTCCACGCAGGTGAATACGTGATTTATTGCGGCCAGCGCCTGGGTGCAAACGCACCACATTGTCTTGGGTTGAATCAGCAGACATGTTGTTCTCTGTTTTAACTTAAGTTCAAGGTCCTATGAAGAATTTGCCTCACCAATAGGTGATCATTAGTTCGCCTTAGGATACCATTATTTAACCGCCCCAGTATCCCAGCGCTGTGGATCAACGCATATCTGAAAACGACATTGTGGCGACACTAAAGTACCTATCGCAGCAGCATCACCTTACAAGATTAGCATTTACTCAATATTGGCGACAGATTACCCAAGCTATTACACAATTTATGGTACCTATCGCCAACTCACTAGCCCCCTAGGGTCGCATATGCCTAATGATGAGCCCACATTGCTAAATCTATTGTGAGCAAAATACGGTATCCTTGTGGCTTGATTATTTATTGAGTTATGCCACAGTGTCTTTTGTCGATTTACAGCTGGATCAAGAACTACTTCATGCCCTTGCAGAACATCAATTTATTCAGCCTACAGCGATTCAGCAACAAGCGATTCCTCCACTGTTGGAAGGTCATGACGTGCTGGCATCTGCGCCCACAGGCACGGGTAAAACCCTAGCCTTTGTATTACCTGCCCTGCAACACATTTTAGACACGCCAAGACAAGACGCTGGCACCCCTAAAGTTCTGATTCTTAGCCCTACCCGTGAGCTTGCACGCCAGACCTATGACCAAGTGGAACAATTGGTAGCTCACAACCACTTAAAGAGCTGCCTTATTGTGGGTGGTGTGCCTTTTGGTATGCAAAAAGCCATGGTAGCCGAAACCATAGACGTTTTAGTGGCTACCCCTGGTCGCTTATTAGAAATCGAAGAGCACATGGCCTTGGACTTGTCTCAAGTGACCGTGTTCGTAATTGATGAAGCCGATCGCATGCTAGATCTAGGTTTTATACAAGCCATTCATCAACTTTCGGATCTACTGCCTCTAGAACACCAAACGTCTATGTTCTCTGCCACTTTGGAAGGTGAAAAGGTACAAACCTTTGCCCACGATCTGCTTGCAGATAATGCGGTGCAAGTTGCGGTAGAAGCACCCCGTCACGTGGCTAAGAAAATCATCCAATCGGTGTATCAAGCCGACAACGAACAACATAAAGAGCACTTACTTAAAGCGCTGTTGCGCCTGCCAGAAGTGCAACAAGCCATTGTGTTTGTGAATAGTCGTAAACAAGTGGACACCTGGCTTAAAGTCATTCGCACCTTAGGCATACAGTGCACCGGTTTACATGGCGATTTACGCCAAAGTGATCGTAATCAGCAGATTAAAGACATGCGTCGAGGTCGTACCAAAGTATTGGTCGCTACAGACGTTATGGCCCGTGGTGTCGATCTACCGGGCCTAAGCCATGTGATTAACGTGCATATGCCAGAAAAGGCAGACAGCTATGTACATCGGGCGGGCCGAACCGGCCGTGACGGCGCTGCAGGCAGCGTGTGGTCTATCGTTGATGCAATGGACTGGCCTAGCCTAGGCCGTATTGAACGCTACATAGGCAACCCTATTAGCCGCCAAGTCTTCCCTGGATTCTCCCCTAAGAAGGAAGAACCCAGTCTCTTGAAGAAACCTAAGGCTAAAAAACCAAAAATTTCTAAATCAGATAAGGCCAAAGCTGAAAAAGCAAAAGCTAAGAAAGCCAAAAAGTTTAAAAAGTAGTTAAACCCTTGATACACTGAACTTTGCATTAAACCTACCCAGGGCTAGGTCAGTTGTTTACTGCTCCAGAAAGGCCTTAAGTGGCTTTGCTGCATTTACTAGTGTTGGGTTTATTTGCGGGTGGAAAAATCAATTATTCGAGATTGTAAAGCAGCTTCTTGGGCGGCCATTCCCATTTGCACGGCTATTAAACCATCTTTTAGCGTCACTTCAGGCTGTTGTTTGCCCAGTACAACTTGCTGGAACTTTTGGTGTTGGTAGTAAGTAGACCCGTTGTGATCACCAGCTTGCAGAAGTTTAGTGTCTACTGGTATATCAAGAACTTGTGGGCCTTTGGGTGCTCTTGGACTCACAATAACCTTGGGGGTTGGGGATGGGCCAAGATGTGCAGGCCAAAAGCGACTTGGTCCTGGCACAAAACACTCCACCTTGCACTCAGTTCCCACTACTGAAATTTCCTCTTGATAGTTTGATCCTTCTGCAAACATACAAAGCTCTAGCATGGCGCGTGAACCCGACTCAAAGTCTACGATCACATAACCATTGTCCCAAATATCAGGGGTACGCCCGTTATATTTTTCGTCTAAATGGTTATTGGCTTGTCCAGCAGATGCCATAATTCTTACAGGCTCAGATTTCATTATGAGGCGCATTAAATCAAAAAAATGGCAACATTTTTCAACAAACGTACCCCCAGAATTTTCGTTGAACCTGTTCCAGTCATTAACCTTTTCTAAAAATGGAAACCGATGTTCTTTAATGGTAAGAAGCTTTACCCCACCTGATAAAGCATTTGCTTGGCTTATCAGCTTTGCAACAGGGGGCATATAGCGATATTCCATGGCCACCCAAATTGGCTTAGGGTAGTTTTTACTCAACTCATGTATGAGCGTAGCATCGGATGGATTAGTGATTAAAGGTTTTTCTACCAAAATAGGTAATGGATTAATTGAGGCTATTAGCTTTAATTGCTGGGCATGCAAAAAATTAGGACTCACAATAACCAGACAATCAAGGTCTTTTCGCCCTAGCAATGCTTCTATTGATGGCTCAAATTCAGCTT
>CAWUTT010000132.1:0-15002 GCA_963925635.1 uncultured Pseudomonadales bacterium | reverse complement strand
CACTTTTGGGCTCGTTTTAGCAGAAGTAGGGGCCATTCAAAATGCCTTAAGTTAATGGATACGAGATAAATAGCTAGAAGGTAATTTTAACTAGCCCAATAAGGTTATGCAACGACGATTATAGGCCTTATAAACGCCACTTATTGTACCGTCTACCAACGCGACTTGAGTAACATCGCAAGTCGAAGTAGCCTTGGCGCAACATGGCGTATGTTATACGCTAAAAAAGCCCCGATAACACAAGGCTAGCGGGGCTTTTTTAGCACCAAACTTATAATTTGTCTGCGTTGTCGGTCAGATAAGAAGCAACCCCTGCAGCTGAACCTTTGATGCCTGAATCGCCTTTATTCCAACCCGCTGGACACACTTCGCCGTGTTCTTCGTGGAATTGTAGGGCGTCAAACAAGCGCAACAGCTCGTCCATGTTACGCCCTAGCGGTAGATCATTGATAATTTGTGAACGCACTTGGCCTTCACGATCAATAATGAAAGCACCACGGTAGGCCTTGGTGCCATCGGCTAATTCAACGTCATAAGCTCGGCAAATGTCATGCGCCATGTCAGCCGCTAGGGTGTATTTCACTGGACCAATACCCCCATCGTTAATGGCGGTGTTACGCCACGCACTGTGAGTGTGGTGCGAATCGATAGACACCCCGATGACTTCTACATTACGGGCCTTGAACTCATCCATGCGATGGTCCAGTGCAATAAGCTCAGATGGACACACAAAGGTGAAGTCGAGCGGATAGAAAAACACCAAACCATACTTGCCCTTAATGGCTTCATAAAGGTTGAAGTCATTAATGATCGTGCCATCGCCTAATACTGCCGGCACGGTAAAATCAGGGGCTTGTTTGCCAACTAAAACGCTCATAGATACTCCACGACAATGGTGTTTTATAAATTATTCAGTGTCTGCTTCAGCAGGTGTCGCAGGCGCGGCAGCAGCAATCATTTCAGCCAGCTCACCTGATTGCGCTAAGTCAGTAATAATATCGCAGCCACCGACTAGCTCGCCCTTGATCCAAAGCTGAGGAAAGGTTGGCCAGTTAGCATATTTAGGCAGCTCAGCACGAATATCTGGATGCTCTAAAATATTAACGAATGCAAAGCGCTCACCGCAGTTCATCAGATTTTGCACTGTTTGCGAAGAAAACCCACACTGAGGGAATTTAGGCGTGCCTTTCATGTACAATAAAATAGCATTGCTTTCGATTTGTTCTTTGATGGTGGTTAGGGTTTCCATAATTATCGCCTCGTTCATTTATCGTTGCATATATCAAGGGCGCAATTATACCCATATCCGACCAATTTAGTCAGTCATTATTTGGTTAAAAAAACACCATAATTTACACTATTTATAGGCTTTATTGGCTGAGATATTTGCAAGCATAGGCTATTACCCCTATCATTCTCGGTTTAGGCGGCCACTTTTCATGCCCAACTCGTCACCACGTCACTTTTTAACCTTACTCGATTTGACTCCAAATGAGCTCGACTGGGTCATTCAGCGCGCCATCGCACTCAAAAAAATACGTAATTCAAAGACCCCTTACGAGCCTTTTCGAAATCAGGTTTTAGGCATGATTTTTGAAAAGTCATCGACTAGGACGCGGGTGTCATTTGAAGCAGGTATGGCACAGCAGGGTGGGCAAGCTATATTTCTATCATCACGGGATACGCAACTGGGCCGTGGGGAACCGATCGAAGATAGTGCCAGGGTTATTTCGAGCATGGTCGACATTGTCATGATTCGTACGTTTTCCCACGCTCAAGTGGAAGAATTCGCTGCCCACTCCAAGGTTCCCGTTATTAATGCGCTTACCGACGACTACCACCCCTGCCAACTGTTAGCCGACATACAAACTTTTGTTGAGCACCGAGGCTCTATTAGCGGTAAAACTGTGACCTGGATAGGTGATGGTAACAACATGTGCCATTCGTTTATTAATGCCGCCAAACAATTTAATTTCACTCTCAATGTGGCCTGCCCTGATGGCTATTTACCTAATGCGCAGTTGATGGCGGATAATGCCGAGCGGGTGCACCTAATACAAGATCCTCAACACGCCGTTGTTGGCAGCCATTTGGTAGTGACCGACACTTGGGCCTCTATGGGCCATGAAGACGAAAAGAAAGCCCGCGAGACGGCCTTTGAGAAGTACCAAGTGAACCCTGCATTAATGGACTTGGCGCAGCCAGAGGCTCTGTTCATGCACTGCTTGCCTGCTTACCGTGGCTTAGAGATCAGTCACGACATGTTCCACGACCCACGCAGTGTAGTTTACGACGAGGCTGAGAACCGATTGCATGCCCAAAAAGCTCTTATGGAGTTTTTATTATTACAACCCCAACTATAAGCAGGTTATATGATTGAGCTTCGACATTTACGCACTCTCTCAGCCCTGCGAGAAACAGGCAGCCTTGTAGAAGCCGCTGAAAAGGTATTTCTGACCCAGTCAGCGTTATCACATCAAATTAAAGACCTTGAACATAAACTCAATTTAGACCTGTTTATACGTAAAACAAAGCCTGTGGAATTTACCACTGCAGGTCAAAGGTTACTGCTGCTTGCCGACGATCTGTTGCCCCAGATTCGCAATACCGAGCGCGAACTTAGCCGCTTGGCTGCCGGCGCCGTAGGGCGTCTTAATATTGCCATCGAATGCCACAGCTGCTTTCAGTGGTTAATGCCCAGCTTAGACCGTTACCGTGCTGATTGGCCTGAAGTGGAACTTGATTTATCTAGTGGCTTTAATTTTGCTCCCCTACCGGCGCTGCGCAGCGGCGAACTAGATCTTGTAATCACCGCCAACCCCAAAAATTTACCCGGCATAAGCTACGTTCCCTTGTTCAGCTACGAATCAGTACTAGCGGTGAGCAATCACCATGCCTTAGCCTCGAAAGATTTTATAGAGCCAGAGGATATGGCTGACCAGACTCTCATTTGCTACCCCGTTGATCGCGATATGTTAGATGTGTTTGTGCAATTCTTAGATCCTGCAGAAATTGAACCTGCAACCATAAGGCATGCCGAACTGACCGTAATGATGATGCAGTTAGTTGCCAGTGGTAGAGGCGTGTGCGCTTTACCAAACTGGGCCTTAGAGGAATACAGCAGCCGTGGCTATGTGACCGCCGTCTCGATGTCCGACGCTGGAGTCTGGTGCACTCTCTACGCGGCCGTGCGCAGCGACCAAGCTGACAGCAAATACATGATGGATTTTCTCGACACTGCGCGAGAAACTTCTGCAGCCACGTTAGTTGGGGTTAAGCAGACGGACCGGCAGGGTGATCCATTGAAGGCGCCTGAAGACTGTCTTTAGGTTGATGCACTGGTAAACGAATCATCATGTTGGCCCCACCGAATTTTTCACTACGACCAGCAATCGCACGCCCACCATGCCAATAAGCAATACGGCGCACAATCGATAGGCCTAATCCAAATCCTCCGGTACTGCGATTGCGGCTTTCGTCCAATCTAGTAAAGGGTGCAAAGACGTGGCCATAATCAGCTTCTGGAATACCCGGACCGTCATCTTCGACCTTTAACACACAGTAGTCTCCATCCAAGTGATAGCCCAGCACCACAGTCGATTTGGCATAGTTAATGGCATTACCCACTAAGTTCTGGCACGCTCGGCGTAACTGTACCGGTTCCGCATCAATGATCAGATCATCGAGTAACGGGTCTACACTAATATTTAACTCAGGGTTCAAACTAGCATATTGAGCACACATGTTAAGCAGAACCTTTTTCGCTTCTACTTTTTGGAAAATAATTCTAGGACCACCATCCTCTAGGTGAATATAGGTCATGATCTCAGCCACCAGATCATTAATTTCTTCTAGATCCTGAGCCATGCCGGTGCAGGAAGCTTTCATGCGTTGCTGCTGCGCATTCTGCTCACCCTCATCTAAGGCATCTTGCAATAACTGCAAGGCAAAACTTAAGCGTGCAACAGGCGTTCTAATTTCATGGGAAATGGCGGCCATCAGCTCTTGCTGAAGCGCCATTCTTTTTTCCATTCGCCCCAAGTTCATTGGGTTTACAGGCAACACCATTTAACTCTCCTTAACTTTCCTCAACTCTCCTTGACGAATAAATAGCCCCGACTGCGGACCGTCTTTATGCGCCGAGGGTGCTCTGGATCATCACCAATTTTAGACCTAATACGAGACACTCGCACGTCGATAGAGCGGTCTTGACCGTTGTAGGAAATGCCTCGCAAGTCAGAGAAAATTTCTTCACGGCTTAACACTCGCCCAGCGTTACTGGCCAACAACCATAAGAGATCAAACTCAGCACTGGTTAATTCAATATCTTCGTCACCTAGCCATGCCTCACGCATTGAATTGTCAATAATGAGACTCCCAAAGTGGTGTCTGGCCTCGGCAGAATCTGTTAAAGCTGCAGTTTCTGAGGCTGATTTTAATTTGCTACTGCGGCGCAGCATGGCACTAATCCGGGCCAGCAACAGCCGAGGGGTCACTGGTTTACAAATATAATCATCGGCACCCACTTCTAAACCGACCACCTGATCTAATTCGTCAGTGCGGGCGGTTAACATAATTATAGGGCCGCTATATTCTGGCCTTACTAGCCTACATACTCCAAGGCCATCTTCCCCAGGTAACATCAGATCTAGGATCACCAAGTCAGGTTGTTCTGCCTTAATGCGTTCTACCGCAACCGCCCCATTATGCTCTACACTCACACTCAAGCCATTGTTGGTTAGGTATTCCCGAGTAAGGTCAGCCAGACGCTCATCATCTTCAACAATGAGTATTTGCGTACTTTGATTAAAATCCACTTGTTAATCCCATGTTATCTGCCGGCCACTGAAATTAGCCTGATCATTGAAACAGCAATAAATAGTTACACAGTGTTATCTTAAAATAACTATACGTTACATAATATAGCCAAATGTAAGCAAAAGTAAACTAGGCAATAAAAACTCATGATTATAAACAGCCAAATAAAGGCAACGACACTGTATACATGAGTCATGCTTGATCATCTTTTGGTTACACAAGGGTTACAAGTATCGCCAAACTGGATTGAACCTAATGCATAGGCGTGATATAAAACCATGATCTTTCGTGCACTGCCAAGAGCATTGCCCAATCTACCCTTTTCTGGCCCTCCAAATGAAACCATGGTCTCCAACCAGCTGGCGTGAATTCCCAATATTACAGCAACCGAACTACCCTAATGCAGACGCCGTCACTCGCGCTGAGCAACAACTTGCTCAGGTCCCTCCATTGGTGTTTGCAGGTGAAGCGCGGGCCCTAAAGAAACAACTGTCTCAGGTAAGTGAGGGTCAGGCGTTTTTGATACAAGGGGGTGATTGTGCAGAAAGTTTCGCTGAATTTAGTGCATCTAACATCCGCGACACTTTTAAAGTCATGTTACAAATGGCTGTGGTATTAACCTTTGCTGGTAGCTGCCCTGTCGTTAAGGTCGCTCGTATGGCAGGCCAATTCGCCAAGCCTAGATCAACTGATACGGAAACCTTTGATGGGCTAGAGTTGCCTAGCTATCGGGGTGACATCATCAACAGTACTGACTTCACGGCCGAGGCCCGGGTGCCTAATCCAGAACGTTTAGTCCAAGCCTACAATCAGTCTGCCTCCACCTTAAACCTATTACGCGCTTTTGCTGAGGGTGGTTTTGCTGACTTGAATAAAGTGCATCAATGGAACCAAGACTTCGTCCGCACCAGCCCTCTTGGCGCACGTTATGAAGATTTGGCCGATCAGATTGACCGTTCTTTGAGTTTTATGAATGCCTGTGGATTGAATGCTGAAAATGCCCCACAACTGCATAAAACCAGCCTTTATACGTCTCACGAAGCCTTGTTACTAAACTATGAACAAGCATTAACCCGCGAAGATAGCCTCACGAACGACTGGTACGATTGTTCTGCTCACATGCTCTGGATTGGTGACCGCACCCGCCAAGTAGATGGTGCCCATGTCGAGTTTTTACGGGGTGTGAAAAACCCTTTGGGTTTTAAAGCAGGACCTACGATGAAAGCCGACGATATGTTGCGCTTGTTAGATATACTAAACCCAGACAATGAAGCAGGCCGAATTAATATTATTGCCCGCATGGGCGCAGATAATGTTGAAACCTATCTACCTGAACTGATCAGGGCGGTTGAAAAAGAAGGTCGTAAGGTGCTTTGGAGTAGTGATCCCATGCACGGTAATACCATTAAAACCCACACGGGTTATAAAACACGCCAAGTAAAGGATGTATTAAGGGAAGTGAAAAGCTTCTTTGATGTGCATGCTGCAGAGGGCACCTATGCCGGTGGTGTTCACTTTGAAATGACAGGGCAGAATGTAACTGAATGTATGGGTGGTGCGCATGACATCACTGCCGAAGGCTTAGCTGATCGCTACCATACCGCTTGTGACCCCAGACTCAACGCAGACCAAGCACTTGAATTAGCATTCTTAATTGCCGATACGCTCAAGCAGGCGCGTATCAACCGCTAGTGCCCGTCTGTTCTGCTAGCCTGGGTTGCTAGCCTGGGTTGATAGTCTGTGTTGCTAGATGGTCAAGCTAATTGAGCCATCTGGCACACAGCAACAGACAAGAATCTCGTCTGCTTCCAAAGGTACTAAACCATCTTGTACCCAACTGACCTTGCCGGCAGTTAGTTTAACTTTACAGGTGCCACAGTAACCCCCACGGCAGCTATAAGTCATGGGGATTTGCTGCTTTTCCATACTATCAAGCAAAGAGAACTCTTCACCATAGGCAAAACTTTGCACTTCATTAATGGTGACTGTAGCACTCATCGGTGGCGACGCCAGACCTAAGCCATCTCGATCATCATAGATCAAAATCGTCAAAGTCTGCATCGTCCATATTACTATCGATGGCCCCCACTAGGTATGAACTAATCTCAGCCTCTTGGGGAGCAACCTGGACATTATCGCTCACTAGCCAAGCATTCATCCAAGGTAATGGATTACTGCGAATTTCAAATATCTCCTCAAATCCTAAACCACGCAAACGCACGTTGGTGATGTAATCAACGTAATCACTGAGAATTTCAGCATTGAGACCAATCATGGAACCGTCTTTAAATAGATACTTAGCCCAATCACGCTCTTGCTCTGCCGCTTCGCGGAAAATTTCTACGACTTCGTCTTTGCACGATTCAGCGATAGCCACCATTTCTGGGTCATCATGGCCATTGGCCATTAGGTTAAGCATGTGTTGAGTGCCAGCTAGGTGCAAGGCTTCATCTCGTGCAATGAGTTTAATCACCTTAGCGTTGCCTTCCATAATGGCTCGTTCAGCAAAAGCAAAACTACAGGCAAAGCTCACATAAAAACGCACCGCTTCAAGTACATTGACCGAGGCAATAGTAAGGTATAACTGACGCTTTAAGGCCGCTAAACTCACAACAACCTCTGCACCATTAATCTGATGTGTGCCCACCCCAAACAAACTATATTGACTACACATTTCAATAAATAAGTCGTAATAACGGGTCACTGTTTCTGCACGTTTGACGATTTCTGGATTATCAACGATGTCATCAAAAATGATACTGGGGTCATCCACCACATTGCGAATAATATGCGTGTAACTGCGGCTATGTACAGTTTCACTGAAGGACCAGGTTTCCAGCCATGTCTCTAACTCAGGCAACGACACTACAGGCAAGAAGGCAATGTTTGGAGAACGACCCTGAACACTATCAAGCAGGGTTTGGTACTTCAAATTACTTAAAAATATGTGTCTTTCGTGCTCTGCCATGGCCATAAAATCTTTCCGGTCAGTGGACAAATCCACTTCTTCTGGACGCCAAAAAAACGACAGTTGTTTTTCGATCAATTTTTCAAAAATGGCATGCCGTTGCTGATCATAGCGGGCGACATTAACATTTTGACCAAAGAACATGGGTTCTTTTAACGGGTCATTTTTAACCTTATTGAAGGTAGAGTAAGCCATGGGTATCTCGTCGGTGTAAAATTATATCTAAACTATTTCTAAGCTGTTTCTGAACTATTTCTAAACTGTTTCTGAACTATTTCTAAACCACTACTGACTATAATTTACAAGCACCACTATCGCAGCCATCATCTTGATCATCATTAGCGCCGTCGCGGGTGTTATGGTAATACAAGGTCTTAACACCATATTTGTAGGCGGTGAGTAGATCTTTTAATAAGGTTTTCATGGGTACTTTTTCATTTTCAAAACGCACCGGATCGTAATTAGTATTAGCTGAAATCGCCTGGTCAACAAACTTCTGCATAATGCCTACCAACTGCAAGTAACCTTCGTTATTGGGAATACTCCAGAGTAACTCATAATCATCACGTAAGCGTTTGAATTCAGGCACCACTTGCTTGAGAATGCCATCTTTACTAGCTTTTACACTCACATAGCCGCGTGGAGGTTCAATGCCATTGGTACTATTGGTGATTTGGCTAGACGTCTCACAGGGCATCAATGCAGTTAAGGTACTATTGCGCAAGCCGTGGTCTTTAATCTGCTGGCGGAGGGCATCCCAATCTAGCAACAAATCCTGCGAGCAGAATTTATCGACATCTTTTTTGTAGCTATCAATAGGCATGACGCCCTGAGCATAAAAAGTATCACCATAAGCGGGGCAAGCACCTTGCTCTTGAGCTAAACGACTAGAAGCTTGCAGCAAATAGTACTGCACTGCTTCAAAGGTGCGGTGAGTGAGCGCATTGCCTGATCCATCAGAATACTTAGCACCATTCTTGGCCAAGTAGTAGGCAAAGTTAGTTACGCCCACGCCCAATGTACGACGTTTCATACTCGCTTGATAAGCCGCTGGAACTGGGTATTCCTGGTAATCAAGCAGACTATCTAGGGCACGAACGATCAGGTCTGATAAGTTTTCCAATTCGCTCAAATCATCTAAAGCACCTAAGTTAAAGGCCGATAGCGTACACAGAGCGATTTCTCCACTGGCATCATCAATCCCATCCAAAGGTGAGGTAGGTAAGGTGATCTCTAAACACAAGTTTCTCTGGCGCACGGGTGCTTTTTTAGGGTCAAAGGCGCTACGGGTATTACAGTGGTCCACGTTTTGCAGGTAAATACGTCCCGTTTGCGCTCGCTCTTGGGCAAACTTGCTAAACAGGTCTACCGCTTTAACCGTGCGTTTACGAATCGTTTCATCAGCCTCATAGGTGGCGTACAGTCGCTCAAACTCATCCTGATCAGCAAAGAAAGCGTCATATAAGCCAGGCACATCTGAGGGACTGAATAAGGTTATGTTGCCACCCTTAATTAGGCGCGTATACATCAGGCGGTTAAACTGCACCCCATAATCCATGTGGCGGGCGCGGTTTTCTTCTACACCACGGTTATTCTTTAACACCAATAGCGATTCAACTTCTAAGTGCCAAATGGGATAAAACAACGTTGCTGCACCACCACGTACACCGCCTTGCGAACAGCTCTTAACAGCTGTTTGAAAGTGCTTAATAAAGGGGATCATACCCGTATGGAATGCTTCACCACCCCGAATAGGACTACCCAAGGCCCGCAGACGGCCTGCATTGATGCCAATACCAGCACGTTGGCTAACGTACTTAATAATGGCAGACGAAGTGGCATTGATCGAGTCTAATGAATCACCGCACTCTATGAGTACACAAGAACTAAACTGGCGTGTGGGTGTGCGCACACCGGACATGATCGGCGTAGGCAGAGAAATTTTGAATAAAGAGACGGCATCATAGAAGCGCTGCACATAGTCTAAGCGCGTCGCTTTAGGGTAAGTAGAGAATAAGCAGGCGCCCACTAACATGTATAAAATCTGAGCACTTTCGTGAATTTGACCCGTCACTCGGTTTTGTACCAAGTACTTACCTTCCATTTGCTTCACTGCAGCATAGCTAAAGTTCATGTCACGAGAGTGATCTAAACAGCTGTTCAGCTGATCAAACTCAGCTGCGGTGTAGTCTTTTAATAGGTCGCTATCGTAACGTTCGAGGGCCACCATTTTTTTCACGTGTTCGCCTAAGTGAGGCGGTTCATAACAACCAAAGGCGCGCTTTCGGAGATGGAAGATAGCCAATCTAGCGGCCATGTATTGGTAGTCTGGAGACTCTTCAGAAATTAAATCTGCCGCAGACTTAATGATGGTTTCATGGATATCTGAGGTACGAATACCATCAAAGAACTGGATATGTGCTTTCAGCTCTACTTGAGAAACTGAAACATTCTCCAAACCTTCCGCAGCCCAGTCTATAACACGATGGATCTTATCTAGATCAATCTTTTCTTGCCGTCCGTTGCGCTTTGTTACCATCAAACCTTGCATTCGCTTGCCTATTTTTTTGTTGACTTTTACTATTTTCAGCTTTAAAAGCTGAAGGCCTTTGGTATATTTAGAAGTTTCAGCAAACAGTGACAAAAAAACACTCAATCACTATATATTGTGCCTCACAACAAGATACAACACCAAATATAGACATTTGCCTAGATAAAATCAAGCCGTAAATGACCAATAAACTATCCAACTAGGCTTGACACAGAGCTAAGCCAGACGAGCAGGGAGTCTCCAACCAAATACCTATTTGTTGTTTTTTTGTAACCAACAAACACTCGCCTGATTGAGAAAATATGGGATTGAATGAAGCCGCCTGATACAATACAAACTTAAGCATAAATGGTGGTTAAAGGATTTTTAGACTATGTCTCAAATAACAGTAGCAGTGGGTGATCTATCGGTAAGTAACATCCTGCCCTTCACCCTCTTCGGTGGCATGAACGTACTTGAATCCAAGGACTTGGCGCTAGAAATTGCTGACCATTATGTAAACACTGCACAGAAACTTAACATACCCTATGTATTTAAAGCGTCTTTTGATAAGGCTAATCGCTCATCGGTCAATTCTTTTCGCGGACCCGGTCTTGATAAAGGGCTAGAAATACTTGCAGCGGTGAAGTCTGCTTATAACGTGCCTATTATTACCGACGTGCATGAACCACACCAGGCCCAGGCGGCTGCGGAAGTTGCCGATGTGATTCAACTACCCGCTTTTTTATCACGCCAGACTGACCTTGTGGTGGCCATGGCAAAAACCCAGGCCGTTATTAACATTAAAAAGGCTCAATTCTTAACGCCTTATGAAATGGCGCATATCATCACCAAATTTAAGGAAGCCGGCAACGACAGATTAATGTTGTGTGAACGGGGCAGCAGCTTTGGCTACAATAATTTGGTGGTTGATATGTTAGGTTTTGGTATTATGAAAGAATTTGGCCACCCACTCCTTTTTGACGTCACCCATGCTTTGCAAATTCCTGGAGGCCAGGCCCACGCCGCAGGGGGCAGACGCGCTCAAGTCACGCAACTTGCACTAGCTGGCATGTCCCAAGGCATCGCCGGTTTGTTTCTTGAAGCCCACCCCGACCCATCTAAAGCGAAGTGTGATGGCCCTTGTGCCCTGCCGCTAATACAGCTAGAGCCGTTTTTAAGGCAGGTAAAGGCGGTTGATGACTTGGTCAAATCATTACCCACCCTTAACACTCAAAGCTAACTCACTAACTGACAGTGCCTAGGAGCACGAACTCAACTGCATCAGCAGTCTGTTCGTGCTGATGGTGCCAACATTCAGTGCTTTGCCAGTGACTCACCCAATCCGTATCTAGCTGTGGTCGCGCGATCAGCCGCTGTTTACGCAGCAGCATTGGCGTATCCACAAACAGTGATAGGTGTATCATGTCACGCAAGGGTTCGCTAAAAGAAAACACGCCATCAATTAGCAGCACTCCTTTTGGCAGTAACTCGACCACCTGATCTGTTTCGCCCTCTAACCAATCATAGGGTTTGTAACTTACCCCTGTGCCTCTACTCAAGGGGGCAAGCACATTTTCTTGGAACTGGGTAACGTCAAAATAGGCTTGGCGAGCTTGCGTATGTTGCAACTGTGATCTTTGCGTGGCATTGAGTGGATGATAGAAGCGATCCAGGGTAAGCACCTGGGGCTGGGCCCAAACCTCTATTTCTGCCGCTAACGCTTGACAGAGGGTCGTCTTGCCTGCACCACCACAGCCATCCACAGCGATCACTAACAGTTGATCTTTGTGATAGCGCAGTTGAGCTAATTTGGCGATGCGTTGGATTTGTTCGAACCACATTCTCCCTCCATGGAAAATATCTGACCAGCCGTTAAAAATTTTTGCTCGGCACATTAGATTGATCGGTACATTAAATTGATCGGCGCATTAAATCGCGCACCTTTATGTGCACAATAGACGCACACATCTATGTGCATGATAGACGCACACAATAACACACCCTATGCACATGTTCATGAGTCACTGGCCAGCCAAACCTTTGCAAAGTTTAGCCTTAGCACTTGCACTAGGGGCATTAGTTACCTAATATCGAGGCCACTGATCGTTATTATATGTTTATCATTTATTGCTTATGCTTCTAGTTATCTCACCCGCCAAAACCTTAGATTTTGAAACTCTCAGCCACACGCAGCTATCTAGTCAAGCAGACTACCTGCCCCAAGCGCAGAGTTTAATCGATTTACTGGCCCCCATGCCACCTCAAGACATTGCCCAACTGATGAAGCTGAGTGACAAGTTAGCCGCACTCAACACCGCTCGTTATGGCAGTTGGCACACGCCTTTTACGGCGGATAATGCCAAACAAGCCATTTTGGCTTTTAAAGGCGATGTCTACACGGGCTTAGAAGCCCACACTTTAACTGAGGCTCAACTCAAATTCAGCCAATCACACTTGCGTATTTTGTCTGGACTCTACGGCTTGCTGAGACCCCTAGATTTAATGCAACCCTATCGCTTGGAGATGGGCACTAAACTAACCAATCCTAAAGGTAAGGATCTTTATAGCTATTGGGGCAACACACTGACCCAAGGTTTGAACCAGCTACTCAAGCAACAAACCAACCCCATATTGGTTAATCTGGCTTCTAATGAATATTTTAAAGCGGTCAGCACCCAACAGCTGGCTGGTCGCATCGTAACGCCAGTGTTTAAAGACCGCAAAAACGGTCAGTACAAAATCATTAGTTTTTTTGCAAAAAAAGCCCGCGGCATGATGACACGCTACATTATCGAAAATGAACTCACAGATGTAGAAGACCTAAAAGCTTTTGATCAATCTGGCTACTACTATAGTGCCGCCGAGAGTAACGATAATCAGTGGGTATTTCTCCGAGAAGAGATGTAACTTAAACTAACTTAAGTTAACCTAATTTAACCTATGCTAGCCTATTCTGACTTATGCTGGCTTATGCTGGCTTATGCTAGCCATAGCCATAACACCCCGTAGCGGGCCGCTTTACCTATGGCAACCAGACTCAAACTGAGCCTCTTTGGCCAACCTAAGTAACCGGCGGCTAAACAAAAACCATCGCCAATAAAGGGCACCCAACTGAGCAACAATAACCAGGCACCATAGTCATTGAGTTGCTTAAGACGCACAGCTGATAAGGTGAACTGATTTTGTAAACGGTGTTTGATGTTTTGCAACGCAGTAGTTGGAGGCTCGAGTGAGGCCTGAGATGGTTTAGACTTGAGTCTAAGCGCCAATAAAGCACCCATAATATAGGTAACGCAGGCTCCTAAGGTATTACCCAAAGTGGCTATAAGCCAAAGCCAAAAGGCATGCTCTGGCTGCTCTATTAACATGGTAACTAACAATATTTCTGAGCCACCAGGCAGCAGTGTTGCAGCTAAACCGCTGTAAACAAATAAAGCCAGCCAAGACACCCGATTAGCTCATTGGGTAAATAGATTCTGCATACATATGCAGCTCTTCGAGAAGAGCGATTTGAGCAGGATCTTTGATCTTTTGACCTAACTCATTCAGCTCTTTCGCAAAGTGTTCGTAGGTGCGGGCCCCAGAAGCGCTGTCATCTAGTAATCGTTCACTTCGGAACGCTTCCCATGCCTGCATTTCATCCCCACTTAAGAGCTGTGGATAGTTGCGAGCTTTTAAGCGGAACAACATGGCTTCTAAACGGCTGTCAGCAAAAGCAAAGGCACCTTCACTCCACGTTTCTGGGTCTTGTTGATGCACTTTGTGCATCAATTTACGGTCATTATCACTAAAAAATCCACCACCATAAAGCCCCGCATCAGGGTCTACTGCTGGGAAATCAGGCCGCTGTGCAAAAGCTTCTACCAAAGCTTGGCACAAAGATTCATCTTGCTGTAGAAGCTGCAGATGTTTCTGGCATTGGGCTTTATCAATGTTAAATCTGTCTGCTTGGGCATCGGCTAAAGTTTGCAGTGGCGCCACGACAGGGCATTTATTAACATGAATTTCCTTAACCGCGGGGCGCACAGTCCCCAAGGGCAAGTCGGCTTTACGACTAAACAAAAGTTCTTGCAGCTGCACCGAACTGAAGCCCTGCCACAAACTAGGATCCTGGCGCAAATCGAACACCAGTGCACCATTGTTGTTGCTCGGGTGTTTTGCAAAGGCTCCTACTAATGACATATACCCATTATCGCGTCCATACATGGAAGACACGTGCAACACAGGCTTACGCATTTGCAGGTCTAACTGCCCCCACACCTGAGCCTTATGTTTAAGCTGAAACACGTAATTGTAGAGACGTGGCTGGGCTTTTTTGAGCAAGCGAGCCAATTCAATCGTGGCTCGCACATCGGCCAAGGCATCATGGGCATTGGTGTGCTCTATGCCATTGGCAGGTGCCAACTGGTCAAGTTTAAGCACCAGTTCGCCAGCTTCGTTATAGGGCCAATTGATACCTTCTGGGCGAATCGATGATGCCGTTCTCACAAGATCGATCAAATCCCATCGACTATTACCACCTTGCCATTCTCGACCATAGGCATCAAAAAAGTTTCGATACAATCCAAACCGGGTAAACTCATCATCAAATCTTAAACTGTTGTAACCTAGACTGCAGGTGCCAGGCTGACTCATTTGTTCATTAATGAGCTGCATGAATTCAACTTCTGGCAAGCCTTCTTG
>CAWUTT010000131.1:0-10503 GCA_963925635.1 uncultured Pseudomonadales bacterium | reverse complement strand
CTGCGGTGCACTAATAGACCACTGGGTTTATTAATGGCCACCAACTCTGCGTCTTGATAAATCACCTCTAAGAGATCTGGCGCCGGTATATCTGAATGGAGAAGAGTGGGTGAGTTCACATTAATATTAACCTAGCTAAATAAGTTGACCATCATAACAAATCACAGGCACAAAAAAGCCCAGTGAGGTCATTGACCTGTGCTGGGCTTTTGTTGGCCGTGCTAACGGGAACTTAGCTTAGAACTTGAAACCAACTTTTAAGGCCGTCACAAGAGTAGTGTTACCGGTCATAGAAGCTGCTACAGGGCTAGCGATGGTTACGTCTCCATTGTTGATTTTTTGCATCCCTAGAGTCACGATAGCCTGCTCGCCTGTGTAAGTGACGCCAAGGCCCATTTTGCTGTAGCCGTTAGTAGGTGCAAGTGCGCTAGGGGTATTATTTGACGCAGATTCTTTGCCATAGGTGATTGCACCAGACCAGTGATCGGTAAACTTACGACCCAAGCCTAAAGTGTAGCTCGTTGCATTACTACTAAATTCCTTTAGACACTTACCACCTGTATAGGTTTTATATACCGCAGGACAAAGAGACATTTGGGTCCATTTAACCTGCCTGATGGTACCAAATAATAACGTGTTTGCCGCTATACCTGTTTGGAAATCCAAATTAAATGACTCTGGCGTGGTAGTTTTCAACGTTGACGCACTTGCAGCACCAGCTCCAATAGTCTCAGAAATAGCGATGTCATGATTTATCTTTGAATGATAGGTCAAGGCCACTCGCATGGCAATTTCAGGGTTTTCAACAGCAGCACCCAACACATAACCCAGACTTGAATCTGCTGTTGACGTAATGCCATAAACACCTGCTGGAATTAATGGGTTCGTAGCTGAGGCACTTAGGGATTGATTTTTCAAACCACCATAAACCGTCACATTATCCATGTCGTAGCTAGTTAATAGCGTCGTTGAACTCGACTCAACTTTGGCTTTAAGGCCACTCCATGAAGCACCAACCGTACCTAGGGTATAGTCAATATTTGCACCAAAAGGGTTTTCTTGAATAATTGCAATGGCAAAATTATCACTTACATTAGTGCGAAAGCCTAGGTTAGTGAAGCTGTAATTAGGCGCTACTTCACCAGTGCCTGGAGTTGCACCTGCTTGTGTACCTGTAATTTTTGGGTTCACAGAAACTGATGTGATTTCTACCATACTGCCTTCTTTGAGCATGATCGAAGTGTCTTGGCCAGTGCGGTCAAAACCACCTGCTTGGGTCATGCCTGTTGCTAACATAGCACCCAAAACTGCAAAACTTAAGAGTGTGCGTTTCATATTAATTTCTCTTGTTATTTTAAATAAGTTAAACACCTGTTTTAATAACTGATTAAAACCCTTTGCCAATTAAGTGTCAACGAAAACTGTTCAGTTCTTGCTCATCTTAGTTTAGTTAGTGCTCATATATGTTTAGTTATTACTCATATATGTTGATTGTATAAACACATAGGCAAAAAAAAACCAACTTAGGTTACCCCAAGTTGGTTTTTTTATTTAAGGTTTTAAGCTAGGGCTTAGTGAACCTTAATAGTAGTGAATGCACCACCTTTAACTTCTTGCTCTTTGTAAGATCCAGCAGGGTCACCGTTGGCATCAAATTCTACGTTGGTTGCGCCTTCGTAGTTAATTTCGCCACCGTCTGCTAGGATTTGCAAACCCTTAGCCAATTCACCCGGTAAGATGATTTCGCCAGGAGCGTTAGCAACTTTGCTCATGTGGGCCACAATACCTGCACGATCAGCAGAACCAGCAGATTGCATCGCAAGAGCAATGAGTGCACCAGCATCGTATGACTGAGCCGCATATGGAGCAGAGCCGTCTAGGCCCGCTGCAGCTGCAACGTCGTTAAACATAGATGCGCCCTTAGACTCTGAACCAGGTAGCGTACCAAAAGTACCTTCAAGGCCACCGTCAACATCTAACAATGAATCACCAATCATGCCATCAGCAAGAATGAAACGCTCAAATGCGCCCGAATCTAAAGAAGACTGGATGATGCCACGACCACCTTGGTCTACATAGCCAAGCACCACTAGCTCAGAGGCACCAGAAGCAGACAATGCGCCCACTTCAGCAGAGTAATCTGCCTTGCCATCTTCGTGAGCAGCTTCGATGGTAATGTTACCACCCGCCGCACGGTAAGCTGTAGCAAATGCATCTGCTAGGCCTTTACCATAGTCATTGTTAGTGTAAGTCACAGCCACTGTGTCTATGCCACGGCCCATAACGATGTCAGCCAAGACTACGCCCTGACGTGCATCAGAAGGCGCGGTGCGGAAAAATACACCGTTGTCTTCAATCGCACTTAGACCAGGAGAAGTAGCTGAAGGAGAAACCATAGCTACGCCATTTGGAGCACCTACGTTCTTAGCTATAGCACCGGTTACACCAGAACAGTCAGCGCCCATGATGGCAACCACGTTGTCAGAGTTTACTAAACGCTCAGCAGCAGCCGTGGCGGCAGAAGAGTCTACACAAGTAGAATCGGCACGCACCGCAACTAAAACCTTGCCATCCAATAACAAACCCGAATTAGATGCTTCAGCGAAAGCCAATTCTGCACTGTCAGCCATGGTGGGCGTCAAAGATTCGATTGGGCCAGTAAAGCCTAGAATTACACCTACTTTTTCTTCGTGACCTCCTGCATATGCAGTGCCTGCCAACAAAGTTGCAGCTGTTGCAGCAAGAAGTGTCTTTTTAAATATGTTTTGCATTAACCTATTCCTCTGGGAATTTTATATTTAAGATATTTATACAGGCCAGCCACCCTATATAGGGGCTAACCTCGCAGTCGAAAGTTAATTTAGGTATAACCATACTACCTATCGTCTCACAGCCAATTGGCCGCAGCGAAGAGCTGAGTATATCCGTTTCTAGAGCAGGAGTTCAAACCTTAATTGCACCCTTAGTGTGGACAGATTCATGTTTTTAGTCAATTTAGTGGATTTTCCTAATTGCTCATACTTTTTATAGACTCTTCAGCAAGGCCCAAATATCCTGCTATACTTATCTGCTTTACTACTTCATCCACTTATTTAAAGAGTTGCCTCATGCCTATCCGGATTCCAGATGCCTTACCTGCCGCCAGCGTACTGCAACAAGAAAACGTGTTTGTAATGACGGAAACACGCGCCCTTAACCAAGACATTCGTCCACTCAAAGTCATCATTCTCAATTTGATGCCAAAAAAGATTGAAACCGAAAATCAAATTATGCGGTTATTATCTAATTCTTCTTTACAGGTGGATGTAGAGCTATTGCGGGTGGATAATCGCACGAGTAAAAACACGCCTTCGGAACACCTCAATAGTTTCTACCGTAACTTTGAGCAAATTAAAGACCATAATTATGACGGTCTTATTATTACAGGTGCCCCACTGGGCCTAGTGGCCTTTGAAGATGTTATTTATTGGCCCCAAGTGGACGAAATTATTCAATGGTCTCGTACCCACGTGACCTCCACTTTATTTTTGTGCTGGGCGGCTCAAGCCGGTTTAAAGTCTTTATACGACTTACCCAAACAAACACGTGCACAAAAGTTATCTGGCGTGTACACGCAAACGGTGAATCCTGGGCATGATGTTCTCACGCGAGGCTTTGATGACCAATTCTTGGCACCTCAGTCGCGCACGGCAGATTTCCAAGTCGATTACATTCACGCTCATACTGACCTTATCATCTTGGCCCAGTCCGATGCTTCTGGCGCCTATTTGATGACCAGTGAAGATCGCCGTCAGGTTTACATTACCGGTCACCCAGAGTACAGCGCCAAAACCTTGGCAGACGAATACCACAGAGACCAGGCTGCGGGCTTAAACCCTATGCTGCCCATCAACTACTTTCCCAATGATGATGCTAGTGCTACGCCTAAAGCGTCGTGGCGCAGTCATGGCTATTTATTCTTTAGTAACTGGCTCAACTACTGCGTTTATCAAGCCACTCCATTTGATTTAGAAGAGATGGCACCCACACTAGATTAAGTGAGTGGGTGTTCATCTAATTGAGTGCTTCGTAAAGCTTGAGCCCCCATCTGCAGTGACTCAGCCAAGGCGCTGAGCTACACATAGCAAGGTAAAGCAAACTCAGCTACTCAACCACAGCTCATGTCAGAAAATATCTTGCATCTGTTGCAGGTAAGGCGTGGGATCTCCTAGGTGCTCTGCCACCCAGCTGGGTTCATGGTAGGTCTCTAAATAACGGTCGCCGCCATCACACAAAAGAGTCACGATAGAGCCCTTAATACCTTGGGTTTTCATTGTTTGTGCCACGCGCATGGCGCCCCATAAATTAGTCCCCGTGGAAGGCCCAGCTTTACGGCCCGTTTGCTGTGCTAACCAGAGCATAGCTGCAACGCTAGCTAAATCTGGTACTTGGATCATTTCATCAATCACATTGGGCATAAATGAGGCCTCTACTTGGGGCCTGCCAATGCCCTCAATACGGCTGCTAATACCCGTAACTATAGTTGCATCTTGGGCCATATAACTGGGATAAAAGGCCGAGTTTTCTGGGTCGACTACCACCAGCTTTGTGTCATAACCTAAATAACGGATATAACGACCCAATGTCGCCGAAGTGCCTCCTGTGCCCGCACTCATCACCATGGCATGGGGGATAGCATGAGGCTCGCTAGACATCTGTTTAAAAATACTCTCAGCAATATTGTTATTACCGCGCCAGTCTGTTGCCCTTTCTGCATACATAAATTGATCCATAAAATAGCCACCCGACTGTTGCGCCAGCAAAACTGCGGCTGCATGCATTTTTGTAGCACAATCAACAAAATGACAAAGGCCACCAAAGCCCTCGATTTGGGCGATCTTTTGCGCTGAGGTAGACCTTGGCATAACGGCAATAAACGGCACACCAATAAGCTTGGCAAAATAGGCTTCCGAAACTGCTGTGCTGCCCGATGACGCTTCTACAACGGTGGTATTGGCATCGATTTTTCCGTTACACAAGGCATATAGAAACAAAGACCGAGCCAATCGATGTTTTAAACTCCCCGTGGGGTGAGTACTCTCGTCTTTTAGGTATATATCAATACCCACAAACTTGGGCAGCGTTAGCTTGATTAAGTGGGTATCTGCTGAACGTTGATAGTCTGCATTAATAGCGCCAATTGCAGTGTTAATCCAAGGTCTCATTCACTTTTCCTGAGGTCAATTTAAAGTATGTCGATGCGGCCATCTTGGATAGCACGGGCTTTTTTGCTGAGCTGTAATTCGCGATAGGAAACATAAGCACCACTGGTACAAATGATAGCAATTCCCAGCCATACATAAATGTCTGGGAAAAAATCAAATGCAAAATAACTGATGGCCGTAGCTGCTACAATTTCGAAATAATTGAAAGGGCTCAACTGCGAAGCCGTGGCATATTCACACGCCATAATAATAAAAAAGTGTCCCATGGCTGCAAATAATCCCATGCTGGCCATCATCACCCAGCCTGTTGCATCTGGCATTTTCCACACATTACTTAACAGCACGATGGGTGTCAGTACCAGTACCCCGCCAACGGCCGTGTAAAACAGCGTTAGCAATGGGGCTGCTGAGGCACTCAGCTTGCGGGTAAACATAATGTAAAAAGCGTAAGTCACACCCGCTAACAGCCCCCAAAGAATGGTAGGTGAAAAGCCGTCTGCCGTGGGTCTTAATACAATTAAAACCCCCACAAATCCAAGCACTACAGCAAGGCCCCTTAATGCATCAAAAGACTCTCCCAGCCAGAACGGCGCAACGACCGCCACCACTAAGGGGGAGATAAACAGAAGCGTTAAAGCCGTTGGAATGGGGTTATCTTTGATGGCAAAAAAGAAAGACACCGTGGTGATGGTGAGCATCAAACTGCGCACCAACTGAAACCAAGGCTGTGGTGGTATGCGCCACCAAACAATGCCCTTCCAAGCAAGTAAAGGCATCAACCAAAGTCCGTGAAATACAAACCGCGCCCAAGTGATTTCTATGACCGCATAATCAACTGACAAAAGTTTAGCAAACAAGTCCAGTATCGGCACTAAAACCATGGCTAGCATCATTAACCCCATGCCAATAAGTGGGTTTTTTTTATGTTTTTCCAATGTCTATCCTTGTAGAAGCCAGCAGCGGCTACTTTAGCCCAAGTTTTTTGCCTTGCATAGGCCTTTGATGAGGATATAAAATGAAACTCCTGCGTTAACCTTTATGTACTTTATGGAACCTCTTATGCCCTTAATCACTGTAGAACTTTTTGAAGGCCGTTCGGTCGAGCAAAAACGTCAAATCGTTGCCGGACTCACTAAAACCATGTGTGACATTACTGGCGGCGCACCCAGTGCTGTGCAGGTTATGATTCGTGATGTACCCAAGTCTGATTGGGGCTTTGGGGGCGAACTGTGCAGCGATCTGTTCCCGGATAAATAGCATCATGCCCAAGCAAATCATCGGTTTTGTCTCATTCTTATGCTGGGGGCTTATCTGGCCTTTGACCAGTTTTGCTGCTGAAAGCTTTAATATTTTGCTTTATCATCACGTTAGCGCCACTATGCCCCGCTCTACCTCCCTAACACCGGCGGAATTTAAAGGGCATTTAGAGTATTTAAAGGTCAATGATTATAATGTGATCGATCTGGCAGCAGCCATAGCGTCGGTCAAGCAGGGCCAACCGCTACCCGAAAAAGCCATTGTTATTACCTTTGATGATGCTTGGCGTGATATCTACCTACATGGCTTTCCCTTGTTAAAACAGTATGATTACCCCTTTACTGTGTTTGTAAACACCGACCCTGTGGATCAAAATAACCGCCATACCATGACCTGGGATATGCTCAGGGACCTTAAAAAACACGGTGCCACCTTAGCCAACCATACCCGAGACCACGCCTACCTGGTGCGTAAACCTATTTACGATGAGTCATGGTTAACCGCCACCTTAGACAACATTAACTATGCTCAGCAGCGTTTAACAGACGAACTTGGACCCGTACCCAAATGGCTGGCTTATCCGTTTGGTGAATACAACGACCAGCTTAAGCTTGCGCTAAAACAACAAGGCTATATTGCCTTTGGACAACAATCAGGTGGTGTTGCTGAGTTTTCTGATTGGCAGGCGTTACCAAGGTTCCCCGCCGCAGGGACTTATAGCAATCTAACGACCCTTAAAACCAAGCTTGCATCTCAACCCTTCCCTGCCCGTTATTCGGCGTTTACCAACCCTGTTGTTCGTTCAGATCAAGCCGAGTCGAGCCAACCGTTATTAAGCGTCGAACTCACCCAAGCGCAAAAACTAGGTGTGAGGCAGCAATTGTCTTGTTTTATTGGGGGCGAAAGGCAAATGCCCAACTGGCAAGACCCTATGAACTTTACCGTGCAAGCCACCCAAGCTCTGGGTCAAGTGCGTAATCGGTATAACTGTACGGCGCCCATTTGGGGACAAAGAAACTACTATTGGTTATCCCATCAGTGGTTGGTTTATGATGGCACAGCGCCACCCAAAGAATAACAGGGCACCCGATCAAAGCCCTTTTTTAAGGCTGCAATACCTCATAATCATGCTGGGCCTGCTTAGCCTTTTGGCTATGACTGGCTAATGGCTTGCTTGGAGTATTGCTGTCACACACATCACCTTGGATACTAGTATGGTAGGTTAACCAAGTATCGGTGGCCAGCCAAACACCATCAGCATCAGTGGCACTGACTGGGGGTAGGAGCGTGTTCAGTTCGTCTAGGGACATACTTGACCCAATTTAAGTTATCTGCCCTCTCCTTATCGACACCTTAGCATTAAGGTTTAGTCACATCCTCCTTTAGGGTTTTAGTGGGTGCTTCATCAACCTGTTCATGAGCGGCTAGGTAGAGCTCTTTAGAAGAGTACTGGTTCGATGGTTCGGCCACAAAGGGTTGCACTGGCTTGATAAAAATAGCTTGATACACTCTGCGATAGATCGCCAAAGCAGCCAGTAAAGCACTGGTTACTGCACTGACTATAAATAAGGCTTGTACGCCCAATAAATCGATGAGTGGTCCCACTAGAATGGGCCCACTAATGGCACCCAAGCCGTACACAATAAGAATTGCACCCGCAATTTTAACCCGCAACTCAGGGCCAACAATGTCGTTAATGAGGGCGACTGCAAGGGAATATAAGGTAAACAAAAAGGCACCATAACAAGCCACAGCAAACCAAATGAACTCTGGCCCGTAATGGGTGGCCCACAGCACCGCCACCGCTGATACAGAGATACAAAGGGGCACAAACATCATTAACCAACCCCGGCCAATCTTGTCTGATAATCGTCCTAAGGGCCACTGCAATACCAAACCACTAATAAGTAAGGTGGCTGTAAACTGAGGAATTAAGCTGGCATCTCCTAACACTTGAAGGGCATAAACGGGGGCAAAAGCATGCACACTGGCATTACTGGCCCCTGCCACGAACACGCCTAAGATGGCCAAGGGGCCGACTTGAGTCAAGAGCCCAAAAGAAAGTTTACTGCTGGTTGTGATAATGGGTGCAGACTGTTTGGTTAACAATACGGGAATGAGGGCCAAGGAAAAAATGATAGACGCTAAACTAAATAATTGGAATTGACCAACATCTCCCAAATTCAATAAAAACTGGCCACAGCCTGCAGCCATATAATTCACCATCATATAACTGGACAGCACACCCCCTCTTTGATGACTGGGTGTCGCTTCATTGAGCCAGCTTTCTGTGACGATGATTAATCCAGCCATGCAAAACCCAGAAATCAAACGCAACAGCATCCAATGGCTTACTTCTAAAAACAGAGGATGTAACAAAGCCGTCGCAGACATCAGTGATGCAAACACTGCAAAAGCCCGTATATGGCCAACCCTAACGATAATGCGCACCGCGAACAGGCCCCCCAACAAGAGGCCTAAAAAATAGCTGGCCATAATAAATCCGAGCCAACTGGTAGTCACACCTTCAAGAGTGGCACGCAAACCTAAGAGGGAATTAAAAAGACCATTAGCTAACAGTAAAAAGCCATAGCTTAATAATAAAGAAAATATAGATCGAAAAACAGAAAACACGCCGCTGACCTGCATTACCGTGGTTATCAATGATAATAGAATATACTAAGCAGCAAGCTTTTGACTAGACTGAGCCCACAAATAATGACCCTCATAGGCCTATAAGAGCCACCATTTCGACAGGCTTAATAAGGGTCGTTAATGCATTGCCTACTTACCCTTTGCGGCAATGATGTTAGCCACGTTAACCACGTTCTCAGCCATGCGAGCAGACGCAGCGTCAATCATCTTGCCATCAAGTTGGGCGGCACCTTGGCCTTTGGCTTGCGCTTCTGCAAGGGCCGACAGAATACCTTTAGCACGGTTTAGTTCAGCTGGTGGTGGTGAGAACACATCATTAGCTAGGGCAATTTGGGAGGGGTGAATAGCCCACTTACCCTCTAAGCCAAGCGCTGCGGCACGCTTTGCTGCTAAAACATAGGAATCAGGATCACTAAAATCACCAAATGGCCCGTCGATAGCCCGTAAACCATAGGCACGACACGCAACAGTCATTCTTGACAGGGCGGCATGCCATTGGTCGCCGGGGTAGTCTGGATTCAAACCACCAATGACCACTGTGCGAGCCCGATTACTGGCAGCATAGTCGGCGACCCCAAAATGCATAGCTTCTAAACGTGGGCTGGCTTGTGCAATGGCCTCTACATTAGCCATGCCTAAAGCCGTTTCGATAAGCGCTTCTAAGCCAATTTTATGGGTAAACCCCTTAGCCTGCTCAATTTGGTTGCACATGGCTTCTACCATATATAAATCTGCCGGCACACCTACCTTAGGTACCAATATGGTGTCTAAGTGCTGGCCTGCTTGCTCTACGATTTCCACCACATCACGATACATGTAATGGGTATCTAAACCGTTAATACGAATACAAATGGTTTTGCCTTTGGCTTTCCAATCAATGTCGTTGAGTGCTTCAATAATATTTTTGCGAGCCGCAATTTTATCTAACGGCGCAACGGCATCTTCTAGGTCTAAAAACACGTAATCAGCGGCGCTATCTGCAGCCTTTTCAATCATGCTTGGGTTAGAACCTGGCACGGCTAGTTCACTGCGCTGTAAACGGGTTTTTACTGGCTGGTAGTTGGTATGACTCATGACATCACCTTAGTTTAGAGGTTGAAAAAGTGGTTAGACTTAATTTAAACAGGGGTCACTATAACGAGCTTAAGGAAACAAGGTCAATCGCCTAATCCTATGGCTTAGGCGGCTAATTGTAGGGTATTTGTGAGCAATATTTCACAACCTCAGGAAACATTGGTATTTTTTTTGCATTATATTGTTTAAATACAGCAATTTAGCATGTTTTAAAACATAGAAACAAACGTTTGTCGGCAATAGCAGCATGGAGCTTTATAAATTATACGGTGTCCTTCACCGCGCCTTTAGTGTCGTGCATTGAACAATTAAT
>CAWUTT010000130.1:0-5124 GCA_963925635.1 uncultured Pseudomonadales bacterium | reverse complement strand
CTAACAGTTTTAGACCTCAATTATGCTCATTACTCTTGCCGATTATCGCCGTATTTATTCCACCATTCACTCGTTATTGATTGCCGACTCGGTGAATAGCCATGAAGCGAGCCTGTTGTTTAGCGTGTATGGCGCACAAATTCTTAAACGTCATTATGGTATAGCCGCTCAGCCAGTGGTGGGTTCCGCTGCCTACCATTTGGGTTTGCAGGCTAAAATTCTGACCTTTGGTGAATACCAAGGGGGGCACTTACAAAGCACCGAAAACCAACACCATTGTTGGGTTGAGGCGCATGGCTGGATGGTCGATTTTATGGCGCCCTTGTTCCCTGTGTTAGTAAAGCGGGCGGGTAAAGAGGCCAAGCTTGAACCATGGATGATGCAGAAACCGCTGGCAAAAGTTAAAAAAAGCTTAGCCACAGTGCAAAATCAAGGTGATTTCTTGCTGTTAGATAACGATAGCTTGGCGAGCCAGAAGATGTCGCAAATGGTTCAAGACAAAACCCACATACAGCGCGGCAAGCTAGCGCTGGACTGGTTTGTTAAAGCCCCTAAAAAAATGCCTTCACCATTGAACGTGACATTTAATGGGCTTGAAGATGCGGGTAAAAGTAAATTGATTGCGTATAGCAGTTTTCTGGTGAGTGGGTCTTGGTAACTGGGCGGGCTGATACCGGTGGTTTCCTACGTTGCACGTCTCGATAAGTTTATTAGCCAAGAGTTAGGTTATAAGAAACGCCAAGTGCAGCTGTTGCTGGCCCGTGGTTTAGTGAGTGTCGATGATGTGATCTGCTATGAGGGCCAGCAACGCATCGGTCAATTTTCAAAATTAGAAGTTGAAGGCCAACTGCTAAGGCAGCACACGCCCATTTACCTAATGCTTCATAAACCTGCGGGTATTGTCAGTGCTACGGTAGATGATAAACACACCACGGTATTAGACATTTTGCCATCAAAGTACCAAGGTTTACACATTGCAGGGCGCTTAGATCGCCACAGCACGGGCCTGTTATTGTTAACCAACAATGGCCAATGGTCTCGACAGATCACTCAGCCCAACACCAAACTCCCTAAACACTACACAGTGACTGTTGCTAACCCCATTACTCAAGCAGAAATAGATGCTTTTGCCAGGGGTATTTATTTTGCCTTTGAAGACCTGACTACGGCGCCAGCGCAACTTATTATGACCACCGCGACAAGCGCCCAAGTGATATTAAAAGAAGGGCGCTACCATCAAATTAAGCGCATGTTTGGCCACTTTCGTAATCCAGTGCTGAGTATTCATCGCACTCAAGTCGGTCATATTAGGCTGCCTGCAGATATGGCGCCTGGAGGTTATCGTGTGGTTTCAGACCCCTTGGACTTTTGAGCGCAACTTTTTGGTTTGGCCCTTTTGATTCTTAGTATCTAAACGCCTGGTTTTAGAACCTTTGGTAGGTTTGGTGGCGATCCTGCGCTTTTCTTGCACCATCGCTGCTTGGATGACTTGAGTTAATTGTTCTAGTGCAGTTTGACGGTTACTGTCTTGGCTGCGGCTGCCTTGAGACTTAATAATAATTTTTCCAGAAGCGCTAATTCGATGATCGGCGGTATTTAATAACTTGTGCTTCACATAGGCGGGTAGGGCGGTTGACGCCCTAATATCAAAAAATAAATGTACCGCTGTAGAGGTCTTGTTAACGTGCTGGCCACCGGCTCCCTGTGAACGAATAAATTGCTGTTCAATTTCGTGATCAGGGATCATGATGCGGTTAGATATCTTTAACATGTGGGTTCTCGTTTAAGGTCGCAACAAATGTTTTTGCTGGAATTCAGGGCTGACCTTAGTGAGCCAATAACTCATGGCACAGGTTACGATAAATGCGAACACCAAGCGGAACCAGAGTACGCCAGAAAGGTGAGCACCCAATAAAAGCACGAGCAGGGTATCTTCAATAAGGCTGTGGCAGAAGCCAAGAAAGACTAGCGAGGTAAAGACGTCCTTCTTAGACACATGGCCTGCATGGGCCTCCTTGATGAGTAAACCACCGCCAAAAGACAGTCCTAGGGTAATGCCCACCAAGGTGATTGTAGAGGCCTCTTTGCCAATGCCCATCAATTTAAGTACCGGACGCAGGAGCCATTGAATGAGTTTTTCTACCCCAATAACGCGCAAAACTCGCAAAAAAGTAAGTAACACAATAATGATCAGTTGAATCATGACGAGGGCTTTTAATTGGCCTAATAACCAATGATTCAAACCCTCAGCAATGGGTTCTGGTTGCCACATCATTTGCGATGGTTGTTGTAGCCACTGAGTTTGATCATAGAAGGTATGGAGTAACCAAGCAAAGGTAAAGGCACCCAATAAGCGGGTAATAATGGCGGTTCTCATTCTCATGCCCGCTAGTTGGGCAATCCGTACCTCGATAGGCAGGCCGTGAGCCATCAACAGCAGGCCGCTCAATACGGTGACTTGGGCCACGGTTAAACTGGTTTCGCCAGCCAATGAGTAAAGTGCAATAATACCGCCATAAATATTGGTGGCTATGGTGGCGGCCCACACTAAGCCCATTTCTTGGGGTAACCCCACAAGGGCCATTACTGGGCCTAACCACTGGCCTAAAAGGGCTATTGCTCCCACTTCTTCCAGCACTTTAACAAGTAAAATAATGGGCACCATCAGCTTAAAAAGAGTCCATGAAACAGCAATGATTTCATCAAATAATGGCTTAAAAAATAGCTTAAAAAATGGTGGCGTTGGGAGCATGAAAGCGACCTTAATGTAGACGCACACTCTAGCACCGGCGGCATCAGACAAGATGGTAACTGATTTGTACAATCACATCCATTGACACAGATAACAACGCCATGCACTATTCTCCACTAGATTTGAGCCAACGGACAAGATTAATGAGCAGCGCCTTACTTTTAGCCTTAATACCCACCTTCTTTTTTGTCTCTGTCACCCCTGGCATGTGCATGACCTTGGCGCTGACCTTGGGTATGACCGTGGGTATACGCCGCACTATGTGGATGATGTTGGGTGAACTCATTGGGGTGGGCTTAGTTGCCATTTTAGTGGTTATAGGCGTAGCCGCACTCATTGTGCAATACCCAGAAATGTTTGTGGTGCTAAAAATTGCTGGTGGAGGCTACCTACTGTATTTGGGTATTCAACTATGGCGCTCTAGGGGCAAGATGGCCATTGATCTTAATGGGACCCCCAAAAACACAGGGCGCTTACAACTCGCTAGCCAAGGCTTTATTACCGCTGTTGCTAACCCCAAAGGGTGGGCTTTTTTTATTGCCTTGTTGCCCCCATTTATAGATCCTACGCGGCCTATGCCGAGTCAAATGGTGGTTTTGTTGAGTGTAATCTTAAGCCTTGAGGCCCTGTCTCTTATGGTTTATGCGCTGGGTGGCAAAAGCCTCAGTAAGGTGTTGCAAAAGAGTGGCAATGTTCGTCTCATGAACCGTATTGCAGGGACTTTAATGATCGGTGTTGCCGCTTGGTTGGCCTTGGGGTAGGCGGGGTGTCAACGAGAAAAGTGCCATGAAATTGCAAAAATGGCGTTGGTTGGCACTACTCACTTGTATTGTGATCCTGCTGGCAAGCGCAAGCTATGTCATTTCCTATCAAACCTTCATCGAAACCGAAAAGCAAGGGGCGCAAGACCGAGCTAAGCACTACCATAGTTTGTTGGCGGGCATGCTAAACCAGCACAAGCCTTTGTTGAGTGTGCTCACAGAAGACCCGGGAGTGGTGGGTGCGCTGTCTTTGTCACAGTCTGGTTCAGACCAACACAATCAACTGAATCAACGTTTAGAGCGCTATGCGACATTTTCTGGTTTAGAGGCTATCTATCTCATGGACCGTGAAGGAGTGACACGAGCCACGTCTAATTACCAGCAACACCCTCGGTTGTCTTTTATGCATAAGAATTATGGCTTCAGGCCCTATTTCAAGGCCGCCATCAAAGGCCAAGAGGGCTCTTATTTTGCCGTGGGTGCGACTACGGGTTTGCCCGGATACTTTATTTCCAGCCCCGTATTAAACCCATCAGGTCAGGTCATTGGCGTGCTTGCGGCCAAAATTGATGCAGCCATGCTGTCGATGATTTGGCAATCCACGGAAGACCTTGGCTTTATCACCAACGATACCGGGGTGATTATTCTGTCCAGTAACCCTGCTTGGCTTTATCAGACCATTACTGCATTAACCGCTCAGCAAATTAATCGAATTCGTTCGCAAAAACAGTTTTCAGGTCAGCGTCTTCCGCCACTTTCTTGGTCTTCAGTAGACGACCTATTCGTGACGGTGGAAACCATAGATTATCTTTACACACCCCATGAGATTGGCACTTCGGGCTGGGTGTTGCATCTGTTGTCAGATCCTGCGGCGGTGAAAAAAAATGCTGCCTTTGTGGCGCTTGTAGTGAGTGCCTTGTCGCTGTTTTTGCTGAGTTGGGGGCTGACGATACGCTCAAGAACAATCAAGCAATCACTGTTAAAAAGTGAGCTAAATCGTGGTAAGTTAATACAAATGAACGATAATCTGGAAGCTGAAATAGGCGAGCGCCATCGCGCTGAAAAGCGGCTCTCCTTGGCCCAAAAGGAACTCGTTCAAGCCAACCGTATGGCGGCACTGGGTCAATTATCTGCGGCAGTGATTCACGAATTAGGCCAACCTTTAGCAGCCTTTAAAAACTATATTACCGCGGCAGAAATGGATCCCGACGGCGAAGACATGCGTCTGTTATTGGCTAATTTAGACTCAGTAGCTCTGCGCATGCAAAGTACGACGTCGCAATTACGGTTTTTTTCTCGGCCGGATGAAACCAAATTTGTGTTAGTGGATCTGCACCAAGTGGTAGCCAGTGCTATAGAGCTGACCCGGGCCCAATGTGACCAGGCCAAGGTAGATTTAAAATGGTCTTGTAGCTTATCCAATCAAGCCTTCGTCATGGGTCAAAGCTTGCGCTTAGAGCAAGTCATCGTTAATCTATTGATCAATGCCTTTGCTGCTGTGAACGAGGGTGGGCAGGTACTTGTGAACCTAGAACATGAGCAGGATAATTGGCTACTAAGGGTAGCCGATAATGGTGCTGGTTTTGGCGCTCAGGACCTTGAAGAATTATT
>CAWUTT010000129.1:0-17944 GCA_963925635.1 uncultured Pseudomonadales bacterium | reverse complement strand
CACCCTTAGCATCGGGGGTAGCTGTGGCATTAGCTAAATAACAAATGACATCAGCAGAGCGAATAAGGTGATGCGCTTTTAAGGTGATTAATAAAGGATCACCTGGGCCCACACCCACACCATAAAATACCCCAGCCTGGGCTTCAAAGTTATGCATTATTTCGAGATCTCTAGAGCTTTATACCAGCACATTAAGGTAACAGGTAGCGCAGGGCGTAATAGGTCTTGCCCAGCAATGGTGTCTTGGCGGCTTATAGCCACTTGTAAATAATCTACGGGGGCTTGGCCAATATGTTGGCTAAACTGGCGCAATGTTGTTTTGCTTGGTTCAGTTACGGCGCTGGCTACAAGGCGCCCGCCGGGTTTAAGTCGCTGCCAAGCCAGTTGTAAAATGGCGTTGAGTTGGCCACCACTACCGCCAATAAAGACCTTGTCTGGATCAGGTAGAGCGGCAAGGCAAGCGGGCGCCCTACCTTGGGTTATGTGTAAGTTAGCACTTACTCCAAAGGCTTCCCTATTGGCGTTAAGACAAGCAATACGCTGGTCGTGATGTTCTATACCATAGACCTGACCTAAGGGGTTCCATAACGCCCATTCAATGGCTACGCCACCACAACCGGCACCCACATCCCAGGCAATGTCTTGGGGCGCAGGTTGTAATAAGCTTAAGATATTAAGCCGGACTTCACGTTTGGTTAGCAAGCCTTTACCAGACTCGCCATCGGTCACAAACTGAGCATCTGCGATACCTGGAAAATTGGGCAGCACCTGACCTACGCCTTGGGTATGCACCACGCTCACGTGAAGTGCATCAAAGCTGGCGTTGGATGTGGCTAAATCGCTCGCTATAAATTGCTGGTGGTTTTGATTGTCATAACCTAATCGTTCACACACATCGACTGTCGATAGTCCCAAATTAGCCGCTACTAAAACTTGTGCAATGGCTTGGGGATGACTGTGTTGATCGGTGAGAATTAACAATGTGCGGTGTGGCTGCAAATAGCGCTTTAGGTTGCTTAATGGTCGCCCGTGTAGGCTCACTAGTTGGGCGTCTTGTAATGATAGGCCGGTGACTTGGCAGGCTCCCTGCAAACTCGACACACCGCTAATGCAAGTGACCTGACCCGCAAATTCAGATTGCAAATATTTACCGATACCAAACAGCAGTGGATCCCCCGAAGCAAGAATTGCAACGTGGTCAAAACCCTTAATATCATCGGCGATGTGTTTGAGCTTTGGTAAACTCAATTGGACTTGGGCTGCATGACTGTGGTTTGCCAAACTCTGCACCTGGGCAATAGTCTCCAGCTGTCTTGGGGAGCCCATGATGCAGTCGCAAGTGCGCAACACCTGTAGGGCCTTAGCATTAAGTAATGGGGGTTGGCAGATACCTAAACCAATCACGGTAATTTTGGTCATTAGTAACGTTCACCCATATTGCAGCGCAATAACGCATTGACCACGGATGCCGCAGCAGCACTGCCACCTTGACGGCCAAGCAGGGTAATGCATTCTATACCCAACTCTTGATGGAGGTTCCAGAGGGCGTGTTTAGATTCAGCCGCGCCCACAAAACCTACTGGAATACCGACAATTAACGCCGGTTTAGCTGCCCCTGCTTTAAGCATCTCTAGCAAGCGAAACAAGGCCGTAGGCGCATTGCCAATGACCACCACACTGGCCTCCAGCTGATCGCCCCATAGGTTTAATGCCGCCATGGACCGAGTTTCACCATGCTGCTTAGCCATAATGGCTGTCTGTTCATGATTGAGGTAGCACAAAGGTGGATTTTGAATCATGCGCTTGGTAATGCCCTGCTTCACCATTTCGACATCACATAATAGGGCTTGGTGGTTGGCTAGCGCTTTACGGCCAGCCGCACACGCATTGTCACTCAGCCGCATGTGTTGGGCAACTAGTGGGTCACCGACACTGTGAACCACGCGCATGACAACTTGCTGGGCGTCGTCACTAAGGCCTGATAAATCCGTTAACAGGCGGATTTGGCGAAAGCTATCTTGTTCTATAGCATGGGGATTAGGTTGGTATTCAAAACTCATATTATCAACACCTAGGACTTGTGGCTGTGACCCACAAAAAAACTTTAGGGGTTTTATTGCGCATGGTAGTTGCCTTGATGGGTGCGTATGATTGAGGTTTGGGCCCATGTGTGTAAGCGGTCTATGAGCACATCAAATTGTTGTTCTACAGGCCCCATAATGCTGGGGCGCTGTAACATAAATACTGGCACTTTAAGTGTGCGGGCGGCGCTGAGTTTGGCTTCAGTAGAGCTGCCACCACTGTTTTTGCTAGCCAAAGCCTGAATCTCGTGACGTTGCAAGAGGGCCAATTCATCGGTTTCAGCAAAGGGTCCGATGGCCTTAATCCAAGTGACGTTGGCAGGTAACGGGTGCTTAGGTTTTACCGCAGTGCGCAACCAAACGTGTTGCTTTGGGTTTAACAGTGCCAGTTCTGCAGGGCCAATCTGACCTAAGGTGAGTAATATACGCGGGTAACTAGATAAGGCCCTTAACAGCGCTGCTGTGTGGCTAAATAAGCGCCAATCATCGCCACTTTTTTGCTGCCACTGAGGCCTCAAAAAGCGCCAATAAGGTAACCCTAAAGCATTACAAGTTTGTTCTGCATGTTGGCCCATAGTGACACTGAAGGGGTGGGTGGTGTTAACGATGCCGTCAATGTGTTGTTGTTGGCAGTAGGTATTCAATCCACCAAATTGGCTAAAGCCCCCGCTTACAACAGTGGCTGGTACCTGTGGCTGACGAACCAGCCCCGCTACGCTGTACACTAGCTCTAAAGCTGGTTGCAGTTGGTGTATAGCCGTAGCTAAATGGCGAGCATCAGCGGTGCCGCCCAAGATCAATAGCTTCACCCAATGGCTCCCGCAGCACTGCCTAATAACCGGCCTTGCCTATCAATGGCAAAGATCTCTAACTGTACTGATTTTGGACTCATTTGTTGCGCAAAAGTGAGGGCGTTTTGGCACACTGCACTGGCTAAATCGATGCCTTTTTCTTGGCACAGGCCCACAGCCTCCAGGCTGGTATTACATGCTTTTATCGCCATCACTAGCTGACTATCTGCCCCTAAAATAAGGGCAATGTGCGCCAATTGTGGCAAATTGATGGATGATTTACCGCTATGTAAGTCTAAATGGCCATCGGCTAATTTACTGATCTTTCCAAAACCACCACAAATACTCAAACGTTTTACTGGGGCTTTTTTGAGGTGTTTGAGAACGGCCCCTGCAAAGTCGCCCATTTCGATGAGTTGCATGTCGTCTAAGGCGTAATGTTGGCCAATAAAGGCTTCACTGGTATTACCTGTGGTGGCGGCAATATGGGCGTAATCATTGGCTGCGGCTACATCTAGACCCTGATGAATGGAGGCAATCCATGCACTGCATGAGTAGGGACGCACAATACCGCTGGTGCCTAAAATAGACAAGCCACCGACAATGCCCAAGCGACCGTTCATGGTTTTCTTAGCAATCTCAGCACCGTTAACGACCCCAATAGTGACTTCAAAACCACCTGCGTATTGGTAAACTTGTGCCAGGTGTGTGAGGTGTTCACTCATCATCTGCCTAGGGATAGGGTTTATCGCGGCTTGTCCTACGTCTAACAACAAGCCAGTACGGGTGACTGTGCCTACGCCGGCGCCGGCGATAAAGTTAATGCCGACTGGCGCAACAAGGCTCACCGATACCCAGACTGTAGCGCCGTGGGTTGCATCTGGGTCATCACCAGCATCTTTAACGGTTTCAGCATAGGCCGTATTAGCCCCGCGATGTTCAACTACCGTGAGTTCTATATCTACTTGTTTGCTGGCGTCTTTAGGCTTGGGTAAAGTCACACTGGCGGTGGTTTTACAAACATTACCTAGTAATAAATGGCCCACAGCTAAACAACAGGCCGTAGCGCAAGTGCCGGTGGTTAAACCGGTGCGCAGGGGCTGTTTTTGTTCGCTAGATTCGGGCCACATAAATCAGGTTAACCTAGTTGTTGGGCTGGGTTGTGGGGCTGGTGGGGCTGTTGTAAGCGGCTTAGTGAACAACTGCGCCACCGCCTGCGGATTAGACGGAAAGAACAAATGTAAATAACTTGCCGTTAAACCCTGTTGACGATAAATGGCTTCGCCAGGTGCTGGATGACGTTGACGCTGACCATGGGCAATCGGCTCAGGGGTATTTTGGCTGCGAGAACGGTGGTGGGCATGGGCCCTTACTTCACCTTCTGGCAGCATAGCGGCTTGCATACCTTGGCAACCTCGCTTACCACGCATTGCACCTTGGCCTGCTAAAATGCCAGTCATCTTGTAGGTGATGTCATCGAGGTCGGTTAAGTTTTCTAAACAATATAAAAAGCCACCACACTCGGCCAGAATAGGTTTGTTATGGGCATTAAAGTTGCGAATATCTTCTAACATGCTGCTATTTTCGGCTAACTTCTTAGCATGTAGTTCAGGATACCCACCCGCAAACCAAAGCGAGTCTACAGCTGGTAAGTGCTGATCATTCAGGGGTGAGAAATAACTTAATTCAGCCCCCATCGCCTCCAATAAGCGCGTATTTGCGCTATAAATAAAGCTAAATGCGGCATCACGGGCGATGCCAATTTTGGTGCCTGCCAAAAGTTTTTGTGGTGCAGCTATGTCTTGGCTGGCAAAAGCGACTGCTGCGGGCAAGTCGCAAATGGCCTGCTCACCTAACCATGCTTTGCCTAAGTTGAAGCGGTGCTCTAGTTCCTCACGCACTTCATGGGCTTGCACTAAACCCAAATGGCGCTCGGGTAAAGAAACTTCTGGGTCGCGGGCTAGGTTAGCGAGCAACGGCATGCGACCATCAAGTGCATCACGAATAAGCTGCGCATGGCGCTCGGTGCCACAGTTATTGGCAATTAGTCCACAAAACTCAACATCATTGCGAAAGTTAGCTAAGCCTAAGGCGACCGCTGCTGCGGTTTGTGCCATGCCCTTCACGTCGATGACTAAAGCCACGGGAATGTTAAAGGTGGCTGCTAGATCTGCACTGGAAGGTTCACCATCAAACACCCCCATGGCACCTTCTACCAAAATAAGATCAGACTGCTGAGCCGCCAAATAGAACTGATGGCGACAATACTCTGCACCGGCCATCCATAAATCTAATTGGGTTACGGGCTGGCCTGAGGCCTGTTCTAAAATTTGTGGGTCTAGATAATCGGGCCCCATTTTAAACACCTGCACCTTACGCCCAAGGTCACGATGATAACGAGCTAGGGCTGCGGTAATGGTGGTTTTACCTTGGCCAGATGCGGGTGCTGCTAAAAATAATGCAGGGCAGTGGGCTATGGCTGGAGCTTTAGTTGCCGTTGGGGTTGGGGTTACTTGTGCCATTAAAATTCGATACCCGCTTGAGCTTTAACACCTATACGGAAGGCGTGGCCATCATCTTTTACGGTACTAATAGTGTCGGCATATTCGACCAGTGCCTCGGGCATGACGCGGCCTGTAATAATCACTGTTTGTTGATGTGGTCGGTTAGCTAAGGCTGCTAACACAGGTTCCAGTGGTAGGTAGTTGTACTTAAACACATAGGCCATTTCATCCAGCACTAACATGTCGATGTTAGGGTCTTGTAATAAACCTTGAGTGATTTCCCAGGCTTGTTCTGCAGCCGCAATATCGTTGGCTTTATCTTGGGTTTCCCAAGTAAAACCATGACCCATCACGTGCCAGTCTAGGCCAGGGTAGTCCTTAAAAAACTTGTACTCGCCAGTTTCTACTCTGCCTTTTACAAACTGCACCACGGCCGCTTTTTTACCGTGACCTAAGCTGCGCATCATAGTGCCAAAGGCAGAGCTACTTTTACCCTTGCCGTTACCACGTAACAATATGGTCACACCACGCTCTTCGGTAGCTCTGGCGATACGAGCATCAATGACGGCTTTTTTAGCGCTCATACGTTCTTCATGGGTTTTGCTCATTAAACAAGCCTCGCTTGGGATAAGGTTAGATATTGTGCTTTTAAGGTGCGTGCAATGTGTTGGCCACGACCCCGTTTAACTGGACCCTGTTCGGTGTCGACGAGGATCGTCTCACCTACCAATTTCATTGCTGACAAGTCTTGCTGAACGCGGCCATCGGTAATAATAGTGTTGATAATGCGGGTGGCAGGATTACGCCTTAGTAACTGAGTCGCAAAGTCACTGGCGTGTTGCAGTGCCTGTTTTAATGGAGTACCACCACCGGCACCTATTTTGTTAAGCATAGGCGTCATGGCTTTAGGCGCGCGGCCTTGGCTGTATAGTGGTAACACTTGATCATTACCAAAACCTAACAATACCAGCTGTTGGCGAGTTAAATAGGCATGTTGGGCAATGCCTGCAACTAAGCCTTTAGCCTGACTCTGGGCATCACCATTTAAAGTTGAAGCAGAGGTATCAAGAAGGATGAGTTGCATTATTGGGTCTGCTCCGCGCTGACGCCGGTAACGCAAGTCAATACCAAGGGCTTTGGTGCGGCCTGCAATTAAGCTGGAAAACCAGTTAATACGCTGGGACCACTGCTTATTTACTCGCCCCTTGCCCTGCCCTTGTAAGCCTTTACTAGCGTTACTAATAAAGCTAGCACTGGTGTTTGGGCTGCGGCTATCAGCAACCATTCGACGCAATTGACCAGTGGTTTGTTGAGTCGGCTCCATCTGCCCCCAGTTCTCTTCAGGCTTGTGGGTGTCTGGCTTGCTGTCTTTTGGGCGTTCAAAAGGGGGTGAGCTCTGAGGGGGTGGTTGGTGAGGCGGACTGGTTGCGTCAGTCTCATTACGGCGATGCATTAACACCAGTTCTTCAACGGCGTCTATGTCTACTAAGGTGACGGCATCAGATTGTCGAAGCGCCGCATGGGCTTGAGCAGCGCGCAGCCAAACTAAATCACCACGCACTCCATCTACTTGAGCTGCCACGCAGCGCAGTGCGACCTGCAAGCGCATCTCGTCACTTGCTGTAACCAAGGTAAGCTGCTTTTGGGCCTGTTGGATCTGTGTTTGCAATGCCAGCTGCAACGGCGCATAGTCTGCCAAAAATGCCACAGGGTTGGCATCAAAATCTTGACGACGGCGCACAATTTCCACCCGTTCATGGGCGCTGTAAGTGTTTTCAAGAGCCACCCCAAAACCAAAACGATCCAACAACTGTGGGCGTAATTCACCTTCATCTGGATTCATGGTGCCCATCAAGGTAAATTCGGCTGCATGCTGGTGGCTTATGCCGTCACGCTCTATGTGGTTAACACCACTGGCGGCCACATCTAGCAATAAGTCGACCAAGGCGTCGGGTAAAAGATTGACCTCATCCACATAGAGTAAGCCTTTGTGGGCCTTACTTAATAGTCCGGGGGCAAACTGTACCTGCTGTTCACCTAGCACTTTTTGCAGGTCTATGGTGCCAGTCACCATTTCTTCGCTGGCCCCTAAGGGGAGGGTAACTAGTTGGCTTAGGTGGGTAATATTGAGGTCTGCCAAGCTGCGGGCCAAGGTAGATTTGGCACTACCACGGGGGCCACTAACGAGCACGCCACCAATGGCAGGATCAATGGCTAGCAAGGTTAAAGCGAGCTTAACTTGCGCTTGGCCAACAACGGCGGTAAAAGGAAAGTTTGATTTGAGCATAGCTGTATCCATCGCACCCACCGCACGATTTATGTTGAACCCAATAAGCCTAGCTAGGTTTCTGATTTCATTTTGAGGGGCTGGTATCGGACTAAATCGCCTAACGATTCACCGTTGCGGGGGCAGTGTTGGCTCAAGACCGGTTTGCCGTAATCTTGTCCACGCTTCCCATTTAACTGCCTGTTCGCCAAGCAGAACCACTCATTGCCCACTATTGTAGGCTTATATGGTGAAGAATAATACGTTTACTCGGTGATGAATGGTTTAGGTGCGGCTTAGGCGTATTCAATATCGCCATGCTGACAGTTTGTGGGCCGGCCCAGTAATCGCTTGCTGCCTATAGCACCGTTAGCTCTGCTTGTTAGTCATTAATTGATGCATTGATAAAGGCTTCACTTATGCCTGCAAACCCTTCGACCCAATGCCCTAATTACCTAAGACTGCAATGTTTACTAGGGTATTTTTTGCTGCCTAAGTGCTTGCTTTCGTTGCCGGTTATCCCACCAGTCTTTAGTGCGATACCAAGCGCTGGCAGCGGGCATGTACCAAGCATGAGTATGATGATAAATGCGGCTTTGTAGTGGCGTTTGTTCGAACACCGAGTGTTGTTGTTTAGGGTGGAGCATTTTAAGGGCCGCTTTATGACCCAAATAAGGCGCCATGGCCACGCCATTGCCACAATAGCCCAAAGCGTGATGAATACCATTGTGGCAACCAATATGAGGTAGTTTACTAAAGCTAAAACCAGTAAACCCAGTCCAACAGTGGCTGATTTCTATGCCTTTAAGGCTGGGGAAGATTTCTGTTAATTTAGCCTTTAAGGTCACTAATGACGCTTGCGGAGTAATGGCATGCAAGGCTGCACGGGAACCCAGCATAATGCGTTTACCGCATGGCGTAGCCCGGTAGTAACAAAAACGTTGACGGGTTTCTACCATGCAGTGGCCACCAGGCAATAACGCCTTTACTCGATCTTTGCCCAGTTCCTCAGTTACGATAATGAAACTGGGAACAGGAATAACGCGTCTGGCAAGAAATCTGGAGACTCTAGGCTGGGTGTAGCCATTGGTTGCCATAAGCACCTGCTGACACTGTATCTTTTGGCTCTTGGTATTGATGTAAAACCGCCTGCGTGAGGCTCAACGGAGTCAACTGCTTGGTCACCAAATACCTCTACCCCCGCATCTAAGGCCAGTTGCAATAGACCATGATGAAACTTTTTAGGGTGCACGCTTGCATGGTTTTCATACAGTAAGCCGCCAAAATATAATTTGGTATCAATGTGCTCAGCCATTGCTTCTGGCTTGACCATCTGTGCGGCAAAGGGTTGAATGTGTTGTAGGCTGGCATTGGTGCTTTGCATCGCGGTGAAATCTTGTGGTGTCCATGCTGTACGTAAACGGCCACAGGCTTGTAAATCGCAATCAATCTTGTGATCAGTAATAAGGCTTTTAGTGAATGCTAGGGAGGCATTGGCTTCACGGTGTAATTGCGCGGCAATATTGGGGCCGTATATTTTCTCGGCATCGGCCACTGATACTTTGTGGCCAGAACCTAACATGCCACCGTTGCGGGTACTGGCACCAAAGCCTATGGCTTGACTATCAAGTACTAAGACGCGGCGACCCGCTTGAGCTAGGGTTAGTGCTGCACTTAAGCCAGTAAACCCTGCACCTACAACAACACAATCGGCTTTGGCTGGCGGCGCTTCAGTGTTACGATATTGGGGCTGATCTTGCCACCAGTAAGGCGTAAATTGAGTCATTTTTACCTAACTACATTTTTTATTGAGTCCACACCATGCAACAACTTCATCCAGAACTCAAACCCTATAGGGAGTTTTTTCTCCCCGTATCCCATGGTCACAGTCTATATATAGAGCTGTGTGGTAACCCTCAAGGCATTCCGGTGGTGGTTATGCACGGCGGTCCGGGCGGGGGTTGCGGGCCCTCATCACGCCGTTTTTTCGACCCCAATGATTATCATATTATTTTGATGGATCAGCGCGGGGCTGGGCGTTCTCTGCCCCATGCCAGTTTGGAGGCCAATACTACGCCGCACCTAATTGAAGACTTTGAAGCGTTACGTGGTGAATTAGGCATTTCTAAATGGCTTTTATTTGGCGGCTCTTGGGGCTCTACCTTGGCCTTAGCCTATGCTCAGGCACATCCAGATCAGGTTTTGGGGCTTATTTTAAGGGGCATTTTTTTAGGCCGCCAAAAAGACGTTAACTGGGTCTACGAAGCCGGTGGTGCTAGCCGTATGTTCGCAGACTATTGGCAAGTCTTTCAAAAACCATTATTGAGCAGCGATGCTGAAGCCACAGGGCAAATGGTCAACCACTATTATGAGTTGTTATGTGGAGCTGACGAATTGAAACGCTTTGCGGCAGCCAAAGCCTGGGCCACATGGGAAGCTAGCATTGCCACGTTAGATCCTAATCCTCAATTTTTAAACCACTTCACAGATGCTCATTTTGCTCTGGCATTAGCCCGTATTGAGTGTCATTACTTTGTTAATCAATGCTTTTTTGAGCCTAATCAGTTGTTAGCAAATATGCATAAAATAAGCCACATCCCCGGTATTATTGTGCATGGCCGTTATGACATGATTTGTCCGTCAGAGCAGGCATTTGAAGTGCATGCGCTGTGGCAAGCATGCCAACTCCACATTGTGCGTGATGCAGGCCATGCGCAACAAGAACCGGGTATTGTTGATAATCTAATTAAGGCCGCTAGAGAGTTTTCGGTTAAGCTTGCATAGCCTGTTGTATGTGCCTTTTACTACATTTGGTGTGACCTAAATTATAGTCATATCTAAGCAAATGAGGAACAAGATGGCGAAAATGGTAAAGAAAGGTGACTTACCGCAAAAGATTTGTGAGACCTGTAAAAAACCTTATGCGTGGCGAAAAAAATGGGCGCGTGCTTGGGATACTATTCGCTATTGCTCAAAACGTTGCAAAACTGAAGCTAAACTCTAGATTTAATACTAAGTCACTAACCGTTTTAAGCCCCTGTGAGTTTGCACTTAAGCCTACTTAGGCAGGTAAATTAAAAAAGGCCCAACTATGAAAAACAGCCCCCAACATGCACCCCCAAAGGATGCCCAGCAACGTTTAGCTATAGAACCGGTGGTGTGTTACCCAAATGATACGCTGCCCGCTTACGATGAGCCCTTTTATAATCGTCTGCAGCAGGGTATGCAGTTGGTAGATAGCATTACTATACCGGCCCGCGACGCACGCAGTTTTGTGGTGCCCGCAGGCCATGTGTTGCGTATTGTGAGTGTGGAAGGCCCTCAAGTAGGCGACCTAAACCTATGGCACAAAGATAACCTTAAGGAGCGTTTTTTTAGTGGTAAAACACGGGCCTTGCACGGTACTCATGTGAGTACTGGTGATCGCTTATGGAGTAACATGCCTTATCTAAGGCCCATGGCCACGGTCATTGATGACACCCTAGATTGGTATGGCTGGGACCAGTTTGGTGGCAGTGTACATGACGTGATTGGTACCCGTTGTGACCCCTATACCAATCAGGCCCTCGGGCAAGACGAATACCATTATTGTTGTCACTCCAATCTGACACGGGCCATGTTAGCTCACACCCAACGGCCTGTTGATGAGGTAGAAACTATGGTGCACGACGTATTGAATGTGTTTATGTGCACAGGCTTTAGTCATGATACCCATCAATATTTTATGAAAGCCAGCCCAGTAAGACCTGGCGACCACTTAACGCTATTTGCTGAAATTGATTTGCTGGGTGCATTATCCGCTTGCCCAGGGGGTGATTGCAGCAGTGAACATTCCAGTGATACCGCCAAATGTTATCCCCTTAAGGTGGATATTTATAAACCCTTACCGGCAACCTTAGAGGGTTGGTCAAGCCCCCATATTAATGGCTACAGCCGCAGTCATGGCGTGGATGACGCCTCATGAAAGCCCTAATGCAGCGCGTTAGCCAAGCTAAAGTCGAAGTTAATGGTAAATGCATAGGCCAAATTGATCATGGCATACTGTTGCTATTAGGGGTGGATAAGGCTGACGATCAAGCCAAAGCAGATCAGTTATTGCATAAAGTCCTACATTATCGTTTTTTTGGTGATGCAGATGGCAAAATGAACAACAATGTGCAACAAGTGGCTGGCAGTGTTTTGGTTGTGAGCCAATTCACCTTAGTTGCTGACACCAAAAAAGGCCTAAGGCCGGGTTTTTCTTGCGCTGCTGCTCCCGCTCTTGGCCAACAAATGTACGATTACTTTGTTGCTCAAGCTCAGCAAAAAATCACCGTGGCTACAGGGCAATTTGGTGCCGACATGCAGGTTAGCCTCACTAATGATGGACCGGTAACCTTTATGTTGGAAGTCTAAGTTAAAACCGCTGTTGATTTGATTGGCGGTTATGGCTTAGGAGCGCCAATAGTTGTTGGCGGCAGAAATGGTTTGAAAGTTGATGGCAATGACCTGAGAAACAGCAATCAAGCTGTCGGCGTTTTCTGCATAGGCAGACCTTAACCGCTGTCGGGCTTCGTCTGATGGTTGCGTGTATTTAACTCCCATTCTAGACATTTTGATCGCTAAGTCGTAACCCGATTGGGGGTCTGGTGTTGCCAAACTGTTTAGCCATGTGTCGCTCATAGTGATGCCCCTTTTATGCCAAGCCGATCTAGTGAGTCGATGCACTCATGCATCGACTCACTAAGTATGGCAGGGTAATCAAGCTTTGCTGGATGTTTTTGTAAACAACCCACTGTCACCAATGCGAAGCTTTACTAGGTACCGCAAAAAGTATGTGCCACCACTTCTTGTGGCATAGGAGCAAGCACAAATTTTTCTAGGGTCTGTTGGTAGGCATAGGGCGACTGCACAACCTTTAACAGGTCATAAAAAGGCTGGTAGTTGCTGTGGTCCTCTGCAGCTCTTATGACCAGCTCCACTTGATGGTTTCGAGCAATAAAGGCAGGGTTAGCAAGCTTCATTTGCTGATAACGCTCTGCTTGGCTTTGTGGGTCTTTGGCTAAGCGTTGCTGCCATTGTTGTTGCCACACCACTAATGCTTGAGGGGCCATAAATACCTCCCCAAGGGCTTCATGTGCTGTTGATGTGGCAATCTGGTCTACCAAATACCTAAAGCATAAAGTGAAATCAAGTTGATGCTCGGCCATGATGGCCAATAGCTCCTCAGTTAAGGCTTGATCACCTTCTTGTGGCTGACTGATGCCCAGTTTTTTACTCATCACCGATTGATAAGCTGCGCCATAGTGCTTTACATAATTGTCGAGTGCTTGTTGGGCATCGGTCAAGGCTTGCTCACTGTCTGTGTGCAGCAACGGCAAGAGGGCTTGGGCCAAACGGGCGAGGTTCCACTGACCAATACCGGGTTGTTGGTTATAGCGGTAACGGCCTTGTCTATCGATAGAGCTGAACACTTTTTCTGGGTCAAAGTGATCCATAAAAGCACAGGGCCCATAATCCACTGTGGCGCCACAAATAAGCATATTGTCAGTGTTCATTACGCCATGAATAAAGCCAAAACCTTGCCATTGGGCAATGAGTTTAGCTTGGCGTTCTATGACTGCATTAAGTAATGATAAATAGGGCTGTGGATGCTCAATTAAATGTGGAAAATGTCGCTGCAGGCAATAATCCGCCAAGCTTTTAACGGCATCGTCATCCCCTTGCATAGCAAAATATTCAAAGCTACCCACACGAATATGACTGGGGGCAATGCGGGTTAATACGGCGCCTGGAGCGGGGCCTTGGCGCATCACGCTTTCACCTGTTGCAACAGCGGCAAGACTGCGGGTGGTCGGCACCTCTAAAGTGGCCATGGCCTCACTCATGAGGTATTCCCTGATCACCGGCCCTAAGGGTGAGCGACCATCACCACGTCGTGAATAAGGTGTGGGCCCAGAGCCTTTTAGCTGTAGGTCAAATCGTTGCCCATCTGGGGCGACTATTTCGCCTAACAGATGCGCTCTACCATCACCTAACTGAGGGTTAAAAGAACCAAACTGATGGCCTGCATAAGCCTGCGCCATAGGCGCTGAACCCATGGCTGTTTGATTGCCCGCTAGCACTTGCAAGGCGTCATCGGATGCCAGCCACTGGGGGTCAATGCCAAGTTCTTGGGCGAGCTTTTGGTTATCAATGATCGGTGTTGCATGGGCTACTGCCGTGGGTTGTGCATAGCTGTAAAAACGTTCAGGTAAGCTCGCAAACGTGGTGTCAAATGTAGGGCTGGCGGCTGTAGAGCTGGTGGTCATGATTAATACCTATATATGTTCTAATTTAGCATAGGCTAACACTAGCCATTTACTGCCTTCGTTTTCAAAGTTCACTTGCACCCTCGCCTGTGGGCCAGAACCTTCGGCGTTAACGACGATACCCATGCCAAATAAAGGGTGACGTACGTTTTGCCCCAAGGCAATGACTGGGGTTTCTAACGTTTGGTGGCGGCCCCAGCGGTCGTATTGCCTTGTTGGTGTGGGACGTGCAGTTACGGGGCGACTGATGCTGGATTTAAGTCGGACCTCGTTCATCAAACCCTCTGGAATTTCACCAATAAAACGTGAGGGCCGATTAAAGGTGTCTTGGCCGTGTAGCCTGCGGCTTTCGGCATAGGTGATAAATAAGCGCTGCATCGCGCGAGTGATGCCCACGTAGCAAAGGCGGCGCTCTTCTTCTAAGCGATCACCCTCTTCCAGCGACATCTTGTGGGGAAATAAGCCTTCTTCTACACCGCCTAAAAACACCACAGGGAATTCCAGACCTTTGGCAGAGTGCAGGGTCATGAGCTGCACGCTGTCTTCTGACTCATCGGCCTGCTGTTCGCCCGCATCAAGTGCGGCTTGGTCAAGCATGGCGGCCAATGGCGTTGTGGCGACGGGGTCTAACTCACCATCGGGATCATCAGACTCTTGTGCGGGGTTCCAAGTGCTGGCAAAACCTTTGGCGGCGCTGACCAGCTCCATTAAGTTATCAATGCGCGTCTGAGCCTTTTCACCTTTCTCTTTAAGGTGGTGCTGAATGAGTCCAGACTGTTGGATCACATAGTCTACCATATCGTGTAGTAAGGCTTCGCTAGTGTCTTCATCCAAACGGTTGATGAGATTAACAAAACTCTCAGCTGCATTATGAGCCCGTGTAGGCAGTGAATTATGGGCGACGATTTGCTTGGTGCTGTCCCACATAGAGCAACCTTCAGCACGCGCATTTTGCCGAATCTTAGCCACTGTGGCGGCGCCCACGCCGCGAGTAGGCACGTTAAACACGCGCTCCATGGCGGCATCATCATTACGGTTTTTAATGAGCCTTAAATAAGCCAGCGCATTGCGAATTTCTAGACGATCATAAAAGCGCTGGCCACCATAAATACGATAGGGCATTTGGGCCCGAATTAAGGCTTCCTCTAAGACCCGAGACTGGGCGTTGGAGCGGTATAAGATGGCGCATTCGGCGCGCAGTCCACCCTCTTTCTGCCACTGGTCAATTTGATCTACAATAAAACGCGCCTCATCCATTTCATTAAAAGCCGCGTATAACGAAATCTGCTCACCATCACTGCCATCAGTCCACAAGTTTTTACCAAGACGACCACTGTTATTGGCGATCAAACCATTAGCAGCTTTAAGAATGGTGCCAGTTGAGCGGTAGTTTTGTTCTAAGCGAACAGTAATGGCATTACCAAAATCACGCTCGAAGTGTTGAATGTTTTCAATTTTTGCACCTCGCCAGCCATAGATTGACTGATCATCATCACCTACGGCCATGACCTTGGCTGCAGAGCCTGAAAGCACCCGTAACCAAGCATATTGAATGGTGTTAGTATCTTGGAACTCATCTACCAGTAGGTGTTTAAAGCGGCCTTGATAATGGGCCAGTAAAGCGCTGTTGTTGAGCCACAACTCATGGCTACGCAGCAGTAATTCACCAAAATCAACCAGCCCAGCGCGCTCACACGCTTGGTGGTAAGCCGCATACACTTTGACCTGAGTATCTAACTGAAAGTCGCCATGGGTTTCTATGTGCTGTGGGCGTTTACCTTCATCTTTGCAGCCGTTAATAAATTGCTGGAACTGGCGCACCGGCCAACGACTTTCCTCCAGCTGCATCTCTTTGCATAAGCGTTTGAGAATGCTCAGTTGATCATCGCTGTCTAAGATTTGAAACTGTTGTTGTAAGCCCGCTTCTTGCCAATGCCGGCGTAGTAATCGATGGGCCAAACCATGAAAGGTGCCCACCCATAATTGGGTGGTATCTAAGCCCATCAAGCTTTCAATACGTGAGCGCATTTCGCGCGCTGCTTTATTGGTAAAGGTGACGGCCATAATGGACCAAGGAGAAATGTTCTCTGCCTCAATTAACCATGCAATACGGTGCACCAGTACGCGGGTTTTACCGCTGCCCGCACCGGCCAAAATAAGCAGGTTTTCTTCGGGTGCTGCAACGGCCTCGCGTTGGGAGCTGTTGAGTTCATCTAAAAGGCGAGAAACATCCATTATCGTGTCCATTTGGGTACTGTGAGTTCAGACCAACTGATCTGACCATTATCCGTTGGTCTAGTTGCTAGCCTAAGACTAAACGGGTATGTTGGGTCAAGCTAGGATAAGCTATAGTTTCAGCAGAAAATTTACATAGCGCCTATTGTAACCACAGAGACGGGAAATATCACCGTTATGTATTACATTGCTATTGTCTAGCCTAATAAAAACAATTGTGGAGATCAGGGAAATGCAAAGACGTGAAATATTAAAGAAAGGCTTGGTTGGTTTAGGTGGCGTAGCAGCAGCATCTACTATCGCCGCACCAGCCATTGCTAAAGAACGTGTAGAAATTGCTATGGTGGCAACTTGGGGTCGTGATTTCCCAGGTTTAGGTACTGGCGCTCAGCGTTTTGCTAAACGCTTAAGCGACATGAGTGATGGCCGTATCCAAGTGACTTATTACGCAGCTGGTGAGCGTGTTAAGGCGTTTGATTCATTCGACGAAGTGGCTTCTGGCAATGCTCAGATGTATCACGGCGCCGAATATTACTGGAAAGGCAAGCACCCAGGTTGGGCTTACTTTACTTCAGTTCCGTTTGGCTTAACTTACACCGAAATGAACGCATGGATTCGTTTTGGTGGTGGTCAAGAATTATGGGATGAGTTGGGTGCTGATTACGGCTTAAAAGGTCTTATGTGTGGTAACACTGGCGTTCAAATGGGTGGCTGGTTCCGCAAAGAAATGAACAGCGTAGACGACTTCAAAGGTTGGAAGATGCGTATGCCAGGTCTTGGTGGTGATGTATTGGCTAAGCTAGGCGGCTCTCCAGTGTCGTTACCCGGCGGTCAGATCTATGAGAACCTTATTTCTGGTTCTATTGATGCAACTGAGTGGGTTGGACCTTGGAACGATGAGCTAATGAAGTTCTACGAAGCGGCCAAGTACTACTACTACCCAGGGATGCATGAGCCAGGTGCGATGTTAGCATGTGGTATGAACAAGACGTGGTGGGATGGTTTGAGCAAAGCTGATCAAATGATGATTGAAGCGGCTTCTTCTATGGAAAACGATGTCATGATGTCAGAGTACAACTACAAGAACGGTGCTGCACTTAAGCGCTTGATTAATGATCAAGGTGTTAAGTTACGCCAGTTCAACGATGACATCTACGATGGCTTTGCTGAGGCTTCTGAAGAAGTGTTCGCAGAAGTTCAAGAGCACAGTGATTTAGCTAATCGTATTCATCAGAGCTTTGTCACTGCACGTACCGATATTGGTGCATGGGCAGAAATTTCCGATCAGGCTTATCTAACGCAGCGTAACCGCGCACTAGGCGGTTCATAACGCTCCTCAGCCATACTCAATCCTAAGTTAGGGTTGAGTATGGCTGATTCTTCTCTACTTTATTTCTACGCTAGTGGCTTTAACCATGCAACACTCGTCTAGCCCTTTGACCTCAAAGAGTTCTTCTAACGCTTTACTTAAGCAAGATGTGCTACTTCGCAGTCTGGCTTTTACTGTGGTTTATGCCACGGTTATTTTTGTGCTTAATAATTTTTTAAACTTCTGGGCATTATGGCCAGGAGCAGTCAATACCCTACTGGGCGAATTACCCACTGGGCACTCTCAAAGCCTCGGATGGCTTCAGGTGTTGAGCTATATAGCAGCGCCCATATTGGCCATGCTGCATGTATCTAAACTGCAGTCCGAAAGCTATCAAGACCTTTCAAACCGAGTTTCTAACTGGGCAGCTACCACCATTAAAGCCGCTTTTTGGATGGTGTTATTGGT
>CAWUTT010000128.1:0-7277 GCA_963925635.1 uncultured Pseudomonadales bacterium | reverse complement strand
TGGCCTAATAGGTGTAGAGGGGAGGCGACTACTGGCCCACACATTACATTGCGGTTGAAACCATTGAGCGTCATCCATGGTGCCTGCTTTAATATGGATGCGCTCTGGTTTGGAACTATTGGTGCCAAACAGTGGGCTGCCACAATGACCGCAAAAATGCTTAGTCATGATGTTGCCAGAATCTGCGCTGTGGCTAAAAGTTTTGGTTTCACCTTGCCAAGTAAGGCTCGAAGTAGGCACAAATACCAAGGCTGCAAATGCAGAACCGCCATTTTTACGGCAATCCTGACAATGACAATGTGCCTGAAACAAAGGTGTTGTAAGGGCTTGATAACGTATTTGGCCACATAGACAACTACCACTAATGACTTGTGTATTGGGCATAGAGCTTGACTCCTGTTCATTGGTATACTGGTGACAGATTCCGTTATTTAATTGTTAGAAAACTAAGCCATGAAATTTGTTGTTAAACTATTTCCTGAAATGACCATTAAAAGCCGCCCTGTCAGAAAGCGGTTTATTCAGCGGTTGCAGTCTAACTTAAAGATAATCCTGCAACGGATTGAGCCAAACATCAAGGTTAGTGGCTTGTGGGATCGTGTGGATATAGAGTGTCCACCACAAGCCGCTGCCCGCTATGACGACATCGTTACGGCCCTCAGTGATACCTCGGGCATCGCTCATGTTATTGAAGTCCAAGACTACCCTCTACAAGACTTTACTCAAGTCCTCGAGATTGTAAAGAATCTATGGTCCCAGCGTTTAATCGGTAAGCGCTTTGTGGTGCGGGTTAAACGCACTGGGCAGCATGATTTTACCTCGACTGACATGGAGCGCTACTTAGGCTTTGGTTTATTGCAGCAAACGCAAGCGCTCAGAGTAGACCTTCATAAGCCAGAGGTGACCATTAATTTGGAGGTGAAAGGAGATCGGGTGCTGCTGGTAGAGCGTCGTATACAGGGCATTGGTGGCTACCCCCAAAGCAGTCAGGAAAATGTGGTGTCATTAATTTCGGGCGGTTTCGATTCTATTGTGGCGACTTATCTCACCATGAAACGGGGTGCAAAAACTCATTTTTTGTTTTTCAATCTAGGTGGTGCAGCTCATGAAGCGGCGGTTAAGCAGGTGTCCTATTACTTGTGGAACAAGTTTGGGTCTTCGGCTCGGGTTAAATTTATCTGCGTGCCGTTTGAAGAGGTGGTGGGCGAAATCTTACAAAATGTGCACCATTCCCACATGGGAGTGGTACTAAAACGCATGATGTTTAGGGCTGCAGAGCGGATGGCTATTAAAGTTGCAGCTGAAGCTTTAATTACCGGAGAAAGCATTTCACAGGTATCCAGCCAAACCCTAACTAACCTAGGGGTCATTGACCGGGTGACCGAAGTATTAGTGTTGCGCCCTCTAATTACCTACGACAAACAAGACATTATTGACTTAGCGACTAAAATTGGTGCCTATGAGTTTGCTGCATCCATGCCAGAATACTGTGGTGTGGTTTCTGATCGTCCTACGGTAAGGGCTCAACTCAAACGGGTGGAAGAGGAGGAGCAAGAGTTTAATTTTGATGTGCTTGAGGACGCCTTAGCTAATGCCAGTGTCGACAATATAGACACGGTGGTAGATGAGTTCAAAACCAATGGTTCATTGCCACCCCAACAGCGGTTGCAAACCAATGATGTGGTAGTGGATGTGCGTACTGACGATGAGCAACAGAAAAAACCCCTCAATTTACCGGGTGTAGAAATCATCATGGTGCCTTTTTTCCAATTGAGTAAACAGTTTTTGAATTTTGATCAAAGCCGAAATTACCTGCTTTATTGTGAACAAGGGGTGATGAGCCAATTACATGCGTTGCATTTTAAAGATCAAGGCTTCGAAAATGTCGGTGTGTATCGACCAAAAGCTTAATAGGCCCATTAAATTTAACACAACAAGTCGTGTTATTGATCGCTATTGACGTTTTGGGGGGTAATAGTAATATCAGTAATTTTTATACTGTGTATTCTTGCGACTTTGGTCACAAGTGGGTAAATTGACACACTGAAATAAAGCTAGCCTCACCATGGCTGCATAAATTAAGTCGCCACAAGCGATAAATATAACCGGAGCTGCTACCGTGCCAACATCCGACCTGATGCTCGAAGGCCTCACCTTAATGGTGTTTGGCATGGGCTTTGTGTTTACTTTTCTTACATTATTAGTGCTTGCCACCAAAACCATGTCTGCAACTGTGTTGCGGCTCACCCCTGTTGAAGAAGTGGCGCTCAATAGCCCTTTGATGATGGTTTCACCGTCCCAGCAAGTGGCTAATGACCCCCAGTTAATGGCGGTATTAAGTGCTGCAGTACACCGTTATCGTCAACAGGATTGATAACCACTAGCCCTCATTTTTTATATTCAATTATTAGCACAGGCGTAAACACATGACCGCTGTTAAAAAACCATTAGGTATTACCGATGTTGTCCTCCGCGACGGGCATCAGTCTTTATTCGCCACGCGCATGCGTTTGGCGGATATGTTACCCATTGCTGAAAAGCTTGACCAAATAGGCTATTGGTCGGTTGAAACCTGGGGCGGAGCAACCTTTGATTCATGTATTCGTTATTTGGGTGAAGACCCCTGGGAGCGCATACGTGCCCTTAAGGCTGCCATGCCTAAGACGCCACAACAAATGTTGTTCCGCGCTCAAAATATTCTTGGGTACCGCCATTATGCAGATGACGTGGTACGTAAGTTTGTAGAGCGAGCGGCCATTAATGGGGTGGATGTGTTTCGGGTATTTGACGCCATGAATGATGCGCGTAATTTAGCCACGGCTATTACCGCCGTTAAAGCAACCGGCAAGCATGCCCAGGGCACTATTTCTTACACTTTAAGCGCGCTGCATAATGTTGACTACTGGGTTGATTTAGCCAAAAAAATAGAAGATCAGGGCGCTGACTCTATTTGTATAAAAGACATGGCTGGCTTATTGAATCCATACACGGCGTTTGAGTTGGTAAGTCGGCTCAAGGCTGAAACCAGTATGCCAGTGCACATGCAGTGTCATGCCACCACAGGTCTATCGACAGCCGCTATTTTGAAGGCTGCAGAGGCGGGTATTGATAATGTTGATACCTCAATTTCGTCTATGTCGATGACTTATGGTCATTCACCCACGGAATCTGTGGTCTCTATTTTTGAGGGTAGTGAGCGCGATACAGGCCTAGATATAAGAGCGCTAGAAGAAGTGGCCGCTTACTTCCGTGAGGTGCGTAAAAAATATGCTCAGTGGGAAGGTTCTCTTCGGGGTGTAGATTCACGCATTCTAGTGGCCCAAGTTCCAGGGGGTATGCTAACTAACATGGAAAGCCAGCTCAAAGAGCAAGGTGCTGCAGATCGTCTTGATGAAGTGCTTGAGGAAATTCCACGGGTACGTGAAGATCTTGGATTTATTCCCCTAGTGACGCCCACCTCGCAGATTGTTGGTACCCAGGCTGTACTTAACGTATTAACCGGCGAAAGGTACAAAACCATTACTAAAGAAACAGCTGGCGTATTAAAGGGTGAATACGGCGCTGCCATGGCTCCTTTTAATAAGGAGTTGCAAACGCGCGTACTCAACGGAGCAGAAGCCATTACCTGTCGTCCTGCCGACCTGATCGACGATGAGTTGGACAAGCTCACCAAAGAACTACGCGGTCTTGCACAAGAGAAGAAGATTAGATTAGCCCCGGGTGATCGGGAAATAGATGATGTGTTAACCTACGCCTTATTCCCTCAGGTAGGCCTTAAGTTCTTACAAAATCGTGACAACCCAGATGCTTTTGAACCTATACCTACCCTAGAGTCTGCCCTTGCAGTCACAGCACCTAAAGCCGCAGCACCTAAAGCTGAAGCAGCGGGCCCGACCGTTTACACCATTGGCGTTAATGGTCAAAGTTACGTTGTAGAAGTAGCAGAAGGGGGCGATATTTCGGCGGTTGGTTTGGCTCCCGTGGCCATGACTGCTGCCCCAGCTTCTGCGGCTGCGCCAGTGACTGGTGGCGAACCCGTTACTGCGCCATTGGCGGGCAATATTTGGAAGATTCATGCCGTGCCAGGCCAATCTGTGCAAGAAGGTGACGTGTTATTTATTCTTGAAGCGATGAAGATGGAAACAGAAATTCGTGCCAGTAAAGCTGGTACGGTTAATTCTGTTACGGTTAAAGAAGGTGATTCTGTTTCTGTTGGTGACACTTTGTTGACCTTGGCTTAGGCGGAACATTCATGGATAAGTTATTACAAATTTGGCACAGCTCGGGTGTATATCAAGTACAGCCGGGCCAAGTCATTATGATGGCTGTGGGATTGTTACTGCTATATCTAGCCATCAAACGCAACTTTGAACCCTTACTACTCATACCCATTGGTTTTGGCGGTATATTAGCCAACATTCCTGGTGCCGGCTTGGCCGATCCAGGTGGCATTCTTTACATGTTCTATTCGGTTGGTATAGAAACCGGTGCCTTCCCACTCATTATCTTTATGGGTGTCGGCGCCATGACCGATTTTGGCCCACTTCTGGCGAACCCTAAAACCTTGTTTTTAGGCGCCGCTGCCCAGTTTGGTATTTTTGTAACCCTTATCGGTGCGATTGGCATGACCACCTTGGGCTGGATGGATTTTACCTTAGCTGATGCCGCTGCCATCGGTATTATTGGTGGTGCTGATGGCCCCACATCGATCTATGTGGCCAGTAAACTTGCACCCGACTTGCTGGGGGCTATTGCCGTAGCATCCTACTCTTACATGGCCTTGGTGCCCTTGATTCAGCCACCCATAATGCGTGCTCTAACCACCGAAAAAGAGCGACAGATCAAAATGGTACAATTACGCCCTGTGGGTAAGGTTGAAAAAATTGTATTCCCCTTGCTGTTGTTGCTTCTTGTAGCCTTTATGTTGCCAGACGCGGCGCCATTATTGGGTATGTTCTGCTTTGGTAATCTGATGCGTGAATCTGGTGTGGTCGATCGTTTATCTGACACCACTCAAAACGCCTTGATTAACGTAGTGACTATCTTTTTGGGTTTGGCAGTAGGCTCTAAACTATCAGCCGATAAATTTTTAGATCTGACCACTTTAGGCATCCTATGCCTTGGTATGGTAGCGTTTGCAATGGGTACCGCCTCTGGCGTGCTGATGGCAAAGTTAATGAATAAGCTCACCGATGGTGCTATTAATCCGCTTATTGGTTCAGCGGGTGTATCTGCAGTGCCAATGGCGGCACGTGTGTCTAACAAGGTGGGCTTAGAAGCTAATAACCAAAACTTTTTGTTAATGCACGCTATGGGCCCTAACGTAGCAGGGGTGATTGGTTCGGCTGTGGCAGCGGGCATTATGATTAATTATATAGGTGCTGGGTAACTATTATGGGGCGTAGAATTAGCGACAGTGACCCAAGTGGAAAAAAGCCCTGCGCTTTTTGCCGAACCATGCGCGTCGTGGTTATTTTTGCCGTGATGGTGGTAATGCTTATGGCTTACGCCAATAAGTTACATTGGTTAGAAGATGTTGATTTCACCAGTTTGTTCGGTTACCTGGTGGTGGCCTTCTTTTTCACTGTGCTGGGTTATCGGGTGTGGGATGAGTATGGCCGGCCTAAACAGTCTCAGGCAGAACTAGACGCTAAACGAGCGCAGCGAGAAAAACAGTTTGATGAGATAGATGCCCTAGAGGCTGAGCGTGCCTTGTTAGAGCCGTTAGCCGCGACTGAAGTCAAGTTAGCAGAAGTAGAAATAGCAGAAGTAGAAATAGCAGAAGTAGAAATAGCTGAAGAAGAGACAGATGAAGTAAAGACAGCTGAAGCGGAGACAATTGAAACAGAGATAGCCGAAATAGAAGTGACTAAAGTGGAAGTGACTGAGGCGAACGTCACTGAAGCAGAGTTGACTCAAGTAGAGGTAAATGAATTAGATATGACTCATGTAGAGGCAGCTGAAGTTGAAGTGACTGAAATACAGGCCAGTGAGCTGTTAAATCCGCAGGTGAAGCCTGAGTCTGATGCGAGTGCTGACCCAGAGCAATTAGATTTACTGGGTTTTTCTACCCACAATAAAGCAGACAAGTAATCTGCTTTGGGCTAATGTACTGGTGAGTGATTACTGAATAATATCAGTAATCAGACAGAACAGTTTCGACCGCCATAACGAGGCACTTGTTTTTTGATGTATTATGAATAACCCTAAAACCGCACCTAACTGTATGCAATGCAAGCATTTTTATGTCACTTGGGATGCAAAGTTTCCCCGAGGCTGCCGTTTGTTTGCCATTAAGTCGCGTCAACTACCCATGATTGACATCATGCGTATTGATGGTCATGCCTGCCGAGGATATGAGCCAAAGCCAGCGCAGCCGCCCCTACGCAAAGGGTAACCAGCTGTAACAAGGTTTGAAAATTAATTTCTTACCAACATAAAGCGCACTGCATCATTTTTTGCTTGTTTGCTAAAGTAGTGGCCACGATAGAAGTAGAACGACCAAGCCATTGAACGGATCCAAAAGTTGGATTCGCTGCTCCAATAAACTTCGGGCTCTATGCCCAAAAACACCCGAGTATTAATCGAAGGTGATTTACAGTCTGCTTCAACTAAACTGGTCATATCGTCTGTTTCAGGCACCCGCCAATCGTCAAAGCCTGCCAGCTCTGATGATTCAGCCCAATCTTTGGCGTCTTCAAAAGGCAGCATTAGCGGTTCCCCTTGGCACTCACCATCCAACCATGCTTGACCAGCGCCGCATCGGTACCAAATTAGGCCGGTAAGGGGGTCTGCAGCTAAGCCATTGTCCATAAGCTGATAATGACCATCGGTTTGATGTGTTGAGAAATATTCAGCACATTTGGGTGCCTTATCTACGCTGCCATAGCTCAAGGTTGAGCACGCAATAGCAAGAAAAAAAGGTACGAACTTCATATATCATCCTCGTTAATACGACACACTATCGACTAATTATAGCGTAACTTAAAGCTGATGATGCAAGCTAATTTCAAGGTTAGCAGCAAACATCCAAGGCGTTAGGCATCACAAAGCTAAATATTTATTACATTTGGTCGATAATATTAGATATTATAGCAACTGTATTATTTGAGGGTGTTTATTTACCCTATAAGAATTTAGCAGACACACGCTGGTTGGAGATTAGATAGATGGATTTAGCAACAATTATTGGATTTATTGCAGCTTTTGGAATTGTTGCCACGGGCATTCTTATGGGTGGCCCCATGGGTATGTTTGTTAATGGTGCATCTATTTTT
>CAWUTT010000127.1:0-3349 GCA_963925635.1 uncultured Pseudomonadales bacterium | reverse complement strand
TAATCTATTGATCAATGCCTTTGCTGCTGTGAACGAGGGTGGGCAGGTACTTGTGAACCTAGAACATGAGCAGGATAATTGGCTACTAAGGGTAGCCGATAATGGTGCTGGTTTTGGCGCTCAGGACCTTGAAGAATTATTTCAGGCCTTCTACACCACGAAGGCTAGCACCGATGGTATGGGCTTAGGTTTGGCCATTAGTGCGGCTATTGTTAACGAACATCATGGTCAAATTTGGGCCCAAAACAGCACTTTAAATGGGGCTGAGTTTGTGGTCACTATTCCACGCGCGGTCTAATAATCAATGAAAAATATGCAACCCACTTATAATGTATTAATCATCGATGACGATGCCGAAGTAAGGCGCTCGCTAGTGCACTTGTTTGAGCGCGCAAAGTGGCAGGTTAATGAACTTCCTAATGCCATCAATGGCGCTAAAAAAATAATGAGTATTAATCCAGATGTGGTCATTTCTGACGTTAAAATGCCCAGTGTTAGTGGTTTACAGTTGTTTGAAGAAAGCCTTGCAGGCGCCCATTGTCCACCCTTTATATTTGTTTCAGCACATGCTGATGTGGCTATGGCTGTTAAAGCCATGCAAGAGGGTGCCTACAGTTTTTTAGAAAAACCATTTGACCCAAAGCGCTTGTTAATGGCGGCGCAAAATGCCGCTAAGCAAAGTCGATTACAGCGTCAAAACCATCAGTTACACGCTCAAATAGCGGCTCTTTCCGGCTTAGACCAGCTGCTTGTAGGCAATAATCCGGCCTTAGTCAAGGTGAGGGGTGAGCTACATCAATATGCTCAAATACTCGCTCCGGTAATGCTGCATGGAGAGACAGGTTCTGGTAAAGAACTGGCTGCAAGGGCCTTACACAATTTGTCGCAACGCTCGGCCCAACCCTTTGTAACGGTGGATTGCTCGGCCATGGCCAGTGATCATTTTGGCACCATGATGTTTGGCTCATCGACCCAAGAAACCTGCTACCTGCAAGCTGCGGAAGGGGGTACTTTGTTCTTAGATGAACCCAGTGCATTGTCAAATGATCAACAAGCTGCATTATTGCGGGTGGTTGATACGGGCCAATACCATCCTTTTGATGCGATTGCTGTTAAGCATGCCAACGTGCGCATTGTATCGGCCACCAATGGCAGTGTGGAACAACAGATTGCCACGGCTCAATTACGAGAAGACTTGGCCTTTAGGCTCAACAATTTTGCCATTATCATGCCTAATTTACGTGATTTTAGTGATGATATTTATATGTTGTTCAATTATTTTAGCGAACACTACTTTCGGCTGTATGATACGCCGCTGGTGCCCCTAGATACGGAAGACATTAGCAGTATTATGGCGCATACGTGGCCCGGTAATGTGAGGGAATTAAAACACCTAGCAGAGCGGCGAGTGGTGCGCAGCCAACAGGGTGATAGTTCGGTATCTTTGGCCATGAGGCAAGTTGAAGGTGCGCATAAGCATGCCCATAAATCGATGTTGCGACCTGCAGTGGCAGCTTTTGAGCGCGCGCTTATTGCTCAGTCTTTAATTGACCATGAAGGTAAAATGGACTCGGTAGCAGAAAGTCTTGGCATTGGCCGTCGCACTTTAAACGAGAAAATGGTTAAGTTAGATTTGGACAAGTCTAATTTTTTGTAATCAGCGGTTTTCCGCTAGCCCCTAGCGTGACCATTAGCGATTTTCTTCCTAGCCAAAAGCCACATAGCCACCTAAGATACGGCCACAATAACAACTGATGGAAATGATTATGTTTAATAAAGCAATCAAAACTGGCTTATGTGCAGCCGTTGCGCTGGCCGTTTCTGGCGAAGTATTAGCTGAGCAGTGGGATGTGTCTCTATGGGGCAAGCAACGTGCGTTTACTGAGCACGTAGAAAAGCTGGCAGAACTTGTTAGTGCTAAAACAGGTGGCGAATTTACTCTCAATATATCTTATGGCGGCTTGTCAAAGAACAAAGAAAACCTAGATGGAATCTCCATCGGTGCATTCCAAATGGCCCAGTTCTGCGCGGGTTACCATCGGGATAAAAACCCGTCCATCACCGTGCTTGAATTACCATTTTTAGGCGTGAGTACCCTCGAACAAGAACGCTCTATTTCTCAAGCTGTGTATCAGCATCCAGCAGTACAAAAAGATTTAGCGCGCTGGAATGCAACCTTACTGATGCCTTCACCTTTGCCACAGTACAATATTGTGGGTGTAGGTGATGCGCCTAAAACCTTGAGTGATTATGAAGGTTTAAGTGTCCGTGCTACTGGCGGTATCGGCCAAGCAATGGCTGCAGTGGGTGCAGTGCCCACCTCTATGTCGGCCTCTGAAGTGCGTCAAGCGTTAGATAGTGGCGTTGTCAAAGCGGTTGCATTTGCGCCCCATGCGCACATGTCGTTTGGCACAGTGGAAGCGGGTAAGTGGTGGACCACTAACTTGAATCCAGGCACGGTAAACTGCCCAGTTGTAGTTAATTCAGATGCTCTAGCAGACTTGTCTGATGACCATCGTAACGCTTTGTTAGGCTCGGTTGATGAAGCCTTAGATCACTACATCGCAACCTACAATGGTAAAACCATGAATGCTTGGGGACCTACCCTAGAAGCGAAGGGCATTGAGTCTGTTTCCTATACTGAGGCAGAGCTTTCTGCATTCAGAAGCAAGGTTGCTGGCCCAGCGGCTGCCGCTTGGATTGAAGAAAATACTGCCAAAGGATTACCCGCTCAAGAGTTGTATGATCTTGTGACAGGTCTAATTTCTAAGTAGTTCGATCCTTGATCAATCACCCATATCTGCTGCAATAGTGGATATGGGTATGGAGCTTATATGGCAGGTGTAGGTCAAGTAATCGAAGATGGCTCACTCCTGAGCTGGATAGATCAGCAATTACACAAGGTAGAATCGGCATTGGCCTTGGTCAGTGGCTTAGCTATCTTTAGTCTCATGCTGTTAGCTGTGGTGTCAGTTGCGGGCCGGCATTTTTTTAATATGCCCCTACCAGGCTATGTTGACTGGATAGAACAAGCGATGCCCCTCATCGCCTTTATGGGAATTTCTTACACCCAGCGTAACGGCGGTCACATTCGTATGGATATGTTAGTGGCTCAGCTTAATGGCAGGGCCCTATGGTTGTTCGAATGGCTCACCAGTTTGTGTGTTCTAGTGCTCATATTATTGCTCATCTGGGGCTCTTGGGCGCACTTTTCTCGTAGTTTCGATTTTTCTGTGCCTTGGTGGAGTCGTGACAGTTCGATGGACATTGCCCTGCCACTATGGCCTGCTAAATTGGTGGTGCCGCTGGCTTTTTCCGTATTAGCGTTGCGCTTAATGATTCAATTATG
>CAWUTT010000126.1:0-16938 GCA_963925635.1 uncultured Pseudomonadales bacterium | reverse complement strand
TGGCCTCAGGTGCACTGATGGTGAGTTCTGGTGATCTGACTATGGGTAGTTTGATTGCTTGTTCAATTTTATCAGGTCGTATTTTGGCTCCGGTGGCAGGCAGTCCTAACACCTTGCAGCAATGGGCGCACACCAAGGCGGCGATTAAATCATTAGATGCCATATGGAAGCTTAAAGATGACCATGATGGGGTTGATCATCCAGTGGTGCCAGAGCGCATTGTGGGCCATTACCGATTTGAAAATGTGACTAGTGTCTATGGGCAAAAAAGAGCTTTAGCCATACCTAACCTAAGCATTAATGCAGGTGAAAAAGTGGGGGTGTTAGGGCCGGTTGGCTCGGGTAAAACCACCTTGCTGCGCTTGTTGTCGGGCATGTATAAACCACAAGATGGCCGTATCATGCTAGACGACCTTAACTTGTCACATATTTCAAAGCCAATTTTAGCGGAGAGTGTGGGGTATTTGCAGCAAGATGGGCGCTTATTTGCCGGCAGTTTACGAGAAAACCTAACCTTAGGTTTATTAGACCCAGGCGATGATGCGGTTTTACAAGCTGCCAAACATACGGGTTTGTACCAGTCTGTGATAGCCACTCATGCAGATGGCTTTCAGCAGATGATTCATGAGGGTGGCCAAGGTTTGTCTGGAGGTCAGCGCCAGTTAGTGAACCTCACGCGAGTTTTTCTGCGCAATCCAAAGATTTGGCTACTTGATGAACCCACGGCAGCCATGGACTCTGGCACCGAAGTGCAAGTTATTGGGGCCTTTAAAAAAGCTCTAAAACAACAGGACACGCTGGTACTTGTAACCCATAAAGCCGATTTATTGCAACTGGTGGATCGCATTATTGTGGTGGCTAATAATCAAATTGTGATGGATGGAGAAAAACAACAAGTGCTAGATCGATTGCAAAAACCCCAAGTTGAAACCGTAGGAGCACCGTCATGAGTGATACTGCGATTAAAGAAGATAAACGACTTAGTCCGGCCTTGCCATCAAACGTCAGTGGTGAGTCTCAAACGCCTGATTTTGGTTGGCAGCAACGTAATCAAGTCGCATCTAACGTGTACAGTAATGACATAGCAATGGCTGGCGGGGCAACGCCTAAGTCTGGCTTGTCTGCAGTGTATTTGCTGTTTAGTGGTTTGATTGTTTTTATTCTTTGGGCTAGTTTTTTTGAAATAGACCAAGCGGTTAGAGCCCAAGGTAACATTATTCCTTGTTCACGAACGCAAATTATTCAGGTAGCAGATGGCGGTGTGTTGGAAGCACTCATGGTGCAAGAAGGAGATCAGGTGGCCTTTGGTCAAGAACTTGCAGTGATGGAAGATCATGGCGCGAAGGCCACCTTCGAAGAAGCTCGGGCAAAAGTCAAAACGCTACTCGCGGGGCTAATTCGAAGTAAGGCTCAGGGACAGGGCAAAGAACCTGTTTTCTCAGAGTTACTGCCCGAGTTCACAGACCTAGTGAAGGTACAGATGCAGCTGTTTGAGCAGCAAAAAAAGTCATTAGATGATCAGGTTTATACCCTAGATCAAGGCTTATTACTGGCCAATGAAGAGTTGAAAATGAATTTAGCATTAGCAGAAACGGGCGATATTAGTCATTTAGATGTCATGCGTAGTCAAGGCGACGTGCATACCATAGAAGGGCAGCTTAGTAAGTTGAAAAATGATTATTACCAACAGGCTCGAAAAGAAGCGAGCGAGTTTGAAAGTCAATTAGCCGTGGCCAAATATAAACAGGCCGAAAGAAACAATGTACTTAACCATACGGTACTCACTGCGCCTGTGGATGGGGTGGTTAAATATTTAAAAGTGAATACCTTGGGTGGTGTGCTAAAAGCGGGTGATGAGCTGATGCAAATATCCCCTACCAACGGTAACCTGTTAATCGAGGTCAAACTCAAGCCGATGGATGTAGGACAGGTAAAGTTGGGCTTACCTGTGACGGTTAAACTGGATGCCTTTGATTACGCCATTTATGGCAGTCTGGATGGCGTATTAACTTACGTCAGCTCAGATACCTTGACAGAACAAGTCGGTGGCCAGGCCCAAACCTATTATCGAGCCCAAGTGAGCTTAGTAGAAGATGGGCTACAAAATAATGACAAAATAGCGAGTCTAGATCTTAAACAAGGCATGACGGCGTCTATTGACATTAAAACAGGCAAGCGCTCGGTGCTGTATTTTATTGCTAAGCCTATTGTTAGGGCTTTCTCTGGAGCATTATTAGAAAAATAAGGTGGTTCCTTGTGGTGGCAAAGCTAGAGTGGGTGATGTTCTCGGCATATGAGCTTGGCATCGGTTGTTAACAGACGCTCCTGGGTGAGGCCGCACAAGAGGCCACCTGAGGTGAGCTTGGTATGGTGAAGGCAGCTGTGGCACTCCCCAAAGGTTTTTAACTGATTGGCTAGCTGTACCTTATTGAGCAATAACTCAAGGGAGCTATTTAATGCCTCAAGTTTTTCATCACTCATTAATGTGGCCCCTTTTTGCAGCAATGCTGATGCTTGTATTTGCTTAATGAGCTTGCTGCCTTGGGGGGTAACCGATAAGTGCACCACGCGCTTATCTTGTTGGTCTATTGTTTTGGTAACGAAGCCTTTCTTTTCGAGTACTTTCAACGTTTGCGACACGGTGCCTTTAGTTTGTCCGAGGAACTCTGTGACAGCCATAGGGGTGTCTGAGTAGTGGTTGCACGCCATTAAATATTGCAGGGCGTCAAACTGTACGGGCTGAAGACCATGCAGTAAAAGCCGACTGCGGTTTTCGTTGCGCAGTAGGCTGGATAGCCTGTCTAAATATTGTTGAGTTAGATGTGTTTTCATAAAATATATAATATCGACTCAATACCTTGTTGACAAGTGTTTGTTAGTGATCTATAGTATTTATAGTATCGAGTCGATACTATAAATACTTATTTGGAGAGAGATCATGAAAAATAATTACCCACTATTAGCGTTGGCAATCACTGCTGGTCTTACTAGTGCAGTGGCTTATGCTGGAGGCTTACACGAGGGCGGTATTCAGTCTGCAAAGAATGACACGACTGCCAGCTCTGGTATATCGGCATTTGACATCACTCATGCTAAGGTGACAACAGAAGATAAAATAGCCACTTTTCACATGCAAGTAGCAGCTAATGTAGGCTCAATGAAGCCTGCAGCGACGGGTCAACTGGCTGGTAGTGATGTGTATTCTTACGTGTGGCCCACCACCTTAAATAGCTCAAGTGTAGGCTTTGAAGCCGATGCAGGTATTTTGGCTTTAGCCGTCACGTCACATCCAGATTTTGATGATACGCCATTGTATGATGAAAATAGTGATGGCAATACCACCAATGATGGTGATGTTTGGCACAGCCACTGGGTGGTGTTGCAGCCCAATGAGGCCTGTGGTCCAGGCGCTTTAGGTGTAGTGGATATTGCTGCTGATAGCCAACCACAGTTACCAAAAACATGGCCTGGTTTACCTATTCTTATTGATAGCCCGGGTTGGAGTCCTACCTTTAATGCTGAAAGCCTTGAAGTGCGTGTGGCCTTTGACAATATTGCGAGCCTAGAAGAGGCGTCTTACGATGGGGTGACAGCCGCATTGCGGGTAAACCAAAGTGTGCATGCGCCCTTATTGTGTGTAGTGGATGTGATGGACGTCGCATCGGGTGATTTAAGTCTACCCGGCAAAGTTAATCAATAGTGAGGTATGACAAGGACGTCGTTTTAGTGATGGCTGGTTAAATGAGGATTAAAAAATGAAAACATCAGAACAATACCCTCTAGCTCCAGAGCTAGAAATGAGTGCTTGGATTAATACCCCCAAAGCCCTAACGTTAGCTGGGTTAAAAGGTAAGGTGGTGGTGGTGCATGCGTTTCAGATGCTCTGCCCAGGCTGTGTCTCCCATGGTTTACCGCAAGCTACGGCGATTCATGAGATGTTTGCTGATGACGAGGTGCAGGTGATTGGCTTACACACGGTATTTGAGCATCATGGGGTCATGACGGTAGAGGCACTGCAAGCCTTTGTGAGTGAGTATCGTTTGGCTTTTCCTATTGCCGTTGATTTACCATCAACTTTAGGAACCATACCCTCAACTATGAAAAAATACAGCATGCAGGGCACACCCACCTTGATTATCATTGACCAGCAAGGTTGTATTAGACTTCATCATTTTGGCAGTTTGCATGATATGCAAGTGGGTAAAATCATTGGCAGCTTGTTGGCAGAAGGTGACGTAGCGTTGTTAACAGATGAGGCGTCTACACCGTCTGTGATGCTTGACGACACATCATGTGACGATACTGGCTGCCGCATTTAAGGGGCCTATGTGTGACCTACTGCTCAGGCGTTTGAGGTGACTGCTGTGCATTTAAACAGCAGCCACCACAAGCCTAAATCTGCGGCGAGATTAATGACAGTGCTTAGGTCACCGCCTGTTGTGCCAAAAACTGAGGTTGGTTCCAGTGGTCGTTGGCCATGATATCGACCAGCGCCTCTACGGTGTCCCAAAGGTCTACATACTTTAAATACAGTGGGGTAAAACCAAATCGCAGATGATCTGGCGCTCTAAAATCACCCACAATATTACGTGCTATTAAGGCCTGCATAATGGCATAGCCTTGGGGGTGAATTAATGACACTTGGCTGCCTCTGTTGTCATCGTTACGGGGAGAACCTAATTCAAACCATGGGCAACGCTGTTGCACTAACTCAATAAATAGCTGTCCCATGTGCTGTGATTTGCGCCGTATTTGCGCCATGTCTACCGTTAACATTAGGTCTAAAGCCACCTCTAATGCGGCATTGGCTAAGACGGCAGGGGTGCCACACATGGCTTGTTGAATGCCTGTTGCACCTTGGTAATCATCCTCAAAATCAAATGGTTTAGCATGACCTAACCAGCCTGTGAGGGGTTGTTGAAACTGACCTAAGTGGCGTTGGGCTACATAAACAAAGGCCGGTGAACCTGGCCCCCCATTAAGGTATTTGTAGGTGCAGCCAACGGCGAGGTCGGCATTAACCTGATCCAAACTAATGGGCATGGCGCCTACAGAATGAGAAAGGTCCCACATCATTAACGCGCCTTGATGCTGGGCTAACTGGGTAACGTTAGCCATATCCCACATGGCACCTGTCTTAAAGTGCACGTGGGTTAATAACACCAGCGCAGTGTCATCATCAATGGCTTGCAATACTTGATCTCGGGGTAGGGCGATGACCTCAACTTGATCGCCAAGTAATGTGGCTAAACCCTGCAGTAGATATAGGTCGGTGGCGAAATTACCCGTTTCAGTGATGAGTTTGGTGCGGCCTGGACGCATTTTTACGGCTGCAGCTGCCAATTTAAAAATGTTCACAGAGGTGGTGTCACACACCAAGGTTTGACCTGCTTCTGCACCGATCAAACGGCCTATTTTATCGCCTAATTGAGTGGGTTTTTGCATCCATTGATTACAGTTCCAACTGCGAATTAAATCTACTCCCCACTGCTGTTGTATCACTTCACTGAGGTGACTTGCCGTGGCTTTGGGTAATACGCCCAAGGAATTTCCATCAAGGTAAATGAGGCCTTCTGGTAAACTGAACTCCTTTCGCATAGGCGCTAGGGCGTCATTCTGGTCTAATATCTCAAACTTTGTGCGGCTTAACTGGGTCATGTTAATGCTCTTTTTAGTGGTCTACTGCCAGCCTAAGCTGAGCTGGGGTTTGCGACTAATGATAACTGCTAATGGTAACTGCTAATGTTAACTAATTATGGCGTTGGTGTTATAGGTGAGTGCGCACCGACCACAGCTCAGGGAAAAACTGCAAGGAGAGGGCTTTTTGAAGGTAATCAACCCCCGATGTGCCTCCTGTACCATGCTTGTGACCCATAATGCGTTCGACGGTTTTGACGTGATTAAAGCGCCACTGTTGAAAATGATATTCTAAATCAACCAACTTTTCGGCCAGTTCGTATAAATCCCAGTAGGTGTCTGTGTCTTGGTAAACCTTTTGCCATGCAGCTTCAACCTGTTTGTTGGGCGTGTAAGGTTGTTGCCAATCTCTTTGTGTTTGCTCTAGGGGAATATCAAAACCACGCTGTTGCAGAAGCTGTAGGCAAACATCGTATAAACTGGGTGCATTCAATATTTGAGTGAGGTGTTGATAATTTTTAGGATGATGTTTATGGGCTTCAATAAGGGCGGCATTTTTATTACCCAACAAGAACTCAAGTTCGCGATATTGGAACGATTGAAAACCTGAACTTTGGCCTAAACTGTCCCTAAAGCTCGCATAGTCTGCGGGGGTCATAGTTACTAATACTGCCCATGCATTGACCATTTGCTGTTGAATGCGTGCCACTCGAGTGAGCATTTTAAAAGCGGGGCGCAGGTTGTCTTGAGCAATTAATTTAGCCGCCCCATGGGCTTCGTGCAGACACAGCTTCATCCATAGTTCTGAGGCCTGGTGTATGACAATAAATAACATCTCATCATGGGCTTCACTGAGGGGGTTTTGTTGCTCTAAAAGGCTTTCTAAACCAAGGTATTGGCCATAACTGATATCTTGCTGCCAATGAATGTCTTCATCACTGATGTCGATCGCACTGGAGGCATAGGGGCATTGGTAGGACATGGTTGTTCCTGTGGTTATTTTTTTATAGTTTAGGCTGTGTATTTGTTGAAGTAAATGTCATAATTTGGCGGTTAAGTATGAATTAAATGCATGTATATGAGTATTCTATGGCCATTAAATTAAGTGTTAGGCAGTTACAAATGATTCGAGCCCTTGAGATAGCAGGCAGTGTGTCTGCTGCGGCCATTGCCTTACAGGTGAGTCAGTCGGCATTAAGTCATCGTATACGCGAGGCAGAGCGGTTGTTAGATACTGCTTTGTACACGCGTCAAAACAAAAAGCTAGTGGCCACGCCAGCAGGCTTGAGAGTGCAATTTGCAGCGCGCCGGGTGTTAGCCGAATTGGAGCGCGCCGAGCAGGATGTGGCGCAAATGAGTGGCGGTGTCACCACTAGAGTGCGCTTGGGCTTGGAGGCATATGCTTCGCATCATTGGTTACCTGAGTTGTATCAACAGTTAGCTAAAAAATGCGCCTATATTGGCCTTGAGGTAGCCGCTGATGTGGGCTTGCACCCTGAGTCAGCCTTACGCCAACAAACCATCGATATTGCCGTCATTTCTGGGCTGCCACCTGCGGGTGACTTTAATTGCATACATTTGGGAGAAGATCCGTTGTTAGCACTAATGGCGAGTGATCATCCCTTGGTACATCACCCTAGTGTGCTACCGGAGATGTTTGCTGATTTTCCTTATGTGGCTTACCACACTAATCCTGAACAAGGGCGCGAATATGATCTAGTATTTCGGCGTCACCACCTGCTGCCCAGCAATGTGATTAGTGCCGGCGTCACAGAAGCGGTGCTCACCATCGTCGCTGAAAGCCAAGGCCTGACTATTCTTCCCGCTTGGACTGCTTTGTCGCAAGGGCCGAAATACGGTTTAGTCACACGGCCCATCGGTGACGGCGCGTTAACCACCCAGTGGTACCTTGCGGGCTTACATCAAGTGGCTAATCGAGAGGCCATTTTAAAGGTCATGCAGATCATACAAAATATCACCCATTTTAATGACTAATAGCTGCGCCTTGCAGTTAATTTAGGTAAAATAACGCTTCGATCTGTCTTAGAAAACACACCCTATGTCTGCTTTTTATAACGTACTTGCTACCAACGATGATTTGCCTATTGCCACAGATTTACCAGTACACAGTGGCAAAGTGCGCAGTGTTTATTGGTTAAGTGCCAAGCAAAGTAAACGTCTAATTGCTAGCAAAGGCTACAATGTTGCAGCGGATGCGCCCTTGGCAGTAATGGTGATTAGTGATCGTATTTCTGCTTTTGATTGTATTTGGCATGGTGAGGGTGGATTACAAGGTGTACCGGGTAAAGGTGCCGCACTCAATGCGGTCGCTAACCATTGGTTTGCGCGGTTTCGTGCAGCAGGGTTGGCAGACAGTCATATTGTGGATACGCCTCATCCTTTAGTCTGGATTGTACAAAAGGCTAAACCGGTGATGGTGGAAGCCATAGCACGCCAATATATTACCGGGTCTATGTGGCGGGCTTATAAGACTGGCGAACGGGTCTTCTGTGGCATGACCCTGCCCGAAGGTTTGCAACAGGATCAGTGTTTACCAGAATTACTCATTACGCCCTCCACTAAAGGCATTTTAAAAGGCATACCTAATGTACCAGAGGCTGATGACGTTAATATTACTCGGGCTGATTTAGAAGCTAATTATCGGGCTTTTAACTTCTCTACCCCTGCTGATATTAACCGTTATGAAAATTTATTACGTGATGGGTTTGCTGTCATTAGCCAAGATTTAGCCGCCCAAGATCAAGTGTTCGTTGATACTAAATTTGAATTTGGCTATGTAAAAGATGCTAATGGTGAAGATAAACTGATTTATATGGATGAGGTGGGCACACCCGATTCGTCGCGTATTTGGGACGGCGCAGCGTTAAGAGCTGGCCAAGTGGTGGAAAATTCTAAAGAGGGCTTTAGACAGTTTTTACTCAATCATTTTGATGATGCAGATATTTTGCTCAATAAACAACGCATGGCAGAGCGCAATGCTTTGGCTAGGGACCATGCTTTGCCTTTGCAGGCGATGCAAGATATTTCTGATACCTACATTAGTATTGCAGAGAAGATTATAGGCCGCAAACTGAATGTGAGCCAGCAGCCTAAACAAGAGATCATAGACGTATTAAACCAAGACTATGGCCTTATCCGTTAGCCTAGGGCCACGATAACCAGCCCAGGCATACGGCCATCTTTTTAGTTAGCCCATTAAGTGCTGCAAGCTATCTAATAGCGCCTTACTTTCTGCACTCAATGGCATCACTGGCAAGCGCGTTTCTTCGGTACACAAGCCTAGCAAAGAGGCTGCGTACTTTGCTCCTGCCGGGCTAGGTTCGTTAAACATGGCGACATGCAGCGGTGTGAGCTCATCGTGAATGCGTTTGGCTTCTTGGTAATCGCCCTTCAAGCATGCAGTTTGCATGGCCGAACAGCGGCTTGGTGCAACGTTAGCTGTGACGGAAATACACCCATTACCCCCTACGGCATTGTAGGCTACAGCGGCTAAATCGTCACCTGACAGATAAGCAAAATCATTACCTAGGGTCATGCGTTCCAAACTAATGCGGGAAATATCACCGGTGGCATCTTTCACGCCCACTACATTAGGCAAAGCTGCAAGTTTAGCCATGGTTTGCGGCTCTATATCAACAATGGCTCGGGGTGGGATGTTGTAAATGATCATGGGAATATCAACGCCTTGAGTGATGTACTCAAAGTGTGCGAACAGACCATCTTGGTTGGGGCGGTTGTAATAACCTGCCACACATAAAATGGCATCTGCGCCCAAGTCTTTGGCATGACGTGCATAGGCTAAAGCTTCTACTGGGTTGTTTGATCCTGCGCCAGCGATGATTGGCACGCGCCCATTATTTTCTTCAACTACAATTTCTACCACTCGTTTGTGCTCTGCTTCAGACAGAGTAGGAGACTCACCGGTAGTGCCCACAGGCACTAAACCATGGGTGCCTTTGTCGAGCTGCCAGTTAACGATGCGGCGCAGGGCGGCTTCATCTAATTTGCCATTATTAAAAGGGGTAACTAACGCGACGTATGAACCACTAAACATTGATGTCTCTCCTAGGACTATATGTCACTGATTTTAAACCTAAGCAGTAACATCAACAAGCCTGCAATAGAGGTTATTTTCGCTAACTATACTTTAGTCTAAAAAAGTGAGAGTATCTTGTTAACAATCTGCTGCATTTAAGCTGGGTTGCTTAACACACTGTAAATATAATAATAATTAGAGATGTAACCATCTTAATAATAGAGAGAAGAATATGTCAAAAGAAAATCCCTCCATCTACAGCGATGCAAATCTAACCCCGCCCATGAGTGAAGCGCTACCACTGGGGCTGCAGCATGTGCTTGCGATGTTTGCCTCTAACGTAACGCCTGCAATTATTGTTGCTGGCGCTGCTGGTTTGGCATTTGGTGGCGCCGAACAGGTGTATTTAATTCAGATGGCAATGTTATTTGCGGGTATTGCAACCTTGTTTCAAACCGTTGGCTTTGGCCCCATTGGTGCTCGATTACCCATCATGCAAGGCACAAGCTTTGCCTTTGTTGGTGTGCTCGCTGGGATTGCAGCAACTCAAGGGCTTGGGGTCGCCTTGACCTCGTGCATTATTGCGGGTGTCATTCACTTTGCTCTGGGCGCAGTCATCGTTAATATTCGCAGCTGGTTCCCGCCCTTAGTGACCGGTTTGGTGATTTTGGCGATTGGCCTTTATCTGATTCCCGTGGGCATTAAATATGCAGCTGGCGGCGCGGCTGATTTTCAAATGAATGCTGATAGTTTTGGATCATTAAAGCATTGGTCTGTAGCTTTGACGGTTATCATAGTGGCTTTGGTGGTCAAATTTAGAACCAATGGCATACTCTCAAATGCGGCCATTTTAATTGGTCTGATCGCGGGTTATGTGTTGGCCTATATTCTTGGCATGGTATCTTTTGGTGGAGTTGCCAAGGCCAGCTGGATTACGGGTCTGCAAGTCATGCCCTTCGGCTTTGAATTCAACTTAGGCGCTGTCATTGGAGTGACTTTGGTGTCGATCGTGTCCGCGGTTGAAACAGTGGGCGATGCCTCAGCCACCACAAAAGCAGGCGCTGGCCGCGAAGCAACAGACGACGAGATTTCTGGGGCCACTTATGCCGATGGCTTGGGCACCGCCGTTGCTGGTGTGTTTGGTGGTTTACCCAATACCTCGTTTAGTCAAAATGTGGGCATCGTGGGTATGACGGGTGTTATGAGCCGTCATGTGGTGACCATTGCGGGTGTGATTATGCTAATTTGTGGCCTGTTGCCAAAGGTTGGTGCCACTATCGCCTCAATGCCTTTGCCTGTGCTGGGTGGTGGTGTGATTGTCATGTTTGGCATGGTTGCAGCGGCAGGACTAAATGTTCTGACAGAGGTGCAAATGACGCGGCGTAATATGATTATTATCGCCATATCATTAACCGTAGGTTTGGGTCTTAATTTGGTACCCACTGCAGTACAATATTTGCCAGGCATTTGGCAAACCCTGGCTACATCAGCGGTTGCCCCAACGGCATTTTTAGCAATTGTATTGAACCAGCTTTTACCAGAAGACTAACTTCATGAAGTAAATAGTATAAAGGGCAGCTCTGGCTGCCCTTTTTTTGTTCATTAAAGGCAGGCGTTGGTTGGATCAGTGGAACTTTTCAAATTTATTTAAGCGATGGTTATTAAAAATTAACTAGAAACACCTACTTTTAGCTTCATATCAACCGAATAAATCAGTGGCTTATGCTTTGCGTGCCAAGCTATATTTGTTGTAGCATACGACACATAATCCCTAAAATTGTTCACCTAAATCGATGGTGCATATGCAACTTCAATACACTTACACAGATTCTCCCGTGGGCCAGTTGCTATTGGCTGGAGAGGGTGAAACATTGCACTATTTAAGTTTTCCTACTGGCAAAATGGCCATCAAGCCGGCGCCTGATTGGATTTTTTATAATACCGCTTTTAAATCAGCGCGCCAGCAGATAGAGGCTTATTTTGCGGGCCAGCTTAAGCAGTTTGATTTAGCTTTAGCGCCCCAGGGTACCGTGTTTCAAATGCAGGTGCTCGCTGCACTTCAAGCTATTCCCTTTGGTCAAGTGTGCAGTTATAAGGACATCGCTCAGGCCATTGGGCGCCCTCAAGCAATGCGCGCTGTGGGAGCCGCTAATGGGCGTAATCCACTGCCCTTGATTATTCCCTGCCATCGAGTGGTGGGCGCTGATGGGGGGCTGATTGGATTTGGTGGCGGCATAGACACCAAAGCATTTCTTTTGCGCTTAGAAGGCGCGATTATTTAGGTGCTACTAGCCCTAAGGCTGATCTATGGTCGGCCTAACCAATACCCGATGACGCTTAAGTAGGCACTGTTTATCAAACCACTCTGCGGTTTTACTGTTTACTCAATGAGTGATGTTGGTAATAAACATACACCCCACAAAGAGTAATCGAGCTGCCTACTAGCTGCCAAAGGGTGAGTGACTCTCCCAAAACCAGATAACCAAAGGTGAGGGTGAAAAAGGGTTGAAGTAAGACGAAACCAGCCACCCGGCTCATGCCGTGGCGATGAATTAAGCCATACCAAAGGCTATAAGACAAAATGGACGAACACAGCACTACGTAGGTTAAGGAGAGCATGGTGCTGCCAGTAAATTGTGGCAGTATGGGGGCGGCTTGCGCTTGCAAGAGGAAGGCGAAAAAACATAAAGGTGCGGTAATAATGGCGATCCAAAACTGAATTGAAAGCACTGACAATTGCTTAAGTTTACGAATTTGAATGTTGCCAACGGCCCACATAAAAGTACTCAAAATGACAATTAATATACCCCATTGAAGATCATTTTCACCGAACAATAAAGTGGGCAAGATTGCACTGATGGTGGCTATAATAATGGCCCAAGTTTGTAAGGGTGTAATCCGCTCGTGAAGAAATAAGTAACTTAATAAAGTGGAAAAAGGTGCGCCTAACAAAAAACAAACACTGGCAATCACGCCGGGCACCATAGAAATTCCTACTGCTAATAGATAAAAGTGGCCAAGGCCCATTACCAGAGCAATAGGCAACAGTGGGCGTAACTGAGCTGGTGATATTTTAACAAAGGGCAGTAACACAAGAGCCAATAATAAAAAGCGCACTGAAGTAAACAGCAGTGGGTCCATGTCATTGAGGGCAACTTTCATCACCACAATGTTGCAGCCCCATATTGCAGCAACTAGGCTGGCGCCTAAGGCAGGTTTTGCCAACCAATCGATGTGTCTCATACCTGCGCCCATAGGAAAATACAGGCGCTATTATGCCTGATTAAAGTGTCATAAGGATACTTTTGGGCATGCCCTATAGTTGTGTATGAAGTGTTTTAAGGGCTAAAAAAAACCCCGCTGGAGCGAGGCTTTTATAGACCGGTTTAAGCCTTAAAGAATAACACCTACACCCCTTATGACCAAGGGAATGGGCTGCTAGAAACAGGGTGTAACTTACCTTGCTCGTAGCGGTTTAAGCGGAATGGCTCAAGTAATCGATGGCTTTGGCCAGTGACAATTTCATTGGCCACTAATTTGCCTACACCCAACATTTTATAGCCGTGGTTTGAATCAGCAATGAAATAAGCATTAGTGTGGAATACGTCAAAAACTGGGAAAGAGTCTGGCGTGAAACACCCAATACCACCGCTTGGCTCATCTTTAAACTTAGGCATGGTGCCTTCAAAGCGCTTTTGACAATGGGCTAAAGCAGACACCCACATGTGGGCGAATTCTGGGCCTACCACAAACTCTGGAGAGTCTGGGCCGTAGGGGTCAACTGCAACTTTGTCTGGGTCAGTCTTTACTGGGAACGGCGCAGCACCCCCTTGAACACCACCAAAGTGGAAGTCTGGTTTGTAGTAGATACCCCACATTTCATCGGTGATTAAGCTACCATCGTTACACGAATAAAGTGGCGCGTTTGAGTCGACGTGAATCACTGGGGGCATGTTGCCGTTGTTATCTACTTGTAGCTTGGGATCAACACCCAAGGTGCCTTCCTGCAGAGACCAGTATATCCACATAGGAATGTCGGTATGGATAACGTCATCGGCACCTTTAATGCTCACTGTTTTAGGTAGCTCTAACATCTCCCACAGGCTTTTAGCCCAAGGGCCCGCACCGATCACTAGGTAATCACATGCAATGTTGCCTTTGTCTGTTTCAACATGAGTGACACACCCTTGGTTGCGAGTGAAACCGGTAACGGTGACGCCACTGATGATTTGAATGTTTTCATTCTCTACCTTAGATGCCAAGCCATACATGGCCTTAGTGTTGTTGGCGTAACCACCTTTAGCTTCATGTAATACAGAGGTAATTCCCTGGGCCTGCCAATCGTGGAAGATGCCTTTCATGTATTTAGTGCAGTCAGCTTCTCCCTCGATAAAAGTAGAAGGATAATCAATGGCTTTTTGTTGTTCATAAATGGTGGCAACATCTGCGTGCATTGATTCAGGGCTGATTTGCATATAACCCACAGGGTGATATGAATAAGTTTCCATATCTGATTCCCATACTTGCACAGAATGAGCCATCAACTCACGCATCGCAGGTTGGAAGTAATTATTACGCACTACGCCACAAGCGATACCCGTTGCGCCAGCAGCAATACCGTTCTTATCAAGAATGATAATGTCGCGGCCATCGCCTTTACCACTTGCTTTTAGTTCTAGAGCAAGATGATAAGCCGTACTTAAACCATGGATACCTGCTCCTACGATGACGTAGGGGGAAGAAGAAGGGAAGGCCATAAAGAAAGTCCTATTGGGTTATGTTTATTGTTCACGTGCTAATCATAATGCGCTTTCATGTTGAAATAAAAACCACTCAAGACGACTTTAAGTGAGACAAAACCGACAATAAAGGCTAGTCTAGTTATAAAGTGGCCTAGAGGTCTTTATTTTGAATGGAACTGCCATGCAACGATTTGGATTTTTTTTAGTACCTGGTTTTTCTATGTTGTCATTAGCCGCAGCGGTGGAACCTTTGCGTATGGCTAATGCGCAGGCACAGGAAGAACTTTATCAGTGGGAGTTTTTAAGTTGGGATGACATCCCGGTAAGCGCCAGTAATCAAATGGTCACTGCGCCCACGATTAACGTGGATCAAGTGAAGGTACTTGATGTGTTGTTAATTGTGGCGGGCATTAATGTGGCGACTTACGGCGATGATGTTTTTTTTGCATGGTTGCGCCAAGCTGCCCGTCAAGTCGATTTACTGGGCTCTACCTCCACTGGATCATTGTTGCTAGCCAAAGCAAAGCTGTTACGTCATAAAACCTGCACCATTCATTGGGAATATGTCGATAGTTTTCGAGAACAGTTTCCAGACGTTTGGATGAGTGGAGAACTGTACGAATTTGATGGTAGTTTATTTACTTGTTCTGGTGGCTCTGCTGGCCTAGATATGATGTTGCAAATTATTGCTGACCAACATGGATATGAGTTGGCTCTATTGGTCGCAGAGCAGTATATGCACCCCCATATCCGACCCCCTCATCAAGATCAACGAATGCGACTGCAGTCGCGCTTAAACATTAATAACCCACGCCTGATTAAAGCCATTGATTTCATGCGCCAAAATTTAGATGCGCCGCTAACGTGTCAAGAGTTAGCTGATGCTTCTAATATGTCTGCCAGACAAATGGAGCGTTTGTTTAAGCAGTATTTACAGCACAGTCCAGGACAATATTATTTACACCTGCGACTTGAAAAAACCCAGCAACTGTTGCGCCAGTCCAGTTTGTCAGTTTTACAGGTGGCCACAGCCTGTGGCTTCAGTTCAACGTCTTATCTAGCGCGTTGCTATCAAAAAAAGTACGACTGTTCTCCGCGCCAGGAAAGGGCACGCAATAGTAATCGTTAAAACCTGTGCTGAGACCATTGATAGGGTTATTTCTGGCTAGTTTTAGGGCTGTGAAAGCCGTATAATTAGAGCCGGTAAAACCATCCATTTTTTGTATTCAATTTTCTAAATTATTCCATAGGAGTTCTATTGCCCATGTTTGAGTCACTGCGCGCTGTGCCTGCTGATCCAATTCTTAATCTGTCGGTACTGTATCGCCAAGATACTAACCCTAATAAAGTTGATTTAGGGGTAGGCGTTTACAAAGATGAAGCGGGGCATACAGCTATTATGGAGGCCGTGTCGCGGGCCCAAGAACAGATTTTAGTGGAAGAAGATACTAAGTCTTACGTAGGCATGGCTGGTTCAAAACGCTTTTGTGATTTATTAAGCCAGATCACCTTAGGTGCTAATCACCAAGTATTAACAGATCAGCGTGTTGCCATTGCACAAACTCCAGGTGGAACGGGTGCTTTACGGGTGTTGGCTGATTTTATTAACGTTGCTAAACCTAATGCCACGGTGTGGCTGGGTGATCCTACATGGGCTAACCACTTTCCAATTATGCAAAGTGCCGGTCTTGAAGTTAAACAATTCCCATACTATAACCGCGCTACAAAAACATTAGATTTTGATGGCATGTTGGCCACTTTACAAACACAAACAAAAGCCGGCGATGTGATTTTGCTGCACGGATGTTGCCACAATCCATCGGGTGCAGATTTAAGTTTAGATCAATGGCAGACTGTGGCCGAACTAATTCAGGCTAAAGGCTTAGTGCCTTATGTAGACATTGCCTATCAAGGTCTTGGAGAAGGCATGGACGAAGACGCAGCGGGCTTGCGTTTAATGGCTGATAGCGTACCAGAAATGGTCATTGCCAGTTCTTGTTCTAAGAATTTTGGTGTTTATCGTGAGCGCACGGGCACAGCGATTATTATTTCCTCTAATGCAGATCAAGCCAAGATAGCCCAAAGCCAAATGAATAGTGTGATTCGTGCCAACTATTCTATGCCGCCTTCCCACGGCGCTTTGGCAGTGGAAACTATTTTAGCAGACCCAAAACTGAAGCAGATGTGGCGTGATGAATTAAAAACCATGCGTAAACGCATTAAAGATTTGCGCAGCCAATTAGTTGATGCCATTAAAGCGGAAGGTGTGGAGCAAGACTTTAGCTTTATTGAACGCCAAAAAGGTATGTTCTCGTTTTTAGGAATTAGCGCAGAGCAGGTGGATCAATTGGTTAACGAACATAGTGTTTATTTAGTTGGCTCTAGCCGTATTAACATAGCAGGCCTTAATCAGCGCAATATTGCTTATGTGGCAAAAGCCATTGCTGCGGTACTTTAAATAGTACGACAGGGTGTCAGAGTGACGCCTGTAGTAGACGCATC
>CAWUTT010000125.1:0-18977 GCA_963925635.1 uncultured Pseudomonadales bacterium | reverse complement strand
GCTTGGCTAGTCTTCTTTGTTGTCGTGGGCCAACATCGAGTCTTTAAATGCTCGTAAAATGCTACGACAGCTAATTTGACCAACAAATTTGCCATCTTCCACCACGGGCATGCGTCGGCGCTTATATTGTATGAGGGTGCGTGCTGCTTCAAATAATGTGGTATTCACCGACAGTACGTCCACTTTGGTGAGCATTAAATCACCAATGCAGGCGTCTCCCTCTTGGTAGTAGGCGATCTGCTCTAATTGACCCAAAAGATCTAATTCTGAAATAACCCCCACCACTCGACCATGATCATCTAACACCGTCCCACCCGTGACTTTTCGAACTAACATTTGATGTATCGCATCCATGATGTGAGTCGCGGGACTGAAGGTTAAAGGATTGACCGACATGAAGTCTTTAATATTGATTGAGTTTAGCATCTAAGAAAACCCCTCTTTTGAGTTGCTCCCAAAGGATAAATCAATGGCAGTGAATTCAGTATTACGCCACTTTTTAGTATTAGTCAATTTTATATACTCCTTGATCAATTTATAAAAACTATATAACTAATTGTTTTATATAGTTAAATTATAATTACAGCGAGAGAATAACTAATAAGTTGCAATATGGTATTTTTGTCTTCTATACTATTTGACAGCTAGTGGTGCGAATTGAAGTTGTTATTAAGCTTGTTGAGCCACCACTATTTTGCCTATATATTTTTTAGTTTTTTGTCTCTAATTTTGGTGAAAGGCAGTAAATATGACCTATGGAGAAGAGTTAATTAGCCACATTTGGCCCTTGGCACTATTTTTAGTCATGCTTTGCGGTCTGATTGTGTTGATGCTGACGTTACCCGCACTTTTGGGTGGCCGAAGAGTGTCACGGGCGGTTAACGAGCCCTATGAGTGCGGCATCGTGCCCGTTGGCTCCACCCACTTCCGTATGCCTATTCCCTTTTACCTGTTTGCCATTTTCTTCGTTATTTTTGATTTAGAGGTGGTGTTTCTTTTTGCTTGGGCAGTGGCGGTTAAGGAAACTGGCTGGCTCGGTTTTACTGAAGCCCTTATCTTTATCCTCATTTTGTTTGCCGCACTCATTTACCTGTGGCGCCTTGGCGCACTGGATTGGCGTACTCAAAGACAAAAGCTCGACTTACGCAACTTGGACGCACGTTAATTGCTGGATTTTTAACCTAGGCCACCAGCACCCGCCGTGCATTAAATAATAACCGATTCCGCAAGGGGTCAGAGGGGTTGTTATGCCGCAGTTAAAATCTGGCGCCTATGGTGCTAACCTTATTGCCTCACAGGATCAGAGTTTTGCTCAGTCTGTGGAAGATAGCTTGGTGCTAGGCAAGGTCAAGGACCTGGTCGCATGGGGCCAAAGCAATTCTCTTTGGCCCTTTAATTTTGGTCTGTCTTGTTGCTATGTCGAAATGGCTACGGCGTTTACTTCGCGCCATGACATAGGCCGCTTTGGCGCGGAAGTCATCCGCGCCACCCCCCGCCAAGCTGATGTTATGGTGATTTCAGGCACCGTGTTTCGCAAAATGGCGCCCGTCATTCAACGCCTCTATGAACAACTTCTAGAACCAAAATGGATTATTTCCATGGGTTCTTGCGCCAACTCAGGCGGTTTATATGACATTTATAGCGTGGTGCAGGGTGTAGATAAGTTCCTCCCGGTGGATGTCTATGTGCCTGGCTGTCCGCCTCGGCCAGAAGCGCTATTGCAAGGGTTAATGTTGTTGCAAGATGCTATTCGACACGAAAATAGACCTTTAAGCTGGGTGTTAGGGCCAGATGGGGTAGAAAAGCCTTCGATGCCTTCACAACGTGATCTGCGTACCCCACAACGTATGCGCATGACTCATTTACCTGACCCGGATCAGGTTTAATCACCATGACGAAGCGCGTGCTTGAAGCCAACCCCCACCCGATGGGTGATGCCGCCCTTGTACTCTTGTTGCAGCAACAATTTCCCCACCCTTTAATGGAGCAAAGCACTGCCGATGGGATCCCTAGCCTGTGGGTCGATGCCCGCCGTGTAGGTGCTCTGTTACATTATTGTAAACACCAGTTGCAGCCCAGCTACGCCATGTTATATGACCTCAGCGCTATTGATGAACGGGTGCGCAGTCACCGAGCAGACCAGCCAGCCAGTGATTTCACTATGGTTTATCAACTATTAAGCCTCACGGGTAACGCTTTTTTACGCATCAAAGTCGCCTTAATGGATGCCCAATTACGCATCGATAGTCAATGCACTTTGTGGCCTAACGCCAACTGGTATGAGCGCGAGTGCCACGACATGTTTGGCATTGATTTTGTTGGCCATCCCAATTTATACCCACTTATCATCCCCCCTACGTGGAAGGGACACCCTTTGCGTAAGGAACATCCTGCCCGCGCTACAGAGATGGAGCCGTTTAGCATTGATGAACAAATGCAAGACGAAGAACAAGAGGCCTTGCGCTTTGTGCCCGAACAATGGGGCATGAAACGCGAAGGTAAAAATACCGATTACATGTTTCTCAATATGGGCCCTAACCACCCTAGTGTGCATGGCGTATTCCGCGTAGCGGTGCAGCTTAATGGTGAAGAAGTGGTGGATGCCGTGGCCGACATAGGCTACCACCATCGTGGTGCAGAAAAAATGGGTGAGCGCCAAGCTTGGCATACCTACATGCCCTACACCGACCGTATTGATTATCTGGGTGGGGTAATGAATAACTTGCCCTACGTGATGGGGGTAGAAAAGCTAGCTGGTATCAAGGTGTCCCAAAGGGTGGAAACCATTCGGGTGATGCTGTGTGAATGCTTCCGTATTCAAAGCCACTTTTTATTTTTTGGTACCTTTGCCCAAGACATTGGGCAAATGTCACCTATTTTTTATATTTTCACCGACCGGGAAATGCTGTTTGGTATTATTGAAGCCATCACCGGTGGGCGCATGCACCCAAGCTGGTTCCGGATTGGTGGCGTAGCACAAGACCTGCCCCAAGGTTGGGATGTAATGATGCGCAAGTTTTTAGCACGTATGCCCAAACGCTTAGATGAGTACCAAAAACTGGTATTGGATAACCGTATCATCAAACAACGCACAGTGGGTGTGGGCCGATACACCAGTGAAGAAGCCATTGATTGGGGCATTACTGGTGGTGGTTTACGTGCCACAGGTTACGATTGGGATATGCGCAAACGCATGCCCTACAGTGGTTACGAAAACTTTGACTTCGATATTCCCTTAGGCAGCAATGGCGATTGTTATGATCGAGCCATGGTGCGTTTACAGGAAATTCATCAAAGCCTGCGCATTATCCAACAGTGCGTAGACAACATGCCAGAAGGCCCCTACAAGGCCGATCATCCACTCACAACGCCGCCACCCAAAGAACGCACCATGCAAGATATTGAAACTTTGATTCATCATTTTGTGCATTCTAGTTGGGGCCCCGCCATACCAGCAGGAGAGGTGTGTTTGCCCATTGAAGCGGCCAAAGGTTTGAATAGTTATTACCTCGTCAGTGATGGCGGCACCACGTCCTACCGGACTCGCATCCGCACACCGTCCTTTGCCCACCTGCAAATGATACCCACCATGAGTCGCGGCATGATGGTGGCAGATATGATTGCCATCATTGCCAGCATTGACTTTGTTATGGCCGACGTAGATCGTTAAGGAGCAATTATGACACCGATAATCGCCACCGATGCAGCCTCCTCTAGTGCCGATTGGCGGCTACAAATTGAGGCCCTTAACGCCCATGAGGAAATGGAGATTGCTGCACAAATACAGCATTACCCGCAGCCTCAAGCTGCCACTATTGAGGCCTTAAAAATTGTTCAACAACATCAAGGCTGGGTGTCTGATGGTAAGTTAAAAGCCATCGCCCAGCGCCTGCAGATGAGCCCTGATGAAGTGGAGTCGGTGGCCACGTTTTACAATAAAATCTATCGACAACCCGTGGGCAGAACTGTCATTTCCCTGTGCGACAGTGTCAGTTGTTGGATTATGGGCTATCAAGGTTTGGCCCAAGCTTTGACCCAAGAATTGGACATTAGCTTGGGCCAAACGACGCCTGATGGCGCTTTGACACTCCTACCCACACCCTGTCTAGGGGCCTGTGACCACGCACCCGTGGCCATGATCGGTAACCAGCGAGCGCACCAACTCAGCCCCGCATCTGTGATCATCTTGGCGCAGCAGGCACGGGAGTCAAATTCATGAGCGAAAAACTGGCCATGGTTAAGCCCACCACCCTGCCCTTAAGCCAAAACATTAAAGCCGACGGCAGTGTTACTAGTCTGGCTGAATATCAATCAAATTATGGCTATCAGGGTCTGGCTAAAGCCTTATCCATGAGCCCCACTGAAGTAGTGGATTGGGTTAAAGATGCTAATCTTCGTGGCCGTGGTGGAGCCGGATTTTCCGCCGGATTAAAATGGAGCTTTGTGCCACCATTGGCAAAATTACCAGGTCAGCGGTATGTCATTTGCAACGCCGATGAAATGGAACCTGGTACGTTTAAAGACCGTTGGTTGATGGAACATGACCCCCACCAGCTGATCGAAGGTTTGGCGATTGCCGCTTATGCGGTGCAGGCGCACTCGGCGTTCATTTTTCTGCGTGCCGATTACGACCTATGTGCCGAACGCTTGCAGCATGCTATTGATGAGGCGCAAGCGGCTGGCTTGCTAGGTGAGCAACTTAATGAGGCTGGTTTTGGCTTGACCATGCTCTTACATACGAGTGCTGGCCGCTACATTTGCGGTGAAGAAACGGCCCTTATTAACGCCCTTGAAGGCAAACGCGCCCAGCCCCGATTTAAACCGCCTTTGCCTCAGGTCAGCGGCTTATTTGGCCGCCCAACTGTGGTGAATAACACTGAAACTTTGTGTAATTTGCCCCATATCTTGTATCACGGCATTGATTGGTTTGCCAACCTAGGTATCGGTGATGACAATGGCACAAAGATTTATGGGGTCAGTGGTCGAGTCAATAATCCAGGCTGTTGGGAGTTACCCATTGGCACCAAGGTTGCCGATATTATTGCCCTGGCTGGGGGCATGAAGGATGGCGTTAAACTGCGGGGTTTTTTACCTGGGGGTGGGTCTACGGACTTTCTGACCCAAGATCACTTAGACCTAGCCATGGACTATGGCACTATCCAGCAAGCGGGTAGCCGCATGGGCACGGGCACTATGATTTTGCTGGATGATCAAACCTGTGTGGTGGGTATGGTACTTAATTTAATTAGTTTCTTTGCCCAAGAGTCCTGTGGTTGGTGCACCCCGTGTCGCAGCGGTTTACCTTTTATTAGACAAATTCTGACTGACCTAGAGGCAGGGCGTGGGCAGCATGAAGACCTTGAGCATTTATTACAACTGTGCGGCTACATCGGTATTGGCAACACTTTTTGTGCCTTGGCACCAGGGGCTGCAGAGCCATTGCAAAGCGCCCTTAAGTACTTCCGTGACGATTTTGTAGCCCATATTGAGCAGGGTGCATGTCCCCATGGTAATTCACCTCAGGCCGATGTTGATTTAGTCAAGGAGCGCCAAACTCTATGAATGCCACCACAGAAAACCTGGTCACTATCTACGTTGAGGACTTAGCCTACCAAGTAAAAACTGGGGGTAATTTGCTAGAGGCTTGCCTTGGCCTCGCAAAAGATTTGCCCTATTTTTGCTGGCACCCCGCCTTAGGTTCGGTGGGTTCGTGCCGTCAGTGTGCCGTGCAGTTGTATCAAAATGAAGACGACCAGCGTGGGCGCATGGTCATGGCCTGTATGACGCCAGTCGCTGAAGGCATGCGCGTGAGCCTCTCTGCACCCATGGCCAGTCAATTTCGCCAACAATGCATAGAAGTGACCATGGCCAACCACCCCCACGACTGCCCAGTTTGTGAGGAAGGTGGCGAATGCCATTTGCAAGACATGACGCTGCAATCAGGACACACTCAAAGGCGCTATAAAGGCGCCAAAAAGACCTATAATAATCAAGATTTGGGGCCCTGTGTTGGCCATGAAATGAACCGCTGCATTAGCTGTTATCGGTGTGTGAGGTTTTATCAAGATTACGCTGGTGGCGATGATTTAGTGGTGCTGGGCAGTAGTGAAAATGTTTATTTTGGGCGCCATGAAGACGGCTGTTTAAGCAGTCATTTTAGTGGTAATTTGGCAGAGGTTTGTCCCACAGGCGTATTTTACGACAAGGTGGTGAGCGACAGTTACACCCGCAAGTGGGACTTACAGTCAGCCCCCAGCATTTGCAGCCACTGTAGTTTAGGCTGCAACTTATCGGTGGGTGAACGCCAAGGACGAGTGAAACGGGTGACTAATCGCTACCATAGCCAAGTCAATGGGTATTTTATTTGTGATAAGGGGCGCTATGGTTTTGCCCATAGCAACAGTGAGCAAATGTTGTACAAAGCTCAAGTTCAACCTTTGGGAGAGAGTGAAAAAATTACCTGTGATAGTGTGCATGGGCTGGATTATGTGGCCCAAATCATACTTGAGTTAGGTGCTGAAAACGTCTTTGGGGTGGGCTCACCGCGGGCCTCTGTAGAAGAGAATTTCAGCTTGCAAAGCCTCGTTGGCAAAGCAAATTTCTATGCTGGCCAAAATGCGCTTCAAGCCGCTATCCAAGCTCAAGTACTGCAGCAATTAAGCCAAGCAGATATTCATAGCCCAAGCCTAAAGCAAATTGAACAAGCCGATGCCATTATTATTCTAGGCGAAGATTTATTGCATACTGCGCCACGTATGGCCATGAGTGTGCGTCAAGCCAGCCGCAACCTAGGCTTTGCTAAAGCTGCGGCTATTGGTATTCCCAAGTGGCAAGATGAGCCCGTGCGCATTCATGCCCAAAACCAACTCAGCCCCATTATTAGTGTGACTAGCGCCACCACCGACTTGGACAGCATTAGCAGTCAATGTTTGCAACTGACCCCAAGTGAGATGTGTGACTATGCTAGAGCCTTGACCAATGCCCTTGATGGCCAGCCTGATACTGCAGGTTTATCTTCTCAACTGGTGAGCCAAGTAGAGCAAAGTCTAAGCTTACTGGCTAGCGCTAAACGCCCACTAGTCATTAGTGGTGCCAGCAGTCAGAGCCCAGAGCTAATTGATAGGGCAGCACAACTGTGCCTAGCCTTAGGTCGTCAGAGTGGCACCAAGGCTTGGTTAAGTTATTGTTTAGAGGCCGCCAATAGTATGGGCTTGGGTTTGCTCAATACAGACGTTAAACACCTAGGTGACTTAACCTTAAAATTGCAGCAACAAACCCAAGCTAGTGCACTCATCGTTTTACAAACGGATCTGTTTGCCCTCTCCACTGAAGCGGCAGCCATGTGTAAGTCGGTGCGACATTTAATTGTTGTGGATCAGTTGCCCAGCGCCACCAGTGACCTTGCTGATGTGGTAATAGCCTGTGCTAATGTGTTTGAAACCGAAGGCACTTATGTCAATAATGAAGGCCGTGCGCAACGCTTCTTCGCCGTGCATGATACCCAAGGGCGACCAGATGCTTGGCGTAGTTTGACTAATTTGGCACACATGCTCAGTCTCACTAAAACCTGCAGTGCAGCCGTCACTCAACTGGCCACTTGCACTAAGTTTGATGACCTATGCCAGTTAGTGAGTCAGCAAGCAGGCATGTTTGCCCATTGGGGTGAAGTTGCACCCAACGCTGATTTCCGAGTGGCCGGCATGAAAGTTCCACGCCAAAGTCACCGCGCATCGGGTCGCACTAGCCTCTATGCCCATAAGGCTGTGAGTGAAGCTAAACAGCCAGTAGACTTAGATTCTGCTTTGGGTTTCACCATGGAAGGTACGCCCATTAATACCCCCAGCGCGCTGATACCACAGGTATGGAGTCCAGGTTGGAATTCCAACGAAGCCGTTAACAAGTTTCAACAAGAGATCAATGGCCCACTCAAAGGTGGTGATGCTGGGGTGAGGCTATTTGATGCTTGCCAGAGTTTACCTTTAGCCACTGTTGCGCTGATTCCCAGCATTAATATTGGTGCAGGGCAAATCCTAGCACACACTCAAAATTCTTTGTTTGGCAGTGACCAGGCCAGTCATTCAAGTTCAGCCCTAAGCAAGCGCAGCGCTGTGCCCAGCGCTCGTATCCACCCAGACACTGCCACAGCTATGGGCTTATCTGGGGTGGCGCAAGTGAGGGTTGAATTGGCACAAAGTCAATGGCACCTACCTTTAGCCCTCGATGCTTCGATGGCTATGGGCTTGCTGCTGTTACCCAGTCATTACCAGGCTCCCATTAGCGCAGGCCATCTGCCAGCAGCGGTAAAGCTGACAGCTGTGACGCAGGAGGCCCATTAATATGAGCCCTCTAGTGAGTAACTTACTCAATGTGGTACTAATTCTTGTGTGTGTTGTGTTTGGAGCAGCCTTGTTGACTTGGCTGGAACGACGTTTACTGGGCATTTGGCAAGACCGCTGTGGACCCAATCGGGTGGGCCCTTTTGGGACTTTGCAGATTGTTGCTGACATGATTAAGCTCTTAATGAAGCAAGATTGGGTGCCCCCTTTTGCTGACCGACTTATTTTCATTATCGCTCCAGCCTTTGCTATGTTTGTGGTGGTCGCAGCATTTGCAGTGATCCCCATGGCACCGGGCGTGGGAGTGGTGGATTTAAACATTGGCGTATTGTTTTTCCTTGCAATGACCTCGCTCGGCGTTTATGCAGTCATGTTTGGTGCTTATGCTTCAGACAACAAGTACGCCATGCTGGGAGGTTTGCGGGCAGCAGCCCAGATGGTCAGCTATGAAGTCTTTATGGGCTTATCACTCATGGGTGTGGTGATGCTCGCCGGTACCTTTAACTTACGTGAGCTGGTGTTGGCACAGGCTGATGGTTGGTTCATTGGCCCACAAATCGTCGGCTTCTTTATTTTTTTTATAGCGGGCATTGCCGAAAGTCATCGTACCCCCTTTGATTTACCAGAAGCCGAACACGAACTCACCGCGGGTTTTCATACAGAATACTCGGGCATGAAGTTTGCCATGTTTTTTATCGGTGAATACGTCAGTGTGCTGATGAGTGCAGCCATGATTACGGTGTTATTTTTGGGCGGCTGGTTGGGCCCTGGTTGGCTCCCTCCGTTAATGTGGTTTTTGTTAAAAACCATGGCTTTAGTACTACTGATGATTTTGATTAGAGGTTCCCTACCTCGCCCTAGGTACGATCAATTGATGACCTTTGGCTGGAAGTTTATGTTGCCTTTAGCACTAGTCAACTTACTGGTTACTGGGGCGTTAATACTGATTTAGGAGACACAATAATATGAAACAGAAGACCGGTATTGGGCACCTCGGATATATCGTCTGGGATTATTTTTACAGCAATATAGTGACCTTAGCAAAGGTGGCTTCTCATACCTTTACTAAGGCCGATACGGTTCAGTATCCAGAGCAAATGCCCTACTTGGCGCCGCGCTTTCGGGGCCGTATTGTGCTCACTAGAGATCCCACCGGCGAAGAGCGCTGCGTGGCCTGTAATTTATGTGCCAGCGCTTGTCCAACAGATTGTATATCGCTACAAAAAACGGAAGATGAAAGTGGCCGCTGGTCAGCTGAATACTTCCGCATTAATTTTTCGCGCTGTGTTTTTTGTGGTTTATGTGAAGAAGCTTGCCCAACCTATGCCATTCAGCTGACACAAGACTTTGAATTGGCTGAATATGAACGCCAAAGTATGGTCTACGAGAAGCAACATTTACTCATCGATGGCCCTGGCAAACACCCAGATTATAATTTTTATGAAATGTGCGGCAAGGCCGTATCAGGCCGCGCAAAAGGTGCGGGTATCCAAGAAACGCAACCTGTGAACCTAAAGAGCTTGTTGCCATAACCCCACATTAGCTTACTAACGAGGAGCAGGAACATGATCTGGACCTACCTCTACAACATTGTGTTTTACGCCAGTTGTGGGGTCACTGTGGTGGCCACCATACTTATGATTAGTCGCCACAATGCCGTGCATGCGTTGCTGTATTTGATTATTTCCTCCTTGTCCTTGGCGATTATCTTTTACCTGTTAGGTGCCGCATTTGCGGCAGCCTTAGAGGTCATCGTTTATGCTGGAGCGGTGATGATCCTCTTTGTGTTCGTGGTGATGATGCTCAATCAGGGCCAGCGATCAGCGGCCCAAGAAGCCGCCTGGCTGCCCGCCAGGGGCTGGATTATTCCTTCCCTACTGGCCGCAATATTACTCACCTTATTACTGCTAGGTATGCATAGCGAACAACCCTTGCAACCCTATGGGGTGCATGGAATCGCTGTAAAAGAAGTGGGTATTGCCCTGTTTGGTCCTTATGTACTCGTAGTGGAGCTAGCCTCATTCTTACTTTTGTCTGGACTTATTGGTGCCTTCCATATTGCCCGTAAAATGCCTTCACACATGGATTCGAGCAGCTTGGAGGAGTCTGAAAATGGATAGCCAATACATAGATCATGCCATTATTTTAGCTGGCATTTTGTTTTGCTTAGGTTTGGTGGGAGTGATGGTGCGCCGTAACCTGCTGTTTATCATGATTTCTATTGAGGTCATGCTCAATGCCGCTGGATTGGCTTTTATTGCCGCAGGCTCTGCCTGGGATCAAGCCGAAGGCCAAGTGATGTTTCTTGCGGTGATCACTTTGGGTGCTGCTGAAGTTGCTGTGGGTTTGGGCCTTACTTTGCTACTGTTTCGTCACCATAACAGGGTCAATGTAGATCAATTAAATCAGTTACGAGGCTAGGAGAAGGCGATGCAACAGTTGTGGCTCATCCCCAGTTTACCGTTAGTGGGCTTTTTGCTGTTAGTGCTTGGGCATGGTCGCTGCAATCGTTCAGTAGCACGGCTAATTGGTGTCGGGTCTGTGGCGATGGCCGCTTTGGTTACCTTTTGGGTAGCGTTAGATTTTTATAGCCCAGGCGCCCCTCAAAGCTATCAAGTGCAACTGTGGCCTTGGTTTAGCGCGGGCCAACTTGAGGTTAGTTTTGGGCTCTACCTAGATGGCTTGGCGTTAAGTATGTTGTTCGTTATTACCGGGGTAGGTAGTTTGATCCATTGGTATGCCTCAGGTTACATGTGGCAAGATGCCGATTATCAGCGCTTTTTTGCTTACATGAACCTGTTTGTGGCCGCCATGTTAATGTTGGTATTGGCCGATAATCTGGTGCTGTTATTCTTAGGTTGGGAAGGCGTGGGCTTGTGCAGCTTCTTGCTGATTGGCTTTTGGTACCAGGACCCCGCTAATGGTTATGCTGCCCGCAAAGCATTTGTGGTGACCCGAGTGGGTGACACCGCCTTTGCCATTGGTCTGTTGTTATTGTTCCGTGAACTGGGCACTTTAGATTTACCCACCATTATGACTTTGGCGCCTGAGGAATTTGTTATAGGAGGCAACCGCCCCACCCTTATTGCCGCACTTTTATTAGCGGGTGCTTTGGGTAAGTCGGCACAGTTACCTCTGCATACGTGGCTACCCGACGCGATGGCGGGCCCTACGCCAGTGAGCGCATTGATCCACGCAGCCACCATGGTTACGGCTGGAGTGTATCTGATTGCCCGCACTCATAGTGTCTTTTTGCAAGCGCCTGAGGTGTTGCTGGCAGTGGCCTTTATTGGCCTGGTTACCTTATTAGTTGCGGGCTTTGCGGCCCTCAACCAAACCGATATCAAACGGGTACTTGCTTACTCTACCATGAGCCAAATTGGCTATATGTTTTTTGCCTTAGGGGTGGGCGCTTGGAGTGAGAGCATTTTTCACCTGATGACTCATGCCCTTTTCAAAGCCCTGTTATTTATGACAGCGGGCTCAATTATACTGGCCTTGCACCATCAACAAGATATCCGCTCTATGGGAGGATTACGGCGTCAACTGCCAGTGCCTTTCTGGTGTTTTGTCATTGGCAGTGCCTGTTTGGTGGCGGTGCCACCCACTTCTGGTTTTTTCAGTAAAGAAGCGATTCTCAATGCCAGTTGGCAGTTGCCAGGCTATGGCCCTTGGCTTTGGGCTGGGGGTGTTTTAGGCGCTTTTATCACCGCCATTTATAGTTTCCGACTGTTATTTTTGGTGTTTTTTGGCCCTCAAAAAGGTCAACCCCAAGAGCCAAAGGGTTGGCAGTTCCATCCTCCACTCATCATCTTAGGGGCCTTATCCTTAGTAGCGGGTTGGTTTGTGTTACCCACAGGGGCGGTCTTACCTGCTTCGCCTGATGGCCATCCCCCTAGGTGGACTTTAGTGGTGGCAATTGGCTTACCGTTAATCGGTATTGGTATTGCTTATCAAGTGTATGTGCGCCACCAGTGGCAGGCATTGCGATGCACCCAATGGCCATTATTACGTCAATTCTTATTACACGGATGGGGTTTCGATGGCCTCTATAAAGCCCTATTTTTAACGCCTTTTATCACCTTAGCTCGGGTTAATCGTCACGATATTATTGATCGGCTACCTAAATTAGTGGTGCAGTTTAGTCGCTTTTTACACCAGCTATTTAGCCAATTTCAAAATGGCCAACTGCGTTTTTATATTGCTACGTTAGCCTGTGCCGCCATCATCGTGTTGGTAACCACATTGATGATGCGGGTATTTTAGGTGAATAAGGCCATGGGAGACTAGACACTATGCAACTACTTGGCATTATTATCAGCCTATTAGGCGGTGGCATTTTGGCCCTTATAGTAGGCCACCGATCTGCCACTGCTAGCCGCTGGCTTAGTCTGGCAAGTTTGGCAGCGGCGAGCATTTTTTACGCTAGCCTATGGCACGTTAGTACCGATGCACTGGCCACCTCAATCTGGCTACAACATTTAGATTGGCTATGGATTGAGCGTTTTGGTATTCATTTATTGTTCGCTACCGATGGTTTGAGTTTGATTCTGATCGGCTTAACTTTATTGCTGGGTTATGTGGCACTGCTCTCCGCATGGCACGAGATTAAACAGCGTTGTGGCCTGTTCTATCTAAACTTCCTCTTCACCTTAGCCGGAGTGGTCGGCGTATTTAGCGCCCTAGATTTATTCCTCTTCTTTGTATTTTGGGAGGTGATGTTGGTACCCATGTTCCTCATTATTGCCATTTGGGGACATGAAGGACGGCACTATGCAGCCACCAAGTTTTTTATCTACACTCAAGCCAGTAGTTTGCTGATGTTGGCCGCTATGGTGGGCTTGGTATTATTACACCAACAACAAACGGGTAACTTGAGTTTTTCTTGGTTTACCTTAACCCAAACTGACACCAGTGGCACCATAGGCATGTGGCTAATGCTGGGTTTCTATATCGCTTTCTTAGTTAAGTTACCCGGTTTGCCAGTGCACAATTGGCTACCTGATGCCCATACCCAAGCACCCACCCCGGGTAGCATCTTGTTAGCAGGTATTTTATTAAAAACGGGCGCCTATGGTTTGTTGCGTTTTGTCTGGCCATTGTTTCCAGATGCCGCTTTGAGTTTTGCACCCATTGCCATGGGCTTGGGCGTACTAAGCGTGCTCTATGCAGCTAAATTAGCCTTTGCCCAAAACGACCTTAAGCGGCTGATCGCCTATACGTCCATCAGTCATATGGGTTTTGTTAGCTTGGGGATATTTGCCTGGAATCACCTAAGTTTACAAGGTACGGTGATGCAAATGGTAGGCCACGGCTTAAGCTCTGCGGGGTTATTTGCCATTGCCGGTTTATTACAGCAGCGCCTGCATACCCGCGACTTGAATCAAATGGGTGGTCTGTGGAGCCAAATGCCTAAGTTGTCTGCCCTGAGCATGGTGTTTGCCGTGGCCGCCTTAGGGCTACCAGGGTTAGCTAATTTCATTGGTGAATTTATGGTCTTGCTAGGGGTGTTCCAAGTGCAACCATGGGCGGCTTCCCTAGCCGCCATTGGCATGATTATGGCACCGATTTATGCCCTGATGATCATGCAAAAGGGATTTTTTGGTGCAGCAACAACTGCCACCACGCAAGTCGCAGACCTCAACCCACGAGAGCTTTTGATGTTAGGGATATTAGTCGTAGGCTTGGTGTTATTAGGGCTTTGGCCTAATGTACTATTTACCATCACCACCGCACCAGTGGATTATCTGCTGCATTTGGGCAAGGGGGGTTAGCCTATGAATTGGCTCGAATTAACATCACTTCTGCCGCTGTTATTAGTGGCTTCAATCAGCGTCATATTGCTTCTGCTCATCGCCTTTGTACGTGATCACAAGCTGACCTGCTGGGTGACCTGTGTGGGATTTGCTATGGCGGCCTATTTGGCCTTTGCTGATATGGGCAATACGGCCCAACAAGTGACCCCCTTGTTAATAGTGGATGACTTCAGCCGCCTGCTGGTTGGGGTCGTATTGTTAGTCAGTTTGGCCTGTGGGTGGATGTCTTACGCCTATTTGGAAACGGCAGATGAAATTCGTGAAGAGTACTATATATTGCTGTCTTTGGCCGCCTTGGGGGCCTGTGTGCTGATAGCGAGCAATCACTTTGCCAGTATGTTTATTGGCCTAGAACTGATGAGTGTGTCCTTATTCGCCATGGTAGGTTATATGGCGCACAGCAAACAACAGGCCAATATGACCCTTGAGGCGGGGGTTAAATACATGGTTTTATCTGGTGTCTCCTCAAGTTTCTTATTATTTGGTGTGGCGCTGATTTATGCCTATGCAGGCAACCTCAGCATAGACCTTGAGGTCGCTGCTGGTGGGCCCCACTTGCAATCGGGTTACCTAGTCGTTGGCTCAGCCCTGCTATTAGTGGGTGTGGCTTTTAAAATGTCATGGATCCCCTTTCATATGTGGACACCAGACGTCTACCAAGGCGCCCCTGCACCCGTTACTGGCTTTTTGGCAGGGGCAGTGAAAGTGGCTGTATTTGCCTTCGCTATGCGCTGGTTAATGATGGCGCAGGGCGACTATCTATCATTGCTGCTATTAGGCTTAACCGTAATGGCATTGTTGTCGATGGTGATGGGTAACTTATTAGCTTTGCGGCAAAACAATTTAAAACGACTATTAGGCTATTCCAGCATTGCTCATATGGGATACATTATTGTCACTTTAGCAGCTACTGCTACCCATGGCGCTAGTGCCTTATCAACCGCCTTAGAAGGGGCTGCCATCTACTTGATCACCTATGCCAGCATGACCATGCTCGCGTTTGCAGTGATCAGCCAACTGGCGGCCCAAGACCGAGGCTTTGAAACGGGTACCTTGGCACAGTATACAGGCCTTCTATTTCAGCAACCCCTGTTAGCAAGTGCCTTAATATTAGCTATGCTGGCCCTTGCCGGGATGCCTTTAACAGCCGGTTTTATTGGTAAGTATTATTTGGTACTGGTGGCTGTTGATAGCCAGCTCTGGTTATTGCTCAGCATGCTGGTGCTAGGCAGTGCCCTAGGCTTATATTATTATTTACGAGTCATATTGGTGCTGTGTAAAACCCCTATTGATGATCATCCTATTGATAACCAAATCATGGTTTTTGGCATGGGTGACAAACTGCTTTTATTGCTGTTGATGTTAATGACCCTGTGGTTGGGCCTTTATCCAACACCGGTGATTGAATGGGTGCAACTGGCCATCGCATAGACGCTGACCGCGCTGACCACAGGGTCTTAAAAAAACTCAAAAAGCCAACAGGTTAAGTCACCTGCTACTGATATGTGGGTGGTTTTTTCTTATTTATCTCCCATTTCATCAACCACAACCTTTAGCGTCTATACTCTATCTTTACAAATCTAACTTGTAATTTTGTTGCATTTTAATACATCTAGTTTTAATTAAATATTGTTGTTTATAACATTTGTTAACTTGTTTATATTATTGTCCCATAGCGACAATCTATGGCGAAATATATTGTGAAAGCGACTAATTAGGCTTAGTATGATGAAGTATTTTAAATAATTTTATTTATAAACTAGCTTAATAAGTGTATATTTATGTCGCTAAATATTATTAATAATAACACTTGGCAACTTGGAGTTTTGTTAATCCCTGGTTATAATTTGGCTGAAATGAGCCATATTATTGAGCCTTTAAAAGTGGCGAATCATAGCCTTGGGCATCACCTGTATCGATGGACGTTATTTTCATTAGAAGGGGGTCCTCTGATGTCATCCTGTGGCATCAAGGTTGATACCTTATCCTTGACCTCTGAGCTCGTTTTAGATCAGCTTGACGCCTTGGTTATTTGTGCAAGTCACGATGTTTACCAACTCCCCCTACAAAGCTTTATTGAACCCTTAAAGCGCCTCGCTGATAATAATACTATGTTAGGGGGCGTAGGTACTGGAGCTTACTATCTCTACCGAGCAGGCCTACTGGATGAGTGCCGGTGGACTATTGATCATCGTTATTTAGGCGACTTACGCCATCAGGGTGCAACTCCCAACCGAGCAATTTTTAATGTAAATAATAACCGTTTTACTTGCCAAGGTGGCAGTACAAGCTTGGATATGATGTTACACCTCATGCATCTTCACCATGGTAAATCGTTGGCAATTTGCGTTGCAGAAAAGATGAACTGTGGCGTTTTACGCACCCCAAAAGAGCATCGATTAGACAATAAAAGCAGCCCTTACGGCTGGCCTAATGCTTTGCAACAAGTGACGTCATTAATGGAAAATAATATTGATGAACCCTTAAGCCTTTCTGAGATCAGTGGCTATGCCGGTTTGGGCAAACGCCAAATTCAACGTTTGTTTAAAGTTTATGTTGGTATTTCTCCAAGTATTTATTATTTAGAAAAACGGCTTAATCATGCTCACAAGTTATTATTTGAATCTGAGTTGACGGTTGAAAAAATAGCCATACTCAGCGGTTTCTCCTCTTTACCTAGTTTTTATAAATGTTATAAAAAACGCTTTGGTCTGCCCCCATTAAAAGCACGCCATCAAAAAGCATTAATGTGGTCTGCTTAATTCACAATTAAAAAATTTCTGGTACATTTTATATTCTGAAGACCACAAAAAAGCCCAACAATAGTTGGGCTTTTTAATACTCAATAGTTGAGACTCTCGCCTCAAATTTAACTATTAGAACTTGGCGTAAGCTTCACGCAACTGAACCATAGGATGATTTTCAGACATCTGAAACTTAACTAACAACTCACGCGCAATCATGTCGCGGTCTTGTTGATTGTTGGGCAGATCGATCGCATCAGGGATGGTGACCCAACCGTTGATATTACGATCAAAAACGGCAGCTTTGTCTTCTTCGTAGCCCATATGCACGTCTTCCAACCAGTTAAGGTCAGACCAGTTCATTTTGGCCATGTATTCCTTCAGGTAAGGAGTACATCGGTCCATATCAGGCACCAAGTTAACGTCGTAACGGTAACCGATGGTCTGACCAATCATCTTCTCACGATCTGAATCCAGACCGTCTGTGGTTAAGTAATGATCTACATCTTGTGACATTGTTATGTGCTCCTAGAAACGCGTCATATCTGGACGACCAACGGTGTGTTGGCTGCCTGCTAATGGTACTTGCGCCATGGCAGATGCTTCCATAGTTAGGGCCGCAATATCTTCTGGCTCTAGGGAATGGATATTAGTCTTGCCACACGCACGGGCCAACAACTGACACTCAATAGTGAGAGTGTGCAAAAAGTTATAAACACGCTCTGAAGCTTCGTCTGGATTTAGACGAGCACGTAGTTTAGGGTCTTGAGTCGCAACACCTACTGGACAGCGGCCAGTGTGGCAGTGATAACATGACCCTGCTTCTACACCCATTTCCTTTGGGAAATCAGCCTCGTCAATGTCACGGTTACAGTTCAATGCCATCAACGAAGAATGACCAATCGCAACTGCGTCGGCGCCCAGTGCCAAAGCTTTTGCCACGTCGCCACCATTACGAATGCCACCCGCGTAAACAAGGCTTATTAAGCCCGTCTTGCCAACATCATCAAGGGCATTACGCGCCTGACGGATAGCGGCGATACCAGGTACACCGGTTTCTTCAGTGGCAATGTGTGGACCCGCACCTGTGCCGCCTTCCATACCATCAATGAAGATAGAGTCTGGCTCACACTTGGCCGCCATACGCACGTCATCATACACACGAGCCGCACCCAGCTTAAGCTGAATAGGAATCTGCCAATCAGTGGCTTCACGGATTTCTTTGATTTTCAAAGACAGGTCATCTGGCCCCAACCAATCTGGGTGACGCGCAGGTGAACGCTGGTCGATACCAGCAGGTAATGAACGCATCTCAGCAACCTGATCGGTTACTTTTTGACCCATCAAGTGGCCACCCAAACCCACTTTACAGCCTTGACCAATAAAGAATTCACAAGCATCAGCTAGACGCAAGTGGTGGGGGTTAAAGCCGTAACGAGACTGGATGCACTGATAGAACCATTTTTCTGAGTAGCGGCGTTCATCAGGAATCATGCCACCTTCACCAGAGCAGGTCGCAGTGCCTGCCATGGTTGCACCACGGGCCAATGCGGTCTTCGCTTCGTAAGACAATGCTCCAAAACTCATACCCGTAATATAGACAGGAATATCAAGTACCAAAGGGCGTTTAGCCATAGGCCCGATCACGGTTTTGGTTAAGCACTTTTCACGGTATCCTTCAATAACGAAGCGTGTCAAAGTACCTGGCATAAAGGTCAAATCGTCCCAACTTGGGATCTTTTTGAACAATGAAAAACCACGCATGCGGTAACGACCAAGGTCGGACTTGATATGAATGTCATTCATGACTTCCGGCGGGAACATGAAGCTCTGGCCGATAATTTCTTTTTTATTAACAATTGACATAATAAATTTCCTCGCTGCTCTTAAAGAACTAGCTTCTTCTCTGATGGTTCGAGGTTGTCGTAGTTCCACAACTGCTTACCAGCAACGATCTTTTGAATGTTATCAATGCCGTTAGGCGCTTCCATTCCATATAGATCAAGCTTTGACTTTAACCATTTACGGTCAAGGTCATTTAAGTCAGCTGGCACGGCATCTACACCTAAGCCTTCAATTTT
>CAWUTT010000124.1:0-4052 GCA_963925635.1 uncultured Pseudomonadales bacterium | reverse complement strand
CGGTAGACGAGCTGGTAGCACATGGCCGCACTGATGCTGAGGTAGGGGAGGTGATTGGTGCTGATCGTATGATTTATCAGGACCTGGGCGATTTAGTTCGTTCCACCCAAGGTGGTGGTAGTAACATTGCTAATTTTGATTGTTCTGTGTTTGATGGTAAATACGTCACAGGCGATGTGGATGATGCTTACCTTGCCAACCTGGAAGCGGAAAGAAATGATGATACGATGAACAAAGGCAGTGTCATTGATAGTGATGCTTCTTTAGCGACTAACATGCAAAGTAAGTTGTAATATGAAAAACAAAACCCTAGACCTAAGACTGCAACGCCAAAAGGATTATTTGAAACAGACTGCATTGAGTACTCAAGCTATTCGCTCAGGTACTGTGTCTGGGGTAGAACAGGAACATAACGATGCCATCTACGCGACGTCTAGTTTTATTTATGGCAGTGCGGAGGAAGCCTTTGAATGTTTTAGTGGCCACACGCAAGGCAATATTTATTCGCGTTTCACCAATCCAACCGTACGCACTTTCGAACAGCGTATGGCCACTATGGAAGGTGGTGAAAGGGCGGTGGCTGCGAGTTCTGGTATGGCGGCACTGACGAGTATTTTTTTGGGTCATCTAAAGCAGGGTGATCATATTGTATCTTCGTACAGTATCTTTGGCTCAATTGTGGGCTTATTTGACAATGTGCTTGCCAAGTTGGGGATCTCCACCACCTATGTCAATCCAACAGACAACCAAGCATGGCAAGACGCTATGCAAACTAATACCAAAGCCTTATTCTTGGAATCACCATCTAACCCCCTTGCTGAACTCGGTGATATTGCTGCTTTGGCTGCCTTAGCTCATAGTCATGATGCTTTGTTAGTGGTAGATAATTGTTTTTGTACGCCTATTTTGCAAAACCCACTGGCATTAGGTGCAGATATCGTCATGCACTCTGCAACTAAGTACATTGATGGGCAAGGCCGCTGTGTTGGCGGTGTAGCCATCGGTAGTGAAACCCTTATGGAGCCAGTGTTTGGTATTCTACGCACAGTGGGCACGGCGATGAGTCCATTTAATGCATGGGTCTTTATTAATGGCTTAGAAACCTTGTCTTTGCGCATGCAAGCGCATTGTGCCAGCGCCTTAAAGCTAGCTCAGTGGCTGCAGGATCAACCTCAAGTAGAGCGAGTGTATTACTCAGGTCTACAAAGTCACCCACAACATCAATTGGCAAAGCAACAGCAACGTTTATTTGGAGCCGTGGTTTCGTTTGAAGTGAAAGGTGATAAGGCGTCAGCTTGGCGTTGTATTGACCATACCCAGATGTTTTCTATTACGGGTAATTTTGGTGATGCAAAATCAACCATGACCCATCCAGCCACCACTACTCATTTCAAAATGTCAGCTGAAGCGCGTGCTTTAGCAGGCATAAAAGACAATTTGATTAGGGTTTCAGTGGGGCTTGAAGACTACCACGACATCCAGCAAGATCTAGCCCAGGCTTTGTTGGCGTTGTAATGTTATCGAGGGTAATGGTTGAAGTTCGATACGGTTGCGGCCTTTCTTTTTAGCTCGATATAAGCCCCGATCGGCAGCATCGAGCAACTCGATATGGCTTGCTTTAGAGTGATTTGGGTAGTAGGTGGAGACACCAATGCTCATAGTGACAATGTTAGCAGAGTCGGAAAGGGCGTGCGGAATGGCAAGTAGGTCTATGGCCGTGCGTAATTGCTCGGCCACCATCATGGCGCCTACCGCAGGTGTGTTGGGCAAAATAACAGCGAATTCTTCGCCACCGTAACGGGCTGGCAAATCACTAGGCCTTTGTAAAGTATCCATAATACTTTGACTGGTCTTCACCAGCGCATCATCGCCCGCCAGATGACCGTAACAGTCATTAAATGCTTTAAAGTGATCGATGTCACATAGAATTAAAGACAGTGGGTCTTGCGATCTGCCTGACCGAGACCATTCTTGTTTTAATGCTTCATCAAAATGACGGCGGTTATACAACTGGGTTAAGCCATCGATGGATGACAGTCGCTTCAGGTGCTCACTGGCATCTTCTAGCTCTTTACGCATATCCGCAATACGTGACATGGCCCGTAACTTAGCATTTAGCACTCGTTGGGTGATGGGTTTAGGCAAATAGTCATCACCACCCGCATCAATACCTTTGACGATGGCATCTTCAGTGACCTCTCCGCTTAAAAAGATGATAGGAATCCATAGATTGCCTTGCTGACAATTTTTGCGAATGTGTTGAGCGCATTCATAACCGTCCATATTGGGCATGTTGACGTCTAACAAGACCAGATCAGGTTTATGTTCCAAGAACTTTTGGATACCCTCGTTACCATCCCTAGCAGTAATGACACTGTGGCCGGCACTTTCAACATATCCCTGTGTCACTTGAGAAGAAGCAAGTGAGTCTTCAACCAACAACACCTTCATATATGAATCCAGAATCGATGAACTATTCTTAGTCTAGCCTAAAAAACTAAAAACTTGTTATTAAATAAACAAAAAAAGCCCTTATTTCTGCGTGAAATAAGGGCTTTTTGTTATTTAAAGCTTAATGTGGCTTAAGCAACTTCTATGGTTGGAATCACCTTTTCGGCAGCAGCAGTGTAGTCTGTTAGTTGGTCAAAGTTTAGGTAACGGTAAACTTCTCCCGCCATGGTATCTAACGTAGTGGTATATTCAAAGTATTCGCTAGGCGTGGGTAATTTGCCGTTTATAGCTGAGACAGCGGCGAGTTCTGCCGATGCCAAAAATACATTTGCACCAGCACCTAAGCGATTAGGGAAGTTACGAGTCGAGGTAGACACGACAGTAGAATCGTCTGCGACTCGTGCTTGGTTACCCATACATAATGAACAACCTGGCATTTCGATACGCGCACCTGCCTTACTAAAGATGTTGTAATAGCCTTCTTCCGTTAGTTTAGCGGCATCCATCTTAGTCGGTGGGGCGATCCACAAGCGGGTAGGAAGGGCGCTGTCGGCGGCGTCAAGTAACTTGCCGGCAGCACGGAAGTGGCCAATGTTGGTCATGCAAGAACCGATAAAGACCTCATCAATCTGTTGCCCAGCAACAGAAGATAAAATACGCGCATCATCGGGATCATTAGGCGCACATAAAATAGGCTCAGTAATTTTTGACACGTCAATTTCAAGAATTTCGGCGTACTCAGCGTCACTATCTGCACGCATCAGTTGAGGATCAGCTAACCAGGCTTCCATAGCCAATATGCGTCGCGCAATGGTGCGCTTGTCACCGTAGCCTTCAGCGATCATCCATTTAAGCATAACCACGTTAGACCGCAGGTATTCTGCGACAGAGCCCTCACTAAGGGTAATCGTGCAGCCCGCAGCAGAACGCTCAGCCGAGGCGTCTGATAATTCGAAGGCCTGCTCTACGGTCAGGTCTTCTAAGCCTTCTATTTCTACAACTCGGCCAGAAAAAGCGTTAATCTTGCCTGCTTTTTCTACGGTCAGTAAGCCCTGCTGAATAGCATAATAAGGAATGGCGTGGACTAGGTCACGCAAGGTGATGCCAGGGTTGCGCTCGCCTGTGAAGCGCACTAACACAGATTCAGGCATATCTAAGGGCATTACGCCAGTAGCTGCCGCAAAGGCTACTAAGCCAGATCCAGCTGGAAACGAGATACCCAGCGGGAAACGCGTATGTGAATCGCCTCCAGTACCAACGGTATCGGGTAGCAACATACGGTTAAGCCACGAGTGGATAATGCCATCGCCTGGACGTAAAGATACGCCGCCGCGGTTCATGATGAAGTCAGGGAGGGTATGTTGGGTTTGTACGTCCACTGGCTTAGGGTAAGCCGCGGTGTGGCAAAAGGACTGCATGGTTAGATCAGCAGAGAATCCCAAGCATGCAAGGTCTTTTAATTCGTCACGGGTCATCGGGCCTGTGGTGTCCTGCGAACCGACAGTCGTCATTTTTGGTTCACAATAAGTGCCTGGCCTAATACCTGCAGTGCCACAGGCTTTACCCACCATTTTTTGAGCTAAAGTGTAACCTTTATTAGA
>CAWUTT010000123.1:0-8773 GCA_963925635.1 uncultured Pseudomonadales bacterium | reverse complement strand
AAGTATAGAATGACATAAGTCGATCCCCTCTTAGTTACTTTTATTTAAGTGACGCTAACAGCCTACTGGCTGATACGCTTAACATTATTAAAACTGACATTACCTTGTCCAGAGACATTGAGAGTGACCTCACTGCCCTTCATCTGAACACTAGTGACGGTGCCATACACCTGCATAGCCGGCACCGTGGCCTGACCATCGCGAATGGCACTTGCACTCAGATAGTAATTTCCTGCGGGCGCTGTGGTGCCATCATGTTTGATGCCATCCCAGGCAAATTCTTGGGTACCTGCCATTTTCGAACCCAAACCCAAACTGGCCATCACTTCACCAGATTCAGATTTAACATCAACTCGCAGCTCATTAGCGGCTGTGGTTAGCTCAATAGCACCGGATAGCTTGCCGCCTTCCAATTGAGCCCAGTTACCATCAACTAAAGCCTGCTTACCGATCATGGCAGCATTGTTACTCAACTGCTGTCCTTGGTAGATGCCCACCAGCCCATCAACGGACTCACCCATTTCGGTGATGCCTTGGACGGTAGAAAACTGGGCCATCTGCCCCATGAATTCACCATTATCCATAGGTTCCATGGGGTCCTGATTTTGTAACTGGGTCATGAGCAACTTCAAAAAGTCTTCTTGCCCTAACGACGAGGTGCGGGCTATTTCTTTTTGTTGAGTCGATTCCAAAGTTCTAAAACTGTCGGGTATCGAGCTAATTGATGCGGTCATCATTTTCTCCTTACATCGCTTACGCTGACAAAACTGGGCAAGACTCTACTTGCCAAGCTGCAACGTACTCATCATCATTTTCTTGGTGGCATTCATCACTTCTACGTTGGTTTGGTAGGAGCGTGAGGCGTTGGTCATGTCCACCATTTCTTCAATAGAATTGACGTTAGACATAAATACAAAACCGTCTTCACTGGCTGCTGGGTTTTGTGGGTCGTAGCGTTTAGTGTTGGCCCGATCCGTTACATGGATACCATTCACTTGCACACTGGCTTCAAAGTTATTGTTGGAGTAGTTTTCCATCACCGTTTTAAAAATAGGCTTTTTGGCCTTATACGCCTCTGCCTCAGTGGAGCCGACAACATCCATATTGGCCAAGTTACTGGCCGTGGTGTTCAAACGCACCATTTGCGCGGTCATGGCAGAACTAGAAATCTTTAAAGCGGTTAACATTGACATGGTGTAATCCTTTGTTCAGTTAAGCTGAGAGGGCTAAAGGTGGCTTATTCGCCACGTAAAGCGCTCATGACGCCTTTAATTTTGCTATTCAAAAAAGTGTTTGTGGCTTGGTAACGCAGTGAGTTTTCTGTAAACAAACTGTTTTCTATGTTAATTTCAACTGTGTTGCCGTCTAACGAAGCACTATTTGGCATGCGATACTTAACCATGCCCTCGCCTGGTAGTGCTTGGTAGTTAGTCACGCCAATGTGGCGAGCGTTGCTAGTGCGCATGCTATTACGTTCCGCTGAGGCCATTACGCTGCTAAAATCGAGATCACGAGCCTTGTAGTTAGGTGTATCTACGTTGGCAATGTTAGAAGCTAGAACGGCAGTACGCTGTTCGCGCAGTTTTAGTGCAGTGCCGTGAATACCTAGTGGGTTTTGTAAAATGCTCATAATCGCTCGCTACTTTTGTTAACTGTTTAGAGGCCTATAAATGCCTGCTACACACTCACTAAAGCAAAGATTATGCCAAATTTAAAAAGATGTTATTTTTCAATATGTTAGAAAATATTTTATGCTAAATTTAAAGCCTATTAACGACCAGCGGCAAGGCCTTGCCGCACGGTTAATCACTCTCCAATGGCTCGTATTGGCGGCCTGCTTTGGGCTCATCACCACGAACACTCAGGCGGCACAATGGCAGCCCCATGAAGATATTTATCAAGCGGTCACGCAATTTTCCCAAACGCAGCTAGGCGGCCATGCCAGCACCAATAAGTTAGATGAGCGCAGCCGTTATCCCCTTTGTAAAAACCCACTGCAGGTGAGCCTGCCTTTTAACAACCACAAGACCGTTAAAGTTTTTTGCCCGCAAACACTCAGTTCTGGCAAACCCACTTGGTCGCTATATTTATCCATTAGCGTAAAAACCAATATCCAAGCATGGCGCTTAATCAGCCCCTTGGCAGAACAGAGTACTATTAAGGCCCATGACGTAGCTTTAGTGACTTACACCGGCGCCCACAGCAACTTTATGGGCCATGAGACTAATCCTATTGGACAGCAAGTTAGGCGCCGCTTGAGCGCGGGCCATTGGCTTAGTCCGATGGATATGAGTAACTTACAACTTTTATGGCGTGCTGCTGAGGACATTCCACAAGGGCAGATCATCGCCTTGAAACACCTCACTGGGAGCCAAGAATCTGTTAAAACCGCCAGTCCTAATGCTGTCACTAATAAAGCTCAGTTATTAGGTCAGTTGGCAAAACGTTACATTAAAGCCGGCAAGTTACTTGATAACAATGACATAGAGGGGCAGCAACTTGTGGTGGTTAGTAGTCAAGCACTAGCCATGGGTAGAGAGCTGATAGACCAAGATCTTGCCATGGCATGGGTGCCAGACCATAAACTCAGGCAAGCAGGCTTTGCCTCTAGAGACGATTTAGTCGGTTGGGTAACCAAACGCCATATTGCCAGCAACACACCCCTCACCCAAGACATGCTGCGCCCATCTTATTTGGTGCTTAAAGGCAGCCAAGTCACCTTACAAATCAACGTCGGCAACTATCAAATCACCAATCAAGGCGAGGCTTTGTCTAATGGTAGTTTGGGTGATAAAGTTGAGGTTAAAGTGTCTCCGAGCGGCCTCGTCAAACAAGGATTGGTGATTGCTAAGGGCCAGGTGGAACTCAGCCGTTGAGTTAGGTAGACTGTAGTTGAGTAATAGTTAACATTTTATTGCCAATAAATGTTATTTTTAGCTAAAGTTTCTACCATACCTGTCGATAGCTACAACGTAGTTAGAAAAGAAGGTTAGATTAGGTTAGAGGTGCAAAATGAATGACATTAACAATCAGGTCCAAGGACCCGCAGCTAGCAGGGCAAATAATGCTCAAGCTAAGACTGCTCAAAAAACACAGGATGTTCACCAACAAAGCCAAACTTCGCAGAGTCAGCGCACCACAGAGCAAGCCAAAGCAGCTCCCAGTCAAGGTGCTGATCAGGCTAAGTTCACACCGGAGTCACAAACTTTGTTACGCATGACACAAGCCAGCAAAGGCGTGAGTGAGATTGACCAAAAAAAGGTAGATCGCATTAAACAAGCCTTAGAAAATGGCGAATTTCCAGTTGATACGGCGCGTATTGCGGAAAAAATGACAAGCCTAGAAAAACTAATTCAAGGATAACCTACCCTTGCTGCCACAATTACTAGAAGACTTTGATCGCCACCTGGTGCAAGCCATTAGTGATGCGCAGCAATTGCAAAGCACCCTTAACCTCGAACATGAATACCTTAAAACTAGTGACCTACAAGCCTTCCAGGAGCTTCAAACACGCAAACAACATGATGTGCAAACCATCCAACTATTTGATGCCCTGCGCAATCAGTTTTGCACTAAGGCCAGCATAGACAGAGAAGACCAAAATTTTAGCAGCCACCTACCTGCACCACAGCAAGTCTTATGGCAGCAACTGTTGGATTTATTGGCGGCCTGTGACAAACTGCATCGTACCAGTGATTTGTTTATGCGTACCAAGCTAGAATCCATCAGTAAAGCCTTAGAAACCTTAGAACTCAATAGCCCAGCGACAAGCACTAACCTTTACAATAATTTAGGCAACGCGTTCAAATCTAATATAGGCCGCAGCCTCTATAAGGCCTAGTGGCTGCAGTAACTCCACATAAATTTATATAGCAGATCGTATTTATGGCCCTTTTCAATTCCTTAGTTAATGATCCTCAGATGCCCCTATTTTTAGTGCTCATGGTGATTAGTCTACTGGGGTTGGTCACCAGCTTAGTTGCCCTTTTGTTTGAGCGCCAAGGTAGCCAGCAGTTAGAGCATCGACTAGCAGACCTAGGCCGCCAACTGATCGAACAGCAAGAAGACTACAACAAGCTTGAAAAACTGCAGTTCTTAGGAGCTCAACGCCAACAACGCATGGACCAAGTGTTACAAGACATCTACGGCTTAATTGAATCCAATAGCCAACAGCTTGAGCGCATCAAAGACCAGCCCAACCCAAACCTTACCTTATCGACAGAAGTGCCAAGCCAAAGTAATTATGAACACGCCATCCGCATGGCCAAAGAGGGCATGTCTGGGGAAAAAATTCAGGACATGTGTGGCCTGTCAGAAGGCGAGGTAAACCTCATTCTAGACCTGCACCAATAACCTTAAGTTCAGACAGTCTTTTCATCCCCAGGCTTCATGCCTTTGAGCCAATAGGTATACACCAGTACTTCTGCAACTAAAGTATACAGGGAGCGTGGTACCTGCTCATCTATATCAAGTAATCCCAATAAAGCGGTTAACTCCTCGTCTTTTTTGATGGGCACACCTGCTGCAACCGCGGCGTCAATGATCTTCTGTGCTAAGTCGTCTTTACCCTTAGCCACCACTAAAGGCACTGGGTTGTTACCATATTCGATGGCAATGGCTTGGAGTGGCTTTTTCATACGTGCACATCCAATATAGTATGGGCTGTTTTGGGCCTAGTGTTAGCCTCAGCCGCTATGATTGGGCCCACACTTACCTGCTGTAAGTTGATAGCATGCAGTTTTAGCGCAGCGTGTAATTGATGTTTAGACCCATTTACTAGAGGTGCTAACCAGGTCGTATCACTGGAAAAATGCAAGCTGGCCGTTGTTTCATCAGTCAGCATGCCTTCGGTAAGTAGCAAATTTATTTGCAACACACCCAACTCTGGGCCCTGATGGGCAAGACTGATGGACCACTGTTTTTGGCTGCGTTGCTGCTCATTTTGCTGCAAAGTAATCAATAAGTGCTGCTGTTCAAACCAAGGCATGAGCCACTGGTAATGCAGTTGGTTGTTGAGAAGCGCATCTAAGCTTTTTATTTGGCTTGAATGCAAAGCCTCTAACAAGGGATTAATCTGTTGCTCAAAACCTTCTTCTAAAGTTAATAACTGCAGCAAGGCTTTAAGGTCGTTATGGGCCTTTGCTGGCCCCATCATCGCACCAGATAGGGTTTTTAACTGGCCTCGGCTTTCGCTAAACAAACCACTCATTAACAAAGATTTTTGTATATCTAGGGCTTTTGGGGCACTGGGCAAGTGCCAGAACTGTTTTAATAGCGCCGCTAATGCAGTGGGCAACTTGGTATTAGCCAAATGACTAGACAACCATTGTTGCAGCGGTTTAAGGCCATCATGGCGGTATAATAGGCTGCGTAAAAAGGCGCTTTGTTGGGCTAGGGAAGATTCAGGCAGCTGTCCAGCACGTAACAGCTCTAAACGAGGCGGATGAACTTCTGGGTCTAACACTCTAAATAACAAGCGCTCCCCCAGGGTGTAAGCTGCGGCACTAGTGGCTGCACTAAAAATGCTACTGGCAGTTTCGACCAACAACCGAGGTTGCGTTTGCAGCACCACACCTTCGATGATTTGACCTTTAATTAAGGTAATCGACGGCAATACTGGACCATTACCAAGATTAACACCAGGTCTAACCACACCGCTTGACGGCGCTAAGGGTTGGGGTCCACTATCGATCATCTGCCCCCCTTTGCTATATTGTTTAAATATTTGTTACACTGCAACCATGAACGTAAGTAATGCTGCGCCAATAACCCCTACTGTACAACAACCTGTGATGCATCAGGAAGCTAAGTTGCGCGCCGAAAACGCTTTTCCGACAGCAGAAGAGGTCTCCACCTCAGCTCCGCCTCCAGAGCCTCCCGATCAAAGCAGACAGAAAGCCAATTTAGAGGCTGCGGCTTGGCGAGCTAGCCAATTAAACCTTAGCGCTAAAGCCGAAACGGCTAAAGGCAGTGATGGCTTAAACTCTTATACAGACATGCCCACCCAGCGCAGCCAACAAGCCGCTGCCGCCTACACTGCCATAGAAAAACCAGAACAACGCGCCTCCGTAGACGCTATCGTCTAAGCTCTGTCACGATTATTGTTCTACACCTGCAATATCTAATACTATTTCAACCCTGCGATTGCGCGCCCGATCTTCTGCTGACCTATTTTCGTTTAAGGGCTGAGTATCAGCCATGCCTTCAACAGACAATCGCTGCTTAGGTATATTCATTAAACTACTTAACGAATCGGCCACCGCCGCGGCGCGCACTGCAGATAAGTCCCAGTTACTGGGGAATTCACTGCCTGCGGGTACCTGACGGTTATCCGTATGTCCAGTCACAATCACCTGACCTTTATTCGCATTAATGGTTTCACTCAAAGCTCTAATCATCGGCAAAGCATTAGGGTTAAGTTGGGCACCACCACCAGGGAAAGCACCCTTTTCGGTAAGCCGAACAATAATCTTAGTGCCTTCTTGCTCCACTTCAGCTAAACCTTGGGCCACGGCCTCAGAAAGCACAACCCGCAGATCTGCAACCGCCTGCTTAGCTTGCTGCTGCTGCTGCTCGTTCACCACCTGCTCTTGCTGCTGCTGCTGCGACTGCGCGTCTTGTACTTTAATGGTGGCTTCGGTGATCTGCTGAGCAGCTGCGATTTTGGCATACAGTTCAACCGTTGCCTCAGGCACAAAGCCTTGCTCTTGGTCTTTTTCTGCTTCTCCAACGCTGCCAGGGCCTTTCAATTCAACCACCACTTGGTTGTCTTGTATAGTCACCTCAACCTCGCCATTGGCAATTTCCTCTGCTAGGGCTTCTGCTACTTTTTGTTGCTCGACATTAACGTCGTAGTCTTTCTTCTTCTTCTCAGTTTTTAAATCTAAGTCTTTTTGGGTGGTTTCAGTGGTTTGCTGTTTCACCTGATCCAATACCGCCGTTTCTGCCACGGTAGGGCTAAATGATAAACTGATGATGCTGGTTCCCTTTGGGGGATCAGGCACCTTGACCATTTTTTGCACACCGAAGGCACTTTTCATGGAGCCTGCAATTTGCGTATATTTGAGGGTTTTCATTTCTGAAAAGGATAAAATTAGCACGAAAAAGGCCATCAATAAGGTCGCCATATCCGCAAAAGTCGCCATCCACAGTGGTGCACCTTTTTTACAAACAGGACACTCTTCTGTTTCATCTTCTTCTGGAGCAGCGGCTGCCTCAACCTCTTCTTGCGCCTCTTGTCCTTCTTTTAATTCTTCAACGTCAGAAACCTCAGCACCATTGGGCTGTTCTTGCGTTTCTGCATTTTCTTGGTCTTCGTTATTCTCGTCAGCCATGATTGTTTCTCCTTAAATAACAATCAATTACGCGGCTGATTCTAACTTAGCGCGGACTTTAGGCGATAAGTAGCTATACAACATTGCTTCCATCACTCGTGGATTACCACCTGCAGAAATGAAGGTCAGGGAGTTAATGATCAGTTCGTTGTTAATCGCATCAGCTTCTGAACGCTGTTCCAGCTTTTGCATAATCGGAAAGGCAATCATGTTGGCAATCACGGCGCCATAAAGAGTGGTTAACAGAGCCACAGCCATAGCGGGACCAATGGATTTTGGATCCCCCATATTAGCCAACATTTGCACCAAACCCACGAGAGTGCCGATCATACCCATAGCTGGCGCAAAGTCTCCCCAAGATTCAAAAATAGCGCCACCGGCTTTAGCTCTGCGCACTGACATACCTGCTTCGGTGGACAGTGCTGACTTAATCGCAGCACCGTCTTGACCATCAACTAGCATGCCCATACCTTTACTTAAAAAGGCATTACTTACTTCCTGAGACTCCAACGCGATCATGCCGTCTTTACGAGCAATAGTGGCAAGTTCAACCACCTTTTCAATAAGGTCTTCTGGTTTATCCACTTTGTTAGAAAATGCCTGACCCGCCAGACTAGCGGCGCCAATAAAGTCTCCCAAAGATGAACGCATTAATACCACAGCCAAAGAACCAGCCACTACAATAAAAATAGACGCACCATTAACAAACATACCCATGGGGCCACCCATAAGAATGCCCGTGGCAACAATTCCAAAAGCTGCAATAAATCCAATAATTGTTGCTAAATCCATCTATCTTATCTCCAACCAACGTGTAACTACTAAATTCTTATAGGGAGGTTATCCACCCTCAAATAATACAATTGCTATAATATCCAATATTATCGACCAAATGTAATAAATATTTAGCTTTGTGATGCCTAACGCCTTGGATGTTTGGCGATAACTTTACAATTAGCTTGCATTATCAGGTTTAAGTTACGCTATAATTAGTCGATAGTGTGTCGTATTAACGAGGATGATATATGAAGTTCGTACCTTTTTTTCTTGCTATTGCGTGCTCAACCCTGAGCTATGGCAGTGTAGATAAGGCACCCAAATGTGCTGAATATTTCTCAACACATCAAACCGATGGTCATTATCAGCTTATGGACAATGGCTTAGTTGCAGACCCCCTTACCGGCCTAATTTGGTACCGATGCGGTGCTGGTCAAGCATGGTTGGATGGTGAGTGCCAAGGGGAACCGCTAATGCTGCCTTTTGAAGACGCCAAAGATTGGGCTGAATCATTAGAGCTGGCAGGCTTTGAAGATTGGCGGGTGCCTGAAACAGACGATATGACCAGTTTAGTTGAAGCAGACTGTAAATCACCTTCGATTAATACTCGGGTGTTTTTGGGCATAGAGCCCGAAGTTTATTGGAGCAGCGAATCCAACTTT
>CAWUTT010000122.1:0-24710 GCA_963925635.1 uncultured Pseudomonadales bacterium | reverse complement strand
GCTATTTTGCATAAAACCCTTGCCTCTTTAAAGCTACATCATAGGACCAATGACCAAGATTTTCCACATAATAAAAAGGTATAAATTAATACTTGTATACAAGTATTAATTTAGCTAGTCTTAAGCATTGGTCTATAGTCGATAAAAAATGATGCTCGTAACGCCCCTACCCACTGCCCCATCAAACCTAATAACGGCTAATTCGCGCCTATCTAACGAACACATTTTGCAACATTTACGCCGTCGTATTTGTACCTTACAACTGGCACCTGGCGTACGCTTGTCTGAGGTGAAATTAGCCCAAGATTATTCCGTTAGCCGCACCCCTATAAGGTGGGTATTAAATCGTTTGGAAATGGAGGGTTTGGTGAATACCCGCCATGGCGCAGGCAGTTACGTAACCGATGTAAATTGGCAAGAATTGCGCTCAATTTACCACTTACGTATTGATTTATACGACACAGTAATTCGGCTCAACCAGCACGCTATTAGTGACACAGACGCCGCTTGGTTAAAGGCTTTTCAAAGCCGAGTAGAGGCCAGTCAATGGAGTAACCAAAGCTTATCAGAAACTATCATGGACCTGTTCGAGTTTAGCAGCAGCTTAATTGATGACCCTTATTTGGCCCAGTTTTGCAGCCAACTCTATTTCAACACAACACGTTTTTGGTGGTTATTACATTTAAGTAAAGATGCATTAGATAGAGAACAGCAGAGTTTGGAAGCAGAAGTCACTCAACTCATCAGCGCCTTAAAAGTTGGCCAAATTGATGTTTATTTTGCCATCAGAAAAAGCTACCTAGTGGCAAATTATTGCCAGCTTAAAAAACTTTACCAAGCGCATTGGGGGTTTGATGAAACCACTGACCCTACTAATTTAATGGAGATGTTAGATGCATGATATAGAGTTAAGTTTTAGTCGTGAAGAATATGCCCAACGCTTAGCAACAGTGCGTCAAAGCATGGCTGCACAGGGCATCGACACCCTATTAAGCCACGACCCATCTAACATGTCTTGGCTTACAGGTTATGATGGCTGGTCATTTTATACCCCCCAATGCGTCATAATTGGTCCCGTCGGAGACCCCGTTTGGTATGGTCGTGGCATTGACGCCGACGGTGCAAGACGCACAGTGTACATGGATGAGACACACATCTGTGGTTTTGACGATCATTACGTCATGAACCCGCCCCACCACGCTATGGATTACCTCAGCGCAACGGTACTGCCAGAGCGAGGCTGGGCCACAGGTGTCATCGGAGTGGAAATGGACAACTATTATTACAGTGCACGAGCTCATGCCGCTTTAGTCAAGGGTTTACCACAAGCCAAGCTATTAGATGCCACAGGCTTGGTTAACTGGTGTCGTAAAATAAAATCGCCGCAAGAAATAGAATACATGCGGGTTGCAGGACGCATTGTGAGTAAAATGCATCACGCTATTCGGGATAAAATTGCTGTCGGTTTGCCCAAGCACCTGTTGGCTGCCGAGATTTATCAAGCGGGCATCAGCGGAGTCGATGGTTTAGCTGGCGATTATCCCGCCATCGTGCCCATACTGCCTTCTGGTATTGATGCTTCTGCACCTCATTTAACATGGGACGCACGCCCCATGAAAGCTGGCGAGGCCACCTTTTTTGAAATTGCAGGCTGCTATAAACGCTACCATTGCCCCCTGTCTAGAACTATTTATTTAGGTACCCCAGATGCCGCCTACATGAAAGCTGAAGCGGCGGTATTAGAAGGCCTAGAAAATGGCCTTGCCATTGCTAAACCTGGTGCACTTTGCGGCGACATTGCCGCTAGCCTGCGACAAACCTTGTCACAGCATGGCTTCGATCGAGGTGATGCTCGTTGTGGTTACCCTATTGGCCTAAGCTATCCTCCAGATTGGGGCGAACGCACCTATAGCCTGCGGCCCAGTGACGACACTGTACTAGAAGCCGGCATGACCTTTCATTTTATGCCCGGTCTGTGGATGGACACGTGGGGCATGGAAACCACAGAAGCGGTATTAATTACCCCTACTGGCAATGAAACCCTGGCTCATGTCAGTCGAGCAACCTTTATAAAGTAAGAGCTGTGCTTATGCGTTCTGACCCATTACCTCACACTAGTATTAGCGCCACTATCGATTTTGATGCTGACGGCGTACAACATGGCTTTTTACAACTGCCCTATTCCAGTGATCGTTCGGCTTGGGGCAGTATCATGATTCCAAGTTGCCAAATAAAGCACGGTTATGGGCCCACTGCGTTACTCACGGGGGGCAATCACGGTGACGAGTACGAAGGTCCTACCAGCTTACTCAAACTGGCCAATAGCCTTGAAGAAAAACAGGTGCAAGGCCGTGTCATCATTGTACCGATGATGAACCAACCGGCTTTTGAAGCGGGTTCTCGGACTTCACCCATTGATGCGGGCAATATGAACCGCGCTTTTCCGGGTCACCCTAGCGGCACCTTGACCGAACGCATAGCAGACTACTTTAATCGCATTTTGGTGCCTATGTGCGATTACGCCTTAGACATCCATTCGGGTGGCAAAACTTTGGACATCATTCCCTTTGCTGCCGCCCACCGTTTAGACGATAAAGCCCAACAACAAACGTGTATCAATGGCGCTTTATTATTTGGTGCTCCCTATACCCTGTTAATGGTAGAAATGGACGCGACCCAGCTTTATGACACGGCTGTTGAAAAGCAAGGTAAGGTATTTGTGACCACGGAGTTAAGAGGCGGGGGCACGACTACTCCAGCCACTATGGCCATTGCCGATCGCGGGCTGCAAAACTTTCTTAAGTTTACCGGCATCATTGCCGGAGAGCCTGAACTTCCCCAAGCAACACAGCGATTAGAAATGCAAGATGATGCCTGTTACCACGTGAGTCAAGACCAGGGGTTATTAGAGCTTAAGGTGGACATTGGGGCACAGATTCAGCAGGGTGATTTAATTGCTAGCGTGCATAACCGCTATCGCACTGGAGCAGCAGCGAGCCACTATTACGCGGGCATGAGTGGCATAGTCCTTGGCCGCAGACACGCACCTCTAACCGAAATTGGTGACGTAATTGTGGTGCTAGCCACTATGGTTGCTAGTGCCAACGACTAACAAGCTTGATGAGAAGTCATTCAACACTGTTGTTGAATGGCTTATTTAAACAGTTGGTCGCCAAGCTGATCGATGCATTGCTTAGCTTTGAACAAACTTAATTCATGGCCACCTTCAAGACTATGGGATTGGTCAGCACGAATAAAGTGGTGTTCTTTACCTGCGTTACGAATCCATCCCTGTACTCGAAAGGTGCCACCTTCTTTGAGGGGTTGGGTTTCTATACTAAAGCCTTTATGTTCATGATGCTGACTACTCTTAGCGCCTTTACTGTCGGAACCTTCTTCAATAGGCCGAAACAGAAATGCCTTTATACTAGATAATAATCCCATGAATAAAATCGCCTTTACGTAAAAGTAATGAAGCCACAATTTTAAAGTAAACCTACCCAAAATTTAAGGTGTAAACCACAATAAAGCTAGTTTACTTATATTTACTTAACAATGGGTATAAAAAAGCCCAGCAGATGCCAGGCTTTGTTAACCACAACTTAGCTCGTTAGATCAAGATGGAAAGGCAAACTGCTTGCCGTCACGCACACCACTAGAGGGCCAGCGTTGAGTCACGGTCTTACGGCGGGTGTAGAAACGGATGGCGTCAGGTCCATGCGCACCCAAGTCACCAAATAATGAACGTTTCCAACCACCAAAGCTATGGTAGGCCACTGGCACTGGGAGTGGCACGTTAATGCCGACCATACCCACTTTGATATTATCAGAGAAATAACGTGCAGCTTCGCCGTCACGAGTGAACAGGCAAGTGCCGTTACCAAATTCGTGATCATCAATCAGCTGCATGGCTTCTTGCATGGTATCAACACGCATTACACAAAGCACAGGGCCAAAGATCTCTTGTTGGTAAACCACCATATCTTTGGTGACCTTATCGAATAAGCAGCCACCTACGAAGAAGCCGTCTTCATGGCCCTCAACAACCAACTCTCTGCCATCAACAACGAGGTCTGCACCTTGTTCGATACCCTCACTCACTAAACTGCGCACTCGTTGTTGAGCTGCGGCCGTAATCAATGGGCCCATTTCGTTGCTTACGTCGGTACCATTACCCACTTTAAGCCCCTCAACTTGGGGTTTAAGCTTAGCCACCAATTCATCGGCTGCTTCGTCACCCACACACACAGCAACAGAGATCGCCATGCAGCGTTCGCCACAAGAGCCATAAGCGGCCCCCATGAGCGCATTAACGGCGTTATCGATATCGGCATCAGGCATTATAATGGCATGGTTCTTAGCCCCACCTAGAGCTTGAATACGCTTGCCATTAGCGGTACCTGTGGCATAAATATATTCAGCGATAGGGGTAGAGCCAACAAAACTGACGGCTTGCACACGGGCATCTTCAAGAATTGTGTCCACTGCCACCTTGTCACCATTGACGATATTAAACACACCATCTGGCAAACCCGCTTCTTTTAATAGCTGGCCAATGAGCAGCGGTGCGCTTGGGTCACGTTCAGAGGGCTTTAATATAAAGGTATTACCGCAGGCAATTGCCATGGGGAACATCCACATTGGCACCATGGCTGGAAAATTAAACGGGGTAATACCCGCAACCACACCTAAAGGTTGGAATTCAGACCAGCTATCAATGGCTGGGCCTACATTCTTACTGTGCTCACCCTTTAATAAGGTCGGTGCACCACAGGCATATTCAACCACTTCAATACCCCGAATGAGTTCGCCATGGGCATCGTCTAACACTTTACCGTGTTCATTGGTGAGGGCTGCACAAATTTTGTCAGCATTTTCTTCAAGTAGCTGCTTAAAGCGGAACATTACGCGTGCGCGTTTAATTGGCGGCGTATTACGCCACGCTGGAAAAGCAGCTTGGGCCGCAGAGATCGCCTCTTCTACAGTGGTTTTACTGGCCAATGCGACTTGACGCACTACCTTACCGGTAGCTGGATTAAAGACGTCTTGTACGCGCTGAGTATCGGTAACCATAGCACCGTTAATAAAATGTCCTACTACTTGCATTTTGCTTCCTCGCTGTCCACATTTAGGACGTAATTGTTCTTCTAAACACCATAGTAACCTGACCCTATGAAAAGCACTATTGGTAAAATGTCTAACTCAGGGTTAATCCAAACTTTGAATGGCATCACCTAAGGCACTAATGAGGCGCGTGATGTCCTCTTTTTCACTCAAAAAGTTAGGTCCTAATTGTATAGTATCACCACCATAACGCACATAAAAACCAAGGTCCCACGCTTTCATAGCGATTTCATAGGGACGTCGAACCGGCTCTCCTGCATAGGCTTCAATCGTTAAAGCCCCCGCTAAACCAAAGTTGCGAATGTCAGACACATAGTTTAAACCTTTTAAACTATGAATAGCGTCTTCAAAATGGGGGGCAAGATCTGCAGCACGCTGCGCTAACTGGTCATTTTCAAAGATATCCATAGCCGCTAAACCAGCAGCACAGGCAATGGGGTGACCAGAATAAGTATAACCATGGGGGAATTCCACCATATAGTCCGGCCCACCCGCATCCATAAAGGTTTGGTAAATCTCACTTTTAGCAACCACAGCACCCATGGGAATGGTGCCGTTAGTTAGGCCTTTAGCCAGATTCATGATATCAGGGATCACACCAAATGCATCGGCACCAAAAGCTGCGCCTGCGCGTCCAAAACCAGTAATAACTTCATCAAAAATCAATAAAATATTGTGCTCATCACAGATTTTACGTAAGCGCTGTAAATAGCCCTGAGGTGGCACAACAACACCTGCTGAACCCGCAAAAGGCTCCACAATAACGGCGGCAATATTAGAGGCATCATGTAAGGCAATTTGCTCTAACAAATGATCCGCAAGTTCTACACCATGTTCTGGCATACCTTTACTAAAGGCATTTTCGGCTAATAAGGTATGGGGTAAATGGTCAGCTTCTATACCAGCGCCATACATTTTACGGTTGGCGGCGATACCACCCACACTGATACCACCAAAGTTTACACCATGATAACCCTTGCTACGCCCAATTAACTTAGTTTTGCTAGGCTGTCCACATTGGCGCCAATAGGCACGCGCCATTTTTAACGAGGTATCGGCAGATTCTGAACCCGAGTTAGTAAAGAATACATAGTCCAAACCTTGGGGCGTCATTTTGGCTAATCGGTCTGCCAGTTCAAACGCTTTTGGATGGCCGTGTTGAAAAGCTGGAGCATAGTCCAGTGTTTTCATTTGTTGATGCACAGCTTCTGTGATTTCTGGTCTATTATGACCAAAGCCACAACACCACAAACCTGAAAGGCCATCATAAATACGGCGACCATCGGCAGTAATATAATGACTTTCTTCAGCTGCCACGATCATGCGTGGTTTTTCCTTAAACTGACGGTTAGCCGTAAACGGCATCCAGTGGGCTTCAAGCTGTTCGCGGCTCAAACCACCGGTAAGTGATTCAAAACTCATGGTGACACTCCATCGTTAATATTGGCTCTAGTTTAAGCTTGCATTTACGACAGTTAAATATTAAGTTATTTACACTAACTTAACTAAATGATTAACTAATAGTATGTCAACACACTTGGGTTTAAGCCGCTTATCCGATATCGATTTACGCCTGCTACGCATCTACAGAACAGTAGTTGAGGCCGGTGGCTTTGCAGCCGCGGAAGTGGAGCTTAATATTAGCAGAGCTGCAATTAGCATGGCGATGAGCGACTTAGAGACCCGCTTAGGGTTGCGACTATGTCAACGTGGGAGAGCAGGTTTCTCGGTGACCGATGCGGGACAGCAAGTGTATGAGGCGATTTTACAATTATTCACCTCTATCGAAGGTTTTCGTACCCGAGTAAACGCACTACACGACCAACTCAAAGGGGATTTGAACATCGGTATTGCTGATAATTTGGTCACTCTGCCACACATGAAAATTACCAACGCCCTACGCCAGCTCAAGTTGAAAGCATCAGACATTGGCATCAACATTAGTATGATGCCACCCAATGAAATTGAAAAGGCTGTATTAGATGGTCGTTTAAACGTGGGTGCTATTCCGCGGCTAAGGCAAATGTCAGAACTAGAATACATTCCACTTTATACAGAAGAGTCTCGGTTATATTGTAGTCACCATCACCCATTATTTGCCAAAGCAGAGCAGCAAGATGTCATAACCTTAGTCCCCAATTATGATGCCGTGGCCCCAGCCTACGCACAAACAGCGCTCACCAAAGTGCAATATCAAACACTAAAAACCACATCTACCGCCACCGACCGTGAGGGCGTTGCCTTTCTTATTATGACCGGATGTTTTATTGGTTTTCTACCTACCCACTATGCTGACCAATGGGTACAACAAGATAAAATGAAAGCCCTCAGTGCTGACCATTTTCGCTACACCACAGATTATGCAGTAATCCATAAAAAAAATGCGCCAACAAATTACCTTGTTGACGCATGGATTGAAGAACTATTGAAAATTTAACCTAACAGAGGTAGCTCCACCGCTGCTCTCGTCGAGAGCCATTGGGCGCCATGTTCGGTAATCACAATATTCTCTTCATGCACCATTTGCTTTACTTGCCCATGACCATTTAAGTAAGCCATGCCAGGCTCAAGCGTCATGATCATACCCACTTCTAGCAGAGTGTCATCGCTAGCTGTGTTTGATGGCCACTCAGTAAGATCAGAACCAAGGCCATGGCCTAAGCGGCCTACGTCGTTGCCTAAGGCCCCGCCTGCTTGCATAATAGGCCACATAGCACGGTATAAATCACTCGTTGTATTACCCGGTTTGGCAGCCGCAAAGCCTGCATCAGTTGCTTCATATACTGTGCTATAGGCAGCCTTGGTTTCTTTAGAACAGTCACCAAAACACCAGTTACGATCAAAATCGCAAAAATAACCTTGCCATACAGTGCCTGTATCAATGATCAATACATCGCCGTCTTCAATGACTCTATCCGTTGGCCCCATAATAATGTCATCATAACCGTCGGTACCCGAAGAAGAGACAATAAAAGGCGAGTGATCAGCGCCTTGACGCAACAGTTCCATTCTGAATTGCGCCACCACATCACGTTCAGTCATACCCACCTGAGCAAAACTTGGTAGTTGGGCAAAGGCTTTAGAAGTGACTTCACACACGTGGGCAACGCGGTTGATTTCGGCTGCAGATTTGATACTGCGTAAATGTAATACATCACGACTCACATCCACCAACTCAAAATGACTCGATGCATACAAAGACTGCACTTGCTGCTGCGGCATGCGCAAGTGTGTCTCTCGGCCTAGCGTCATCCCCAAGCGACCAAACCGCTTGGGTAATTCAGCAAGAGTTTGACTCAACAAGCTGACGCCATCATCTTCTGGAAATGGTGAAGGCCAAGTGCGCACATCATCAACCCATGTATTGCTCATACCCACTACACCAATGGTAGGAATCACTGCTATGGGCTTACCTATGGCCGGTAGAATCAAAAACCAAGGCCGCGTAGGGCTCTGCCAAAATTGAGTGAAATACCCAGAGAAATAACGCACGTTAGTCTCAGTGGTCAATAACACACCATCTAGTTTAAGCGCTCGCATCATCGCTTGTGCACGTGCCATACGCTGTTCAAACTCAACTAAAGAGAACTGCCGTTGCGGCGCTTCGGTTAATGTATATTGAGTCATGCTCTCTACCTCAGTCTGCTCAGCAAACTATTATGCGCCAAAAACCAATTGCTGATAAAGCTCTGGGTCTGTAGCGCCCTCTGTGCCTAATACCAACACCTTACTTTGATCATTAAGTCCTAATGCCGCTCGCCAATGGGGCTGTTGCGCTCCAATTAAACAGGCGGCTAAACCTGCAACCGCAGATTCGCCCGCTTCAATACTTGGGCTGTGTTGTTCCAATGCTTGCATACAGGGAGCCACTGCATTTTCGCTTAAGGTAATAAAGTCATCTGCACCTTGTTCCAAAACATCCCACGCAATGTGAGAAACCTCACCACAGGCAAGACCTGCCATTAAGGTATCTAAATCCCCGTCTACAACGGTTAGCTGGCCCACTTTGGCACTTTCTTGCAGACAATTTGCCGCCTCAGGCTCTACCACTACAAAACGCGGCCTCTGCTCACCCCACAAGTCCCAAAAATAACCGCATACAGCGGCTGCTAAGCCACCAACTCCAGCTTGAATAAACACATGCGTTGGAATTTCGCCATTAAGTTGCTCAACCGTTTCAGACAACATGACCGTATAGCCTAGAGCGACATTGGCAGGTACTTCTGTGTAGCCTTCGTAGCTGGTATCAGAAATAATCTCGCGGCCATAAAGTTCTGCATCAGCTGCAGCCTGACGGACAGACTCGTCATAATTACCAGTAATACGGATCACCTGAGCCGCATAGGTTTCCATCGCTAATTGACGGCCAGCAGAGACATCACGATGAATATAGATAATACACTGGCAACCAAACATTTGTGCACCCCAAGCCACCGAACGACCATGGTTGCCATCTGTGGCACAGCTCACCACCACGTCTTTTAATTGCTCTTGGTAATGCCCCGATAATAACTGCGCCATAGTGGGTTCTTCACCATTTAATCGGCCCAAGTGTTGCTTTAAGAACTTTGTCACGGCGTATGCACCACCCAAGGCTTTAAAGCTCTTTAAACCAAAGCGGCTACTTTCATCTTTATAATAAATTTGGTCTATATTGGCCTGCTCTGCCATACCGGTGAGTCGATGCAAATCTGTGACTTGATAATTAGGCCAACTAGCAATGGTCTCCATCGCCTGTTTACCCTTATCCACACTCAGAATGGCTTTGCGTTGGTTACCATAGACTAGCTTTGCGTCGGCTTTAGTATTATGAAATAAATCTAACCGACCTGGTAAAACCATAGTTGATGACGTCATGTAAAACTCCAAAAAAATTCACTCAAATAATTAATTACCGCTTGGCACCATCGCTTGTGCCACCCCAGCTGCAATTAAAGCAATGCCTATTAAACCCTGGGGGCCCATGGCTTCACCAAATAAAAACCATGCCTGTATCGCTACTGTGGGCGGGACCAGGTAAAAAAAACTACCCACTTTAGCCGCTGCGCCTTGGCGTATCATAATCATCAGTAATAATACGGCTCCAATAGACAAGGCTAATACCTGCCACGTTAAGCTGGCAATAAACTGCCACTGCCAATCCACAACTCGCGTTTCAAAGGCAAAGGCAATGATCAGCGTAAACACCAACCCTGCTAAATACTGTAACCAAATAGAGGTGAGGTGCTCGACTTCAAAACAATATTTCTTTTGATATAAGGTACCAAAAGCAATACCCAGCAGCGCCAAACCCACAAGTACTGGCGCCCAACCCGAAAAGCCCTCAAACATCGTGCTCGGGTCAAGGGCAAAGCGCTCGCCTAATACCAGATAGAGGCCAATTAAACCCATCACTAGGCCCAACCATTGTCGTTTAGACACCCGCTCACCCAACATCAGCCCTGCCAATAAGGCCATCGTTAGGGGCTGTAAGCCAATAACCATGGCGCTGAGCCCAGCTGGCATACCGAGTGAGATAGCCTGAAAAATTCCACCCAAATAAATACCGTGCAGCAGCAACCCAACCACCATACAGTGCATCACTAAACGCCAGCTTGAGGGCCAACGGCTATGCATTAATTTGGTAATGACCCCTAGTACAATTAGCGCTAAGGCGAAACGATAACTGAGTAAGGTAAAGGGTTCTGCATAAGACCCACTTAATTTAGCCACCAAAAAACCGGTGCTCCATACCCATACAAAAAGCCACGGCATGAAGCGTAAAAAGGTGTGATTCAAGGTTAGGGACATAACAATCTATAGGCTGGTAATTTGGCCGCCTATATTGTCACACGCCTAAGGTTTTTCACAGCACCTATTGCCAACAAATTTGACTTCAAGTTAACCAATGCTATCACCCTCTTCCCTTGTGTTGCTTTGCCCATAACGTGTGTTTGAGCATGGCTCATATTCACCCTCACTAATTAAATATAAAGCAATGTTAATTTGCGGGTGATGTTAATACAGCCGTATGTTTTAAGCCCATCAATCGCCACGAGTGGCGCCCTGATTAAACCATATTCAATCTATATAATACCAAGACCTGCCGGCCTATATAGATCAAATATAGCCCAAGGATGCTTATATTTATCAAAACCATGCTTTACTGTGATGCATTTACACCACGCTTAGCCAATGCTCGTTTTAGGCGGCAATGAAGTGATCTTTGGTGGCACAAAAGCCGTCACATCGGGTGCAAAACCTACAAAAACCTCAACCTCTACCAAACACGTCAAAGCACCAGGACCTTGTGCAATCTGAGAGGTGGGTAAATCTTGGGTTAAGGTATTTGGATTGCCGTGCTTACAACAGTTTTCATCGCCTTTCCAGTCAGGGTCATACCATGCTCCCGTTGCCATCATCAACACACCTTCACGCACCCCAGAATCAAACTGAGCAGCACTGACACAGGATCCACGGTGATTAAATATGCGCACCATACTGCCTTCTTCAATACCACGAGCAGCTGCATCCTGTGGATTCATTCGACAAGGTTCACGGCCATTAATTTTTCCCGCCCGGCTATGGGCACCATGATCGAGTTGACTATGGCAGCGCCGCGCTGGCTGATGGGTAATCATGTGCAGTGGGTGTTCTTTGACAGCTGGCGAACCCAGCCATTCAGTGGGCTCACACCAGATGGGATGGCCAGGAAAATCATTTAAACCAAAACTAGCAATGACGTCACTAAAGATCTCAATGCGTCCCGAAGGCGTCGTTAGAGGATGGGCCACAGGATCATGACGAAACGCCTGCAGTAAAACCCTAGGCCTCTGTGGATCAGTTAACTTGACAAAACCTTGCTCAACAAAGGCTGCATAATCAGGCATCTCAAAGCCAAGCTTGTTAATTCGACTGGCACTTGTTTGGTAGAGGTCTTGCAGCCACTGCTCCTCACTCTTACCCTCAGTAAAGGCCTCTGCAAAGTTACCATTATGCTCAGAAGCACAGTGCAGGCGCTCAGACAAAGCAGCGAAAATATTATGATCATTATTGGCCAAGCCATGGGGTGTGGCCGCTTGTCGCATGGCAATCAGGTAATCATCTCGAGGGGACGCTCCCAAGTCATTGCGTTCTAAAGCTAGAGTTGCGGGTAAAACAATGTCTGCATGACGCGCTAATGGGGTCCAAAAAGGTTCATGAACAATCACAGTTTCAAGGTTTTCCCATACTCTTCGCAGACGGTTGAGATCTTGATGATGATGAAATGGATTGCCACCCACCCAGTAAGCCATGCGAATGTCTGGGTATGTTCGCGTCATCCCATCGTATTGATAAGCTGCGCCTGGGCGCTCCAGCATATCCGCAACGCGAGCCACCGGAATATAGCTGTCTATAGGATTTTTACCCGTTGGGTAAGCAGCCCATGGGGCCTTAGCGCGATGGCTGCCGACCCCAGCGACCGCACCCAAACCTAAGCCAAAACCTGAACCAGGTTTACCAATGCCACCTAAAAGGGCTGCTAGCACCACCAGCATCCAATAAATATGCTCGGCATTCTGTTGGCGTGATAAAGACCAACTAATATTGACCATCGTCGTTACATGACTCATACGGTGGGCAAGAGCAGTGATGGTTTGGACGGGAATACCGCTAATGTCTGCGGCCCATGATGCGTCCTTAGGTTGACCGTCAGACGTTCCATTAAGATAGGGTAAAAATTGATCAAATCCAGTGCAATATTGGTCTAAAAATGCCTTATCATGCCAATCATTTTTTACAATCGTGTGCGCCAGTCCAAGCATTAAAGCGGCATCTGTATTGGGTTTTATCGCCAACCAGTCGGCGTTTAACTCAGGTGCCATGTCGGATTGATCTGGACTGATATTAACAAACTCAACCCCCGCTTGCTTTGCCCCAAGCATGTCAGACGCTTGACTGTGGCGCCCAATGCCACCGGCATTGACCTGCCCATTACGAGGAGCCATACCCCCAAATGCAACCACCAGCGCACCACTTTCTGCAATCGAACGCCAAGACGTATGCTCCAGTAATAACTCATTCATTGAACCTACAACATGGGGCATAATGACTTCTGCTGAAGCATAACTGTAGGTATTTCTCGATACTGTACAGCCGCCGAACAGGTTCATGAACCGGCGCAACTGGCTTTGGGCGTGGTGAAACCGTCCCGCGCTCGCCCAGCCATAGGAGCCACCATAAATCGCACCATTACCAAATGTGTCTCGCACCCTATTCAACTCAGATGCGACTAAATCCAGTGCTTGGTCCCAACCCACTTGCACAAATTCATCTTTTCCCCGGGCTGACCTATCGCTAGATATTCCCTGCTCTAGGAATCCACGCCGCACCATAGGTGCATCAATACGACATGGTCCAGCAAGGGTTTCTAACATAGAATCGCCTATGGGAGACGGATGGGGATCTTCCTCAAAGGGGTGCAGTGCAGTAGGCACTCCATTTTCACTTTCAACCCGATAAGTGCCCCAGTGAGTGGAGGTTAGCGTTCCTTTTGTCATATTGCCTTAACCTCATTAACCACTTTAGCGCTCACTTTATAAGCCATCCATATTGGATTTTTTAACCGTTTAACTGGCCCCAGTATTTTTGGGCTTGAACCGCTGTTCCAATTTCATGGCCGCATAGGCGGATGGAACTGAAACAATAAGGAAAAATACACCCACTAAGGTCATTGGTGCTAAATACTTATAATGACTGTTGGAAAAAATGTTAGCTGCGTTGAACAATTCGACCACTGTGATGGCCGATAGCAGCGGTGTTTCCTTAAACATAGTAATTAAGTAATTGGCCAGGGGTGGAATCATAGGGGGGATAGCCTGAGGTAAAATAACGTGCCTCATAGTTTGGTAGGCGTTGTAATTCAGCGCCCGCGAGGCTTCCCACTGTCCTTGGGGCACATTTTCAATACCCGCCCGATAAACCTCAGAAGTATAGGTACTAAAATGAATACCTAAACCAATCACCCCTGCTACGAAGGGCGACAAGAAAATACCAAAGTCTGGCAACACATAAAATAGAAAATACAATTGCACCAGTAAAGGCGTGCGGCGCACACTCTCTGAAACCCAATAAGAGGTCTTAGCAATAATCCACGTTTTAGACATCTTTAAAAGTGCTAGCAACAAGCCTAAGACATAGGCTAACAAAGACCCAACGATGGTTGCTTGCACGGTCACAATAAGTCCTTGCCACATCGATGGTAGAACCTCAAAAACAACTTGCCAACTCCATTCCATGGTTTAAACCTCTTTTGCCGTGATCGTGTGACGGCCTTTAGAAAACTTGCGTTCAGCAAGTTTGGTAAACCAAACCAGCACCGATGCAATGATGAAATAGATCACTAAAATGACCAAAAATGGTTCCAGAGTGAGAGCTGTCTGCACTCGAATAATCTGAGACATAAAGGTTAAATCTGAAATGGTAATCAATGAAGCCACTGCTGTAAGTTTGAGCAGTTCAATTAACAGGTTGCCAAAGGTCGGTATCATCACAGGGATAGCTTGAGGGATAAGAACGTAGCGGAAACGCTGATAATTAGTATAGTTAAGAGCCAGTGCAGCTTCGTGTTGTCCACGACTGACCGACAATATTGCGCTACGGACAACTTCAGAGCCATAGCTTCCTAAATTAAGACCACAGGCCAGTATGCCGGCCAGCAGTGGTGGGAATGTAATACCAAATAAAGGCAGCACAAAAAACATAAAAAACATCTGCACAATGGCTGATGTGCCCCGAAAAAACTCCAAATAAATAATAGCGGCTACCCTGACGGTGCGCAGCCCAGAAAACCTAGATAGCCCCACCACAAATGACACAACCAAAGCCAGAACAGCACTCGCCAAGGTCAATTGAATGGTCGTAATAGTGCCGGTAATTAGGATAGGGGAGTATTCTAGAATTTCTTCCATATTTTAACACCTTAGGATACAGCTCTCACATGGAAAGCTGTATCCAGTTTCTAAACATTAGGACAACGATGTGGTATTAGTTGCCTGGGCAAAAATCGTCACGTTTAACAGCTAATGTAGCGGCTGCAGAAAACCCATAAGGCTCAACAATAGCAGCGAATTCACCACTGGCCTTTAACTCTGCAAGAGCTTCGTCGTAAGCCGCACGGAACGCCGTATCATTACTGTTAAATGCTGCGCCCGCACAGCCCATTGGGACACCGGTTACTGGCATCACAATTTCAAGGCTAGGATCATTCATTTTTTTCAACAAATCAGCTGTACCCAGACCCGATAACGCAAATACGTCAACTCGGCCCTGCTGTAGCATTTTCATACCACTTGGTGGATCAGTCATGATCTTAATCTGGTCTTTAGATACACCACGTTCCAAGGCATATGCTTCTTCTGCACAGCCTGCGCAAGTGGTCATGGTGACGTTTTTGTTGTTACCAATGTCTTCATAAGTGAGGATATTGAGGGGGTTGCCCTTTTTAACAGCAAAAGCTTCTGCACCACAAAGATCAGGCTCAGAATAGATGATTGATTCACAGCGCTTAGGCTTGATATAAAGACCAGAAGTGGCCATATCAACCCGGCGGGCCATCAATGCAGGGATCATTGCGCCATAGCCAACCACTTTAGCTCGCAACTCAGGTACACCTAACTTTTTCATTACTGCACGGGCCACATCTGGCGCTGCACCAGAAACGTAGCCATCGCCTTTAATGTCACTGTAAGGCGGTTCATTAGCAACTGCGACCGTGGCGTAGCCTTGTTTACGCAAGTCTTCCAGCGTACCTGCTGATACAGTTGATACTGCACCCATGGATAAGCCTGCAGTGAGCAACGTTAACGCGATTGCGCGTGAGCATCTTTCTAGCCTTGTTATAGTCATTTCACTTCCTTTTTTTGCTTTTTGTTGTAAAAGAAGGTGACCACCACCTTCTTCTTGTTAATCTATTGGTGTTAAGCCATTGTTTTTAGTCGATATCTTTGATAAATTTTTTCAAAAAGTCGCGCGTTCGTGGTTCTTTAGGCGCAGTAAAAATGTCTTCAGGACGCCCTGACTCAACAATTTGACCCTTATCAAAAAACAACACTCGGTCTGCAAAGTCTTTGGCAAAATTCATTTCATGAGTCACCGTCAACATCGTTGTATCGGTATCTGCAGCGAGCACTCGCAAGACGTTTAATACTTCGTCCACAAGTTCTGGGTCAAGGGCCGATGTAACTTCATCAAACAACATGATCTTTGGCTCTAAGGCTAGGGCTCTGGCGATAGCAACACGCTGCTGCTGGCCGCCTGAAAGTTCATGGGGGTAATGTTGGGCTTTCTCTTCGAGACCAACAAGCGCTAACAGTTTTTGAGCTTTGACCGTTGCATCAACGCGGTCCTTACCTTTGACCAGAACTTGCGGCTCAACGATATTGGTGATGGCGTCAAGGTGAGGAAATAGATTGAACTGCTGGAACACCATGCCCACATTAGTGCGCATGTAATGCAGATGTTTTTCACTGGCTGGCACAAGGTCTTGGCCAACCCGCTGGTGCCATAAAAAATCACCATCAATAACCACATGTCCGGTATCGATCGTTTCCAAGGTCATGAGTATTCTAAGAATCGTTGTTTTACCTGAACCACTGGGACCGATTAAAGCGAGCTTCTCACCTTTGTGGACATGCAAATCGAGATTTTTCAATACCTCTAGGTCACCAAAAGCCTTGGACACATTTTGAAACTCTATAATCTTTTCCATAAAACCTTCTCGTTATCTATAGGCCTGGATATGCCCATGGCTAGTGTTAAATGTTTAATAGCTTGAGCTATTATTGATCCTTTTAAGTAAAATAGAACCAGGCAAAACTAAATCTGGTGTGGGCTATTTAACACCACGTTTGCATTAGCTTTACCATTTTTGTGTTTGCTATAACTATTTAAATTGTCATTCAGCTAGTTATTTTTATTACTTTTTTATTACTTTTTTATTACTTTTTTATTACTTTTTCATTACTTTTTCATTACTTTTTCATTACTTTTTATTACCGATGCTATTATCGTGCCAGTTTTAAAAAATAATATAAAACAATGGCTTAAAGAATAACTAAAGGCAATTGCTAAGTTAAATGCACCATTAAAGGTGCATTTAACCTTCAGCTTTAGGACCAGTGCCCAAGTAAAGGGCATTCACCATAATATTCACTGTGGTCTGTAACATGCTGGTAATGAAAATTATTGGCTTCCTAAGCTTGGTTTTAATCAAGTATTAAAAGAGCATTACTTTAGAAAATTCGCATGCAAATATACTAGCAGCAATTCAAGGCCTTTATTGATCAAAAAAGATGGAGGAATGAGTATATTTACCGAATCGATGCTTTACTATGACGTGATTAGAGCAATATACTGATATCTGTTTGAATTTATTGAAAATAAAAGGCTGGCGAGACGCAGATGAAAAGCTGGGACCAAAACGATCGGAAAATATTAAACTTATTACAAAAAAATGCGCGTGAAAAGCTTGAGTCTATTGCTTCTGAAACAGGTTTATCTGTAGCCACCGTGCAAAGGCGCATAAAACACTTCCGTTCAACAGGCATTATCGAACAAGAAACAGCCTTGATATCTCAAGAAGCAGCTGGCTATAACATGACGTTCCTAATTTTCGTTGAGATGGAGCAGGAAAAGTCACACCAACTGGATTTATTCCGCAAGAAGGTTGTGGCTGAGCCGCAAGTTCAACAATGCTATTACATTACCGGTGAGGCCGACTTTGCTTTGGTAGTGTTGGGAAAAGATGTAGAAGATTTTGAGCGTCTTACCCACCGTTTGTTTTTTGAAGATAGCAACGTTAAACGGTTTCGCACATCGGTGGTCATGAGCCGAACTAAAACTGGAATGACGGTGCCCTTGGAGTGCCATAGCGATCCAATTTAGGGCTCATAGGCCTGCCACAGGCAAGGACTAGTGCCTTTGGCAGGGCTAACAATGGCTAACCTCTAGGCAATAGCCCAGATCTAAGCCCCGATCTAAGCCCCATCATACTGTCTCTAATAGTGCCTATGATAGTGGCTATTATAGGGGCTCTTATAGTAGCTCACCCAGTCCCTTACCCCAAATGCTCAACACAAGGCCAAAGCCGATACGGGCCGAATCAAGTGAGCTTTAACTCTCCCAGACATTTTAATCTGTGTCTGCACATTGTGCTTTTTTGTAGGTGTGTACTATATTATTTATAACGCATGGTTTTTAGGGTGACCTTAAACCCCAATATTCTATCTAATAATAATGAGATTGCTATGATAAATTCGATCAAACGTGGCGTATTAATCAGCTGTGTTGCCAGTATAGCTTTTGCAGGCCAACATGCTTTTGCTGCAACTATTGACAAAACCTATAATTTAACCATTTTACATACCAACGATAATCACGGTCGATTTTGGCATAACCGCAGTGGTGAGTATGGTATGGCTGCTCGTGCCACCTTGATTCAAAGCATTCGTGATGAAGTAGCTGGCACCGGCGGACATACGTTACTTTTGTCTGGCGGCGATATCAATACTGGGGTGCCAGAGTCTGACTTACAAGATGCAGAGCCTGATTTCAAGGGCATGAACTATATGGCATACGATGCCATGGCCCTAGGTAACCACGAATTCGACAACCCTCTTTCGGTGTTAAGACAACAGCATGATTGGGCTCGTTTTCCATTCTTGTCAGCCAACATTATTAACCAAGACACAGGGATGCCACTATTTAAAAGCCATGAGATATTTGACTTAGACGGACTTAAAGTGGCCGTAGTGGGTTTTACTACGCAAGACACAGTGCGTATTGGTAATCCAGAGTTTTTGCAGGGGCTAGAGATTCAATCACCCATTGCAGTGGCAACAAAAATTGTGCCTGCAATCGCCGCTAATAGCGACCTAGTTGTAGCCGTTACCCACATGGGCCATTATCGCTTTGGTGAAAATGGTGGCAACGCCCCAGGTGATGTGGCTCTGGCTAAAGCCGTAGACGGTTTAGATGTAATTGTAGGTGGCCATAGTCAAACTGCAACCTTTAGCCCAGACGTTCAAAACGACACTTTAATTGTGCAAGCTAAGGAATGGGGTAAGTACGTAGGACGTTTAGACTTACAACTACGCAACGGTGAAATCTCTGTAATCAACTACCAGTTGATCCCAGTTAACTTGAAGAAAAAAGTGCTCATCGATGGCGAAAAAGTGAGTGTTTATATTGATCAAGAAATTGTCGCCGATGAAACCCTAAAAGCCATGCTGGAGCCTTATCAAAACCAAGGCCAAGAGCAGCTAATGCAGGTTATTGGACACGCTGATGCAGTGTTTATAGGTGCTCGTGAGCAGGTCCGTACTAATGAAACCAACCTAGGCAACCTGATTGCTCTGGCACAAATGGAGCGAGTGCAAGCCGATCTAGGCATTATGAATTCTGGTGGTATCCGTGATGACATGCCCGCCGGTGACATTACTTATAAAGACGTACTCAAGGTTCAGCCTTTTTCAAACACCGTAGCCTACGTTGATTTAACGGGTGCGGAACTCATGCCTTATCTACAAGTGGCCGCTAACAAAGAAGCGGGTAGTGGCGCGTTTGCGCAGTTTGCAGGCACAACCATCACCATGAATGGCAACAGCATTGAGAGTGCCACGGTTGCCGGTAAGCTTGTTGAAGCAAGCAAAACATACCGCCTAGCAATTAACGCCTACATGGCTTCGGGTGGAGATGGCTATCCTCGCTTGTCTGATCATGCCAACTATGTAAACTCCGGTTTTGTAGACGCTGAAGTACTCAAGGACTATATTTCTAGCCATAGCCCATTAAAGGCTGCTGACTTTGTTGCCCAAGGTGACGTCACTCGCAACTAAGGCAGTAATGGCAACAAGGCTTGGCAACGCGCCTCTGATATGACAGCATAAGGCCTGCATCTTTATTGACGCAGGCCTTTTTATTTACAGGATGGATTATGTCAGCCTACCCACAAACACAAGTTCTAGATGCCCTTGATCACTACTTAGCCGAATTTCCCTTGCCCGACGAATTATGGATTTTTGCCTACGGTTCGTTAATGTGGAATCCAGAAATGCAGGTCATCGAAAGTCAGCAAGGTAAAGTTCACGACTTGCAACGAGGCTTCAATTCATTATCTACGGTACATCGAGGCACAAAGGAGCGCCCTGGATTAGTTTTGTCATTGCGGGATGGAGGTTATTGCGAAGGCTTGGCATTTCGCATTGCACAGGCATCTAAACAGGAAGATTTTAAAAACTTGTGGTTACGAGAAATGGTGACTATGTTTTATCGACCCTATGTGTGCCAAGTTAAGACTGATACTGGAACCATTAGTGCGATTACCTTTGTTGCAGATCAGCAGCATGAACAATACGTTGATTATGATGCCGCTCAATGTGCAACCATGATAAGCCAAGCCCATGGCGGCCGAGGTAGCAATATGGATTATTTCAATAATACATCGTCGCACCTAGAAAAACTCAATATCCATGACCCGTTATTTAACACCATTAGTGACCACTGGACTCACTAAGGTTTGATCTTAGGTGGGTTTGATCTTAGGTGGGTTCATTTGCCGCTCATAAATTGACTCACCCACAGGCGTTCATTTTTCTTGCTGCCTCGCCTGAGCAGCGCAGTTACCCAATTGTAATAAAACGGTACCATGGTTTGACTCATAAAACCCAAAACAAACTGGGTGATAAGGCGGCCTAACCCTGAGCTAGTTCAGGGTCCAATCATTCTGCAAACGATCCACTAGACTGACTTTTGCTTGAGCATTAAATTTAATTGTCATTGGATGGATCCAACTTATCAATAATAGTGGCTAAGTGGCTAATCTCTTGCGCAGAGAGTCGTTGCAAAAATTGATCTTCCCATAACTGAACCTGTGGCACTAAACTGCCAAAAAGCTCTTTTCCCTCCATCGACAGGCTTAACATCACAGCTCTTTTATCGGTTTCATGGGGCCTAGTTTGTAAATAGTTTAATACCACCAGGCCATTGACTGCACGAGATACTTTTACTTTGTCCATGTAGGTCATGGAACAAATTTGTTTCGCTGTAAGCCATTGATGTTGGCCTAGTAGCGCCATTACCCGCCATTGTGATCGACTAATACCAAATGCATCGGTATAGATTGCAGCTAATGAAACACTGACGTTATGGGCCAGACGGTTTAAACGGTAAGGTAAAAAACGGTCTAAATTGAGGGTCGTACTAGAGGGCTCTATGGCCATTTTTTATATCGCTTGGTTGCATAAGTAACAATGTCTGCTAGCATAAAGGATATAGATTTAATTCTCCATATACAGCGTAATCACATGGCCCAAGATATTACTTTATATGACTACCCAAAATCTTCAGCTTCTTATCGAGTCCGAATTGCGCTTAATTTAAAGGCGGTCCACTACCAACAAGTATACGTTGACCTACTCAATAAAGACCAAAACAGTACCTTTTATTTAGCCACCAACCCACAAGGTTTAGTGCCAAGCTTAATCGTGGGAGACCAGATTATTACCCAGTCTATGGCCATCATAGAATGGCTAGAAGAAACCTACCCACAACCCTCTCTGCTACCCAGTGATCCCATAAAAAAGGCCCAGCTCCGAGCACAAGCCTATATTATTGCCTGTGACACTCACCCCCTCAACAACCTTAAAGTACTTAGTTACCTCTTGGATGATATGGCGCTGGGGAATGCAGAAAAAATGGCTTGGTATCACCACTGGATTAAACTGGCTTTTTTAGCCATCGAGCTACACCTTGGTGCCACAGAACCAATCAACCAAGCCAACCTGCTTGATGTTTTGCTGGTGCCACAAGTGTTTAACGCCCATCGTTTTAATCTCAACATGACGCCTTATCGCCACATCAACCAACGGGTGTCTTGGTGCAACCAGCAGTCCGCCTTTAAGCAAGCCCACCCTGATCAAGACCTCTGTTAGGTAGGGCGCGATCTAAACGGGTTTTGCCATTCGTCACCATTAGTAGGATTAACCGGCACCCAGCGGGCCAACATCAACGACATGGCAGCCATTATTGCCCCTACGATAAACACCCAAGAGGGTGATACTAACCACAAGAGCCCCATTAAAGCAGGTAATACCACAGCCGCTATGTGATTAATGGTAAACGAAACCCCTGCGGTTGAGGCCATGTCTGCAGGGTCAGCAATTTTTTGAAAATAAGTTTTTTGTGCAATAGCCATGGCAAATAGTACATGGTCTAACATATACAAGCCCACAGCCAGTGGTGCCCATTCCACGACACTGTAAGCCAAGAATACGAGTATTAAACCCACATACTCTAGGGTCAGGGCCCGTTTTTCGCCCCATCGCGCGACTAACCCCCCTATTTTTGGCGCCAGCCACATACTCAAAAGACCGTTGGCTAAAAACATAAGTGCCACTTCATCAGCACCAAAGCCAAACCGTTGCACCATCATCAGTGCGGCAAACACCACAAAGATTTGGCGCCGACCACCCCCCATGAACACCAAAGCATAATACAGGCTATAACGTTTGCGTAAGACTAATTTTTTGGTTTGCGTAACCTTAGACTCATAGTTTGGGAACATCACTAGCGCAATCAATGCAATCACCACCGTCACGCCCCCACCAAAAGTGTAGACCCATGCCACGGGCAGCTCAAACACTTGCAACGCAGCCCATACCCAACCATAAGCCAATAGAGAAGATGCTGCACCAATTGAAATTAAACGCCCAAACTCTACCGGGGCTTCTTGTTTACTAAACCACTGCAAGGCCAGCGACTGTTTAATGGTTTCATAATAATGAAACCCCACAGACATCAACATGGTGGTCATTAATAAACCATTAAAATGTGGCAACCAACCAGTGACCGCGGTGCCTACGCCAAGCATTATTAATGACACGATGGCTAAACGTTGCTCAGCAATAATAATCAGTAAAAACACCACTCCAAAGGCCAAAAAACCAGGCACTTCACGCCAGGATTGTAATACCCCAATATGAGCACCATTTAAGCCACCTTGTTCTATGGCAAAATTATTAAACAAAGCCATCCATACACCAAAACTAAAGGGCATGGCAAAAGTCATAAGTTTAAGTAGGCCAACGGGATTACGCACCCGGCTAAGACTTAATAGTGAGAGGTTCATTATCGATAACTAACTGAAAGTATGGGCATACCAGTATAGCCTAAACAAGACTTTAGGGCTGCTAACGGTGTAATCACTTCACCAGTTGAGGGTTTTGGCTAAGCATAATTGACTGCATTTAATGTGAAAACGCCGATCTACCCAAACAAACCTAAACCTCACTTTTATGCGCACCATATGGCCACTCATGCAACCCGTCGACTACGAATCAACAAGCCATGTGAGGCTAAGGTTTAAATAAGCTCAACTAGGACCTGTTATTTAAGCTGGGATAAAGAGATCGGAACTTCATATAGGACCCTTTGTATTGTTCAGCTAACCCTGCATCAGGATAAACTATATATGCCACTTTTGGCGGTAGGCAGATGTCCTTAATGTCATGTCCTGTTTCAGCAGAAAAGGCTAATCTGGCAGCACCTAATGCAGCTCCAAAATCACCCTGCTCAGGAACGATCAAATCAAGATTGACCGCCGCTGAAATAATTTCTAACCAACGACGTGAGTTACTACCTCCGCCAACAACATATGCACTGTTAAGCTGGGTGCCCGCCTGAGTAATTGCATCTAAGCAGTCCGTTAGAGCAAAAGCTACGCCTTCCATGACTGCTTGTACTAAATCTTGATGAGACGTACTGCGCTGCAGACCTACAAAAGCGCCGCGTGCATTAACATCATTATGAGGTGTTCTCTCACCCGCTAAGTAGGGTAAAAACTGAACCTCAGATGCTGTATCAATTTTCGATGGTAGTGTCTTGACTATAGAGGCAACACTGGAGTTAGTGAGGCCAGCCAACCAGTTAAGACTATCTGCCGCAGACAGTATAACCCCCATATTGTGCCACATATCAGGAAATGCGTGACAGAATGAGTGAACTGCACCTTTGGTATTGGGCTGAGGGACTTGAGTGGGAGCAAAAACAACGCCAGAAGTGCCCAAACTTATAAAACCATGACCTGGTGTAATGACTCCCATACCGCAGGCCGATGCCGCATTATCACCGGCGCCACCAGCGACAATAGCCAATTTCATACGCCAACGCATAGCGAGCTCTGGGCGCAATTGCCCAGTAATGGCATTGCCTTCAAATAACTCAGGCATCTGGTCCCTAGACAAGTGTGTCGCTTGCAGAAGCACATCAGACCAATTGCGCTCACTTACATTTAGCCACAAAGTTCCCGAAGCGTCCGATACGTCAGTGCTGTAGTCCCCAGTCAACCAAAGGCGCACATAATCTTTGGGTAAAAGCACCTTGTGTATTTTATCAAACACCTCAGGTTCGTTTTCTTGTATCCATTTCAGTTTGGGTGCAGTAAAGCCTGGCATTATTAAGTTGCCAGTAATGCCCTCAAAATCAGCTAACTTAGATAGCTGCTGACACTGCTCGGCAGATCGTCCATCATTCCAAAGTATACAAGGGCGCAGCGGTTTATTGTCCAACCC
>CAWUTT010000121.1:0-9272 GCA_963925635.1 uncultured Pseudomonadales bacterium | reverse complement strand
GCTACGAATTTTCCTAACCTTGCCAATTTTTTGGTTGTCTGCGCCAATACGCTGTGTGGATTGGGTTTTAGGTGTGACTTTTTTAGTCGGTAAACCATTGATTTTTTGTTCTTGGTACAGGCGTTGATCAACCCGCACCGGGGTTTGGCTGCGGGCATCATTGAGCCTCTTTACCAAGGTCATCTCAGGAGCAGCATTGCGGCCTAAACCAAACACATACACACCCGCATCTGAGACCTGAAGTTTGACATCATCAAGCCACACCTCAGTGCCAGGGGCAACTTGACCTACGACCAACTCACCTTGCTGGTATTCAGACGCAGCCACCAGGGGGCTGACACCCAATACCATCAAAATCATGGCCCAATAACAGGCGTAATGACGGGCCTTAGCCATTAACAAGCGGCGGTAACAGAAATTTCAACCAACAAAGCTGGCCGAGCCATGGCCGCTTGCACACAAGCTCTTGCAGGCGCATGGCCAGATGGTACCCAAGCGTTCCACACCAAGTTCATAGCCGCAAAATCATCCATCGACTTTAAATAGATCGTTGCCGTCAACATCCGCGTAGTATCAGATCCTACGCTGACTAATAACTCATTAACTTTAGCTAACATGGTCTCAGTCTGTTGGGTAATATCAGCCTCGGCATCAGCAGCAACCTGCCCACACAAATAGGCTACATTATTGTGCACCACGACCTTACTGGTGCGTTCGTTGGTTTGGTGACGACCTATATTCATAATTTCGTTCTCAAAAAGCCCATGATAAAACCAAAAACGTTATTTAAGCAAATCTAAATGCTACTTTTTTATCACACCATAGCAAGACTATTGACCCTGTCCATAGACCGTGTCATGGTCTGGCCCATTGCTATTATCAGCGCACTGGAAATCCCAAAAATGTCCCATTTATTCAGCCCCTTAACCGTTAAAAGTATCACCTTACGCAATCGTATTGGCGTAGCACCCATGTGCCAGTATCAAGCCATTGATGGCGTTGCGCAAGCGTGGCACATGACCCAATTGGGTTCTAAAGCTGTGGGTGGCGCCGGGCTTGTAATCACCGAAGCTACTGCTGTATCTCCCGAGGGCCGCATTACACCTTCATGCATGGGCCTGTGGAACCATACTCAGGTGGAGGCTTTGCAGCCCATTACTGCCTTCATTAAAAGCCAAGGTGCCGTGCCTGGTGTTCAGTTGGCTCATGCGGGCCGCAAAGGTAGCTGTGCAGAGCCTTGGTTAGGTGGCAAGCATCTTACCGATGCACAAGGGGGCTGGGACATTATGGGGCCTGCAGATCAACCCTTTGATGATGACGGGGTGCGGTTATGGAAGGCCCCAAAGCACATGCAGCACAACCACATAGAGCAAGTGCAAGACGAATTTGTAGCAGCCGCCCAACGGGCCCTAGAGGCAGGCTACGAGTTGCTTGAAATCCACTGTGCCCACGGCTATTTACTGCATAGCTTTTTGTCACCACTGGTCAATACGCGCACCGATAATTATGGCGGCAGCCTTAAAAACCGAGCCCGTATGCTGCTTGAAACTACCATTAAAATTCGCGCAGCTTGGCCTCAAGAACTGCCCCTAGTAGTGCGACTTTCCATGACCGACTGGGTTCAAGGTGGACTGAGTGTGGAAGATAACATCGAAGTGGCAACATGGCTCAAAGCCATCGGTGTGGACATGATCGACTGCAGTGCCGGTGGTGCCACACCCGCCGCCCGCAGCGCCATTAATGGCGGCATTGCGCAACAGGTGGGCATGGCAGCAGACCTACGCCAAGCCAGTGGTTTAATGAGCATGGCGGTGGGAGAAATCACCCAAGCTCAGCAAGCAGAAGACATTATTGCTCATCACCAAGCCGACATAGTACTGTTAGCAAGAGCCATGCTCCACGACCCATACTGGCCTACCCATGCGGCTAAAGAACTGGGTGTTGAAATGTCTCAGATCATGCCGCCGTTGCATCAGCTTTTTATTGGGCGTTAGTTAACCCTAAGGCCTGCTCTGGCACCGTTTTAAGCATTAGCGTCTACACTAAGGTGGAACTTGGTTACACTTGAAGGGCAGGCGTATGTTCATGTTAATTGCATCTCCAGCCCCCACTTTAAGCATTAGGGTCTACACTAAGGTGACACTTTGTTACACCGGTGTTTTACATTGATGCACTCTTCATCCACTACTTTTTGGCCCGCCCAACTGTTCAGCAGTTATTTTACTGATCCAAGGCATGGGCAAATATTGTGCTTGGCTGGCATTTTAATATATGGCTTGTGGAGCGGCATAGTGGTCTCACAGGGGGCCACCCTCGTAGCTATATGCATAGGCGTAATGGGCACTGAATATGGGCTATTTAAGCTACGCAGCCCCACCTTAGCAGTCACATTTGGGGTGTTTAAATCGAGTGTGATTACCTGTTTGTCTTTGTGCTTATTACTTAGAGTCACAGACCCTACTTTAGGATTAATGGCAGGCTGCATAGCCATTGGCAGTAAAAGTTTGCTAAGAAATTCACACGGGCATTGGTTTAACCCTGCCAACTTTGCTCTAGTTGTATGTACCTTGGCTTTAGATGGCGCATGGATTAGCCCCGGGCAATGGGGCCAAACACTTTGGCTAGTGGTGTTGGTGGGTGGCGCTGGGGTCATGGTCTCTAACACAGCCGCACGTTTAGATACCGCTTTGTGGTTTCTATTGAGCTACGCCGCGATTATTTTCTCTCGCGCCTATTGGCTGGGTGATCCTTGGTCTATTCCCCTACAGCAAATACAAAGCAGTGCATTATTAATATTTGCGTTTTTTATGCTCACAGACCCCAAAACTAGTCCTCGCCATACTTTTGCTCGTGCACTATATGGTTTTTCCATTGCTCTACTTGGCACCTTTATGCAGTTTCAACAATTCCAAAGCGCAGGCATATTCTACGGCTTATTGATTAGCTGTGCCTGTGTGCCTTTGCTCAACCACCTAATGTATGCACCCGTTTACCAGTGGTCTATTAAAGAGAAAAAATCATGATACGATTCAACCCAACTCGCCCGTTTTTTTCATCATTAACTTGCTTGAGCTGCATCATTTTAATGACTTTGGGGCTGGGATTTTTTTCCAGCAGTGCACAGGCCTTTTGTGGCTTTTACGTAGCTAAGGCAAACAGCCAGTTGTTTAATCGAGCCTCCACGGTGGTTGTGGCCCGAAAAGATCACAATACAGTCATTACCATGGCCGCTGACTACCAAGGTGAAGCAAAAGACTTTGCTTTGGTGGTGCCAGTACCAGAGATATTAGAAAAGGGGCAGATACACGTGGCATCTAAAGCCTTAGTTGAGCATTTAGATGCCTTTACGGCACCCCGCTTAGTCGAGTACTTTGACCGTAATCCCTGCGAGCCAGAAATAGCATTCTCTCAAGCCTGGATGCGCATGGACGCCAGCCCAGAAGAATTTAATATATTGGAGGATGCACCATTAGGTGTCACCATTGAAGCCCAATACCAAGTTGAGGAATATGACATTCTCATCCTCTCAGCTAAACAAAGTAGTGGTCTGCAAACTTGGTTAGACGCTAACGGTTATCAGGTTCCAGCTAAAGCCCAAAAAGTGCTCGCTAGTTATATCAAACAGGGGATGAAGTTTTTTGTGGCGAAAATTAACCTAGAAGAACAAGATCGGCTAGGTATTCAAAAATTACGCCCGTTGCAAATGGCTTTTTCGTCTAAACGCTTTATGCTGCCCATTCGATTAGGCACAGTAAACGCTCAACAAGACCAAGAAATGTTTGTGCTGGGTTTGTCTACCAAGGGCCGCATAGAGACCACCAATTACCGCACCATTAAAATACCCACAGACATTGAACTTCCGCTGTATACCGCAGAAGTGTTTGGCGACTTTTATAAAGCCATGTTTACTAAAGCCATCGAGCAAGACCATGGGGTGATGCTAGAATATGCTTGGAACATTGCCACTTGCGATCCATGCGCCTCCCAACCTTTGAGCAATAGCCAACTGCGGCAACTGGGGGCTTATTGGCTGAGTCAGGGGCAGACTGCAGGCACTACTCTGGGCAATACCTTTGTTACTCGCTTGCATTTACGCTACAACGCCAATACCTTTCCAGAGGATTTAATGTTGCAAGAAACGGGCGACCGCAGCCACTTTCAGGGCCGCTATATCCTCCGTCACCCATGGCAAGGTGAACGCAAAGACTGCTCAAAGGCTGCCGCTTACCTCGATAGCCTACCTGCCACATTTGAACAGCAAGCACAAAACATTGCCCGCTTAACTGGTTGGGACATTAGCGCCATTCGCGATACCATGGCTCAAAATGGCCAGCCTTTTGAAACCCCTGAACAGGCAACACTTTGGTGGCAATCCCTATGGGATAACCCCAATTAACCACGCCAGCGTCAAACATAGACCAATAATACTCGTCCAACAGCTTAACTCACCCGCTGTATGAACAGGCAGTTAACAACATTAAGTATGAGACATGTTTAGTATGCCCTTAAAACACCCATTGCAGAGCACAAACTACACCCACTTATTCATTAGGCCTGAGTTTCATGACGCTGGCGCAATATTTGGTTACAATCAAGTTCTTTTAAAGTGCATTAGTTAGTTCATGACTTCTTACCCCTTGTTTGACTTTTTACAGCAATATCATCACCTTTGGCTCATAGGCGCGAGCGTGTTAAGCGTGCTAGTGGGCAGCTTTCTTAATGTGGTCATCGTCCGCTTGCCCAAAGCCATGCATGAAGAGTGGGAGCAAGAATGCCAAGCACTGCTGCATGCGTCTGCGCAGGACCAAGCACCCTCACGCTCAGCCTTAGGGGCCCTTGCCTGGCCAGCGTCACATTGTCCTGCCTGCCAGAGCCCATTAAAAGCTTGGCATAACATTCCGTTAGTGTCTTATATTTTATTGCGTGGCCAGTGTGCTTTTTGCTCGATTAAAATTAGCCCTCGATACCCGTTGGTTGAACTATTAACAGGGGCTTTAGGCTTATTGGTGGCTTGGCAGCTTGGCCCAGGTATAGCCGCTTTACTGGCCTTAGTATTGGTTTATGCACTGGTTGCTTTAACCTTTATCGACCTTGAGCATAAGCTCTTGCCAGACTCACTGACCCTGCCCTTAATGTGGTTGGGTTTGGTGGCTAATAGCTTGGGGTTTTTCACTAGTCTGCACGCCGCACTCTGGGGCGCTGTAGCAGGTTATTTGTCTTTATGGTTAATTTACTGGGGCTTTAGACTCGTGACTGGCAGGCATGGCATGGGCTATGGTGATTTTAAGTTGCTGGCAGCATTGGGCGCATGGTTAGGCTGGCAAGCCTTACCTATTATTGTCATGGTGTCCGCTGTGGCGGGCATCGTAGTGGCCTTGGCGCTGCGCATGAGAGCAACTCAAACCGACCCACAGATGCCCTTTGGGCCGTTTCTATCGGCTGGCGGTTTGGTCTATTTACTGTGGGGTGAGCAATTGTGGCTCATATTTGAGCCTTTTTAGCCGCCCTAGTAAAAATACAAACGGTTGTCTAAATCTGGGTACATGTGTGCCACTTCTGGTCCATAGCCATTATATAAAAGGGTTGGTTTACGCCCTAACTGACCAATGACCCTTTCTGTGGCTTGACTCCAGCGGGGGTGGTCAAAGCGCGGATTAACGTTGGCATAAAAACCATATTCGCGTTGATTCTGTAACCACCAGGTCGTTTGTGGTACTTGCTCTACCAATTCGATCTTAATAATCGATTTGGCGTATTTAAAACCGTACTTCCAAGGTACAACCAAACGTATAGGTGCGCCATTTTGCTGCTCTAAGGGTTGATCGTAAATACCTGTGGCCAATAAGGTGAGTGGGTTCATTGCTTCATCTATGGTTAAACCTTCCACATAGGGGCCACCAGCCCAACCTGCATTGGGCATTTGCTGCGCGTCATTAAGGGTGGTGAAACGCACAAACTTAGCCTTGCTGTTGGGGGCTGCAGCTTTAATAACCTCTGCCAGTTTGATGCCGTTCCACGGAATCACCATAGACCAAGCCTCTACACAGCGAAAACGGTAGAGATGGTTCTCGATAGCGTGCTCACCTTTGAGCTCCGCAATGTCATAAATACCTGGTTTGTCGGCCCCTTCACCACCAATCTCTACACTCCAAGGCGAGGTGATCAAAGTTTTATCTGCTTGCGCCGGGTCCTCCTTGCCAGTACCAAATTCATAATAATTGTTATAGCCAGTAATGGTATCGTAAGCTGAAGCAACCAAAGGTTGGCCTTGGATAGTAGTCTCTAGTGCCAAAGGATCAAGCAAAAGGTCTTTTTGTGCCTGTTTTGGCTGCAGTAAACCATAGGCTTGGTCGAGTAATGGCACTGCCAATACCCCTAGCCCCGCAGCCACAAATGTACGTCGCCTTTTATAAATCTTTTCCGGGGTAATTTCAGATGGGTTAACGGGCATGACGGTACCTCCAAACAAGCACAAACAACAACACCGAACCCATCACCAAGGGCTCTACAGTGGCGGTTTTTTGCGCCATAAAGTGATGAACAATGACAGCAGGAATAGCCACATAGGTTAACGTATGGAGCATCTGCCACTGTGGGTAACCCAAGTATTTAAGCGCCCTATGAGTGGATGTAAGGGCTAAGGGCAAAAGCAAGATAAAGGCTAAAATACCTAATAATATAAATAAGTTACCAGCTATTTCATCGAGCATCAGTGACCAATCGAAATTGAACTCCAAGGTAATCCAAATCAGCACATGAATGGCCGCATAGACAAAGCCCCAAACACCGATATTACGGCGCATAGCCGCGTGACGTTTCACCCACTTCCAACGTTGACTCAGTGGCGTAAATAGTAAACTAATCAGCAATAAATAAGCCCCGTAACGGCCAGTAAAGTCGCGCAGGTCAGACACTAGATCAGGCCCTATTATGGCCGCATAAACACCCCAGATTAAAGCTAAACACAGCATACTGTTAAGCAAGTGTTTACGCATGGTTATTGATACCCGACCTAAACCCACAGACCACTCCCTTTTTAGTTCCCTTAAGCACCGCTTGAATTAGGGCTCAAGTATTGCTGGTAACTATAGCAGACCATAAAGCTTGTGCAAGAGTTAGCCTTGTGTATCAATGCCTTACCAAGGTATCATTAGTTTGGTTTATTTGGTTTTATGGACACTGACCAAGGCAATATAGCAAAGGATTATTAATTACAATAGACATCTTTTAGGTTTAACAAGCACCATGGTTTTTTTCAACACCAACACCAATGCATGGCGCCCACTAAGCATCATTTTTTTTATGTTCATGAGTTGTTTCTCCAACGCCGGTAATATCCCTAATTTAGACCTAAACACCGAGTACAAGTTACGCAGTGTTCCTAGTTTTCACTGGGCTGACACTAGCCAAACCGCCACACCCACTGAAGCCAAAACTAAACTATTAGGTGGTGAACCCACTAATGGCTACTTTATGGTGCCTATGACGCAGGCTTCGCACTGGTTTGCCTTCACCCTCACTAACACTTCTGACTCCGTACTCAAGCCAAGTATCCACATGAAGCACCCTCGGGCTAACAAGGTGAATTTACATTATCGAGAACAGGGTCAGTGGGTTAGCCAGTTTAACGGCACCGACATAGCGTTAAAGCAGCGCCAAGTCAATAACATAGGCCCTGCTTTTAATCTCACCCTAGATGCTCATGAAAGCCAAACTTTTTATCTTGAAATGCACACTAAATTAAAACTATTGAGGTTTGACATACAAATAGGTGAAGCAAAAAACAGCGCTAGCTTTGGTGATATTCACTTTACTATTATCAACATTTTCATTGGCGCTGGGATATTAATTACCTTAATTAATACCCTCTTGTATTGGTCTTTTAAGAAACGAGTTTACCTCTATTACAGTGCCTATTTGGCAAGCTTTATTGCGTCGACCTTTGCCATTAACTCCTTCGACCTGTTTTTTAATTGGCAACTAACCGATCGAAGTTTTCTGTTTATTAGCTACCACATCATGATCATCTTCTTCACCTTATTTATCGGCGAGGTGCTTAATACCAAGCAAGATATGCCTTGGGTTGAGACGATATTAAAAGTGTCTCGGTGGGCGGCCGTCGCCATTGCCATGGCCACGTTAGTGGACGGCTATTACTTCTCTGCCACGCTTATTGCCTTTTTACCTGTGTCGGTGTTTTGTCTAGGTCTCACCCTGTACGCTACCTTTACAGGCAACACCAGCGCCAACTTATTAGCCATAGGCATTGTCATGTTCTTAACCGGGGTTACTATTTCGAACTTAGTCAACCTTAACATTATTGCTAGCAACGGGGTGACGGATCATGCCCACATTTTAGGTGCTCTAGCGGAAATAGTAATGTTCTCCATTGCTATATTTAGACGAGTCATTGATTTAAACACCAACTTACAGTCGGCTAACACTGCCTTATTGACCATTAGCCAAGACGCAAAGACCCTATTAGAACAGACCGTGAGCCAGCGTACCCAAGAATTATATGCAGCCAAGGAGCAAGCTGAACATGCCAAAGCCAAAGCTGAGCGCGCCAATGAGGCACGAGGACGTTTTTTGACCACCCTCAACCATGAAGTACGCACTCCCTTGAACGGTATTTTGGGTATGATCGAAGTCTTACAAAAACACCAATTACCTAGTGACGCAAAAGACCACTTGGTCACTCTTAATAGCGCTAGCCAGCAATTAACCAAACTAGTGAATAACGTTTTAGATTTCTCTAAAATTGATCATGGCATGCTGCAGTTGCGCCCTACGCGGTTTAACCTTCGCAATCTCATTGAGCAAGTCATAGGTAGCTTTAAACAAAAAGCCCAGTCTAAGTCGATTATCATGGAAGTTAATATAGACCCCAAACTAGAACAATATTGGCACGGTGATGAGCACCGAATTCAACAGATACTGATCAACCTTGTAGGTAATGCGGTTAAATTTACCACCCAAGGCGGAGTGTACCTTAACGTAACCCTGCACAAAGAAACCTTTAATGACACCCCAGGTCGGAGCTCCTGCGCCTTGTTATTTAGTATAGTTGACACAGGCATGGGGATTGCTAAAACAGAACTAGATTGCGTGTTTGATGCCTATCATCAAGTGAGTCAGCGCCCCAAAAAGAACCTACCAGGTACCGGTTTAGGTCTGGCCATATCACAACAGTTGGCTCATGCTATGGGGGGCCATATCAGTGTTACATCCGAGATCAATCAGGGTTCTCAGTTTGATTTAATACTGCAATT
>CAWUTT010000120.1:0-3650 GCA_963925635.1 uncultured Pseudomonadales bacterium | reverse complement strand
ACTGCTTTAACTGTGCATCAGTCGTGGCGTCACAAACGGCATAGTGCACTTGGCCTTGAGCAATGACGCTATGGGAAAATGGGCACAAGTTTAAACCCACCACCATTTGGTCCAGCCATTGGCGGCTTAACTCGACCATTTCTTGGTGTGCGGGTGATAGTGTCTTAGGGTCAAACTTATTGATACAATGGTTCCTTTCTAGTTCGTGTAATTGTTGACTTTTTGTGCCCATATCTCTCGTTCATTCACAAAAGCCCTACCCCTGCGCATGGCGCAGCTATAAGCGGCCCTTATGCCATCGGATTCCTAGGCACTGGCAGGCTTGGCTGCAGGACAAAGGCTCCCTAACACAGCGCCTGATGCACGCCAGTAATGGCCATTTTTCAGTCCGAGTTGTGAGCAATGAGTGGGGCGTTCCTAGTCCTTCAGAGGCCCAAGCACTCGCGCTTAAACCACGTCAGAAGGCCATTATCCGTCAAGTTGAGTTACTTTGCCACGGTCAAGTCTGGGTCTGCGCTCGCAGCATTATACCCCACAGCACCCTCACGGGTGGCTTACGAAAATTTAAAAACATAGGCAATAGGCCCTTAGGCGCCTTATTATTTAAACACCCTAATATGGTGAGAGGTGCATTGGAAGTGGCCTGCCTTAAACAGAGGGCTTGCCCCCTAGAGCATTGGGCCCGCCGCTCGGTATTTTACTTAGATAATAAAGGCATTTTGGTGACCGAGGTATTTATGCCACCCATGGGCTCTATATTGCCGAAAGACGCTTAGGGATTAATTCTTGTAGGGTCACGAACAGCTCCTGATAAGCTTCAATACCAGAGTCTAGTGGATCGGCAAGTTCACGCTCGACTGCAAGCAGTTGGTAACGCGGCTGACTATGAGGGCTGAGGTCACTGCCTAGAGCTTGCGCAAATTCGATATGCTCTTGGGTCATGCCCCACACATCATCGGCCCAATCTAAGTCGGCTATGGAAAGCCTTTGGCTGGTGCCTAGCCAATTGATGTTAGCCGCAACAAGCACTATCAGTGCCTCTTCTGTGGTCGGATCACCAGCATTAGCTCGAATACCACGTGACTCTAGTGCCACCCTGTCTCCATGTAATTGCGACCACTGTTGAGCCATGGCGTGGGCCATTTGCGACCGACAAGTATTACCGGTACAGAGCAATAACAACTTATGTGGTTTAGTGGGCATGATAATGCCTTTTGGTCAGCGACAGTAAAGGCGCATATGTTAGCATGGGACTTTACTATAAGTTGAAGCATTATCGTGATTTCATTTGTTTCCCGTTGGCCCCAATTTAAAAGTCTAATGCGTCTTGACCGACCAGTGGGCACCTATTTACTCCTGTGGCCCACCCTCTGGGGCCTCTGGTTGGCTGCTGAAGGTATGCCAAAATTTGACGTGTTGGTTATTTTTATTGCCGGCGTGTATCTCATGAGAGCCGCCGGCTGTGTCATCAATGACTATGCTGATCGCAAGGTGGATGGTCATGTCGAACGCACTAAGCAAAGGCCACTGGCCACTGGTATGGTGACCCCTAAGGAAGCCCTGACGCTATTTTTCAGCCTGTGTGTGTTGGCATTCATATTAGTACTATTAACTAATACTTATACTATTGGCTTATCCTGTGTAGCCCTTGTGTTAGCCACCAGTTACCCGTTTATGAAGCGCTATACACACTGGCCCCAGGCGGTGCTGGGCGCCGCATTTGCCATGGCAATACCCATGGGCTTTGCCGCCCAAACACAGGCTACCGGACTTACAGCGTGGCTAACATTTGCGGCGGCCATTAGCATGACTATCGCCTATGACACCTACTACGCGATGGTAGACCGAGACGATGACATTAAGATTGGTATCAAGTCCACTGCGGTACTGTTTGGGAGTTGGGACCTTAGCATCATTGCTGTGTTTCAATGTTTGTGTGTGGGTTTATTATGGACGGTGGGGCAGATCAACCACTTAGGTGGCGCTTTTTACCTAGGCTTAAGTGTGATGGCTGGGCTATTTATTTATCAACAGTGGCTAGGCCGCAGCCGCATGAGGGAAAATTATTTTAAGGCGTTCATTAATAGCCACTGGGCTGCTTTAAGTGTGTGGCTGGGCCTGTTGATCGATTATAGTTAGGACGTCGTGCTCGGCCACATACAGGGCTGTGGCGCCTGCTACGGCAATGGGCATGGCGAAGAAGTTAACGATGGGGATCATTAACAAGAATGACACGCCTGCACCAAAACCAAGGTGCAACAGGCGCTGTTGCCGCAGACTTCGCCGCATGGCGCGGAAACTAAAGCCATTGTTGTCCATCGGATAATCAATGTATTGGATCACCATCATCCACGCCCCAAACAGCACCCACAGCCAAGGAACGATAAAGTTAACAAAAGGGATAATAAGGCTGACCAGACTGAGCATTGCAAGCACCATCAATCGGGGAAGGTAGTAAGTTAATTTGCTTATTTCTCGGCCTATTGAACGTGGAATACTCGCTGCGATAGCCCCCCAATTTGATTGACCAATGTCTTGTCCAGTGAGATGTAGCTGTACTTTTTCTGCCAGTAGTCCGTTCAGGGGTGCGGCGATAAAATTAGCTAGTAAATTAAAGCCAAAGAACACGGCCATACCAAATAAAAGTGCGAATAAAAACCACAATAGCCAAGTAATTCCGCTCAGCCATTGGGGTAACCAACCTAAAACGCTGTTCATCCATCCACTGATAAAAAAAATCAGCAGGCCAAGACCAATCGCGAACATAATGATATTGACCAATAGGGGTAGGAGGACAAATAACCTCAATCCAGGGTGGGACAATAATCTTGCGCCTTGCAGCAAGTAGCTAAAACCTTTGACCAATGGCATGACTTATTCTCGTGATAAATGTGAGGCTATTTGAGCTATTACTAAGATATTACTAAAATATTACTAAGCTGTTGTTAAGCTGTTGTTAACGCTTGGACCTAGCTTAAAGGCAACAGTAGTGGTTAGATCTCTAACCAATGGGCATTTTTTTCTAGCCATGACTCATACTGATACCAATATTGCTCACCCCGTCTGCCATAGACATGGACTTAAGTTGATCAATTTGTGATGATTTAGCAACATTTTGCGAAATCAACAAGGTCATTACGTCGGTTTGAAATGCCAATTCTTGGAGCATAAGCTCATGGGTTTCAATGTGGCGAATGAGTTGTTCGTCACTTAGATCGTCTTCCGCATGCAGTTCAACGAACTTGGCCACACTTTCACGTGACAAATGAGCCACACTAGCGGCATCTTCAAAACAAGCATTATCGACACAATGCAGGGTTGCCATAAGTGCTACTAACGCATCAAAGGCCAGGCCTGCACCAAAGCTTTCATCCTCATCACCATGGATGATTGCCTCAACTTTGGTTAGCTGGGTCTCGGCATTCATATTGCCACGCAAGGATAGCTGCTTCCAAACTTGGTCTAAGGCTGTTCTGGCAATGCTAACCTGATTAGTCTCTAACAAACTGTCGTATAGGGCATAGTGAGGAAAGATGCGCTCACACAGGGCTGCGGAGAAAGCGGTTTGCTGCCAATCTTGCATGTCTCGAAGTGGTGCGTATAACTCATCGAAGTACATTATTTCTCTCCAAACTAACCAATTGAGGGTT
>CAWUTT010000119.1:0-26289 GCA_963925635.1 uncultured Pseudomonadales bacterium | reverse complement strand
AAGTCTTTTAGTTCTCCACCAAAAGCTTCTGCACAAACGCGAGTCAATGCAGCTGTTAATGTAGTTTTACCGTGGTCAACGTGACCAATAGTGCCGACGTTTACGTGCGGCTTATTTCTTTCAAACTTTTCCTTAGCCATGATAGCCTCCGACAATGGGCGGCCAGTAAGCCGCGCTAAGTTAAAAAATGCAAGCATGCCCACTTATTGGGCAAACTGCAGATAACAAGAAGGGTAGATACATTGCTATATCTACCCTTCAAAATATACTGTGCTCCGCTGTCGATGATGACAATGGAGCTCTAGGGCGGAATTGAACCGCCGACCTCACCCTTACCAAGGGTGCGCTCTACCCCTGAGCTACTAGAGCTTATAACGCACTAAACTGGCTCTAAATAGCCTTCAAAACAATTCACTCAACTCAGCGAACCTTGCTCAATGTGGAGCGGGTAGCGGGAATCGAACCCGCATCTACAGCTTGGAAGGCTGCAGTAATAGCCATTATACCATACCCGCAAAGAATGGTGGTGGGAGGTGGATTCGAACCACCGAAGCTTACGCGTCAGATTTACAGTCTGATCCCTTTGGCCGCTCGGGAATCCCACCTAAGTATTCTTTATCAGGAACTGGTGCCGGCACGAGGAGTCGAACCCCGGACCTACTGATTACAAGTCAGTTGCTCTACCGACTGAGCTATACCGGCTAAATTGCCTGTGCCCCTGAACTCAGGAGGTGCGTATAATACTGAACGAATTAGTAGGATGCAAGCATCAATGATGATTTTATTAAGGTTTTTCATTGTTTATGCAAACCAGCCACCTGCGCCAAGCCATCCAACACCAATTCCTCTATATAAGGTAGGCCAAGTTCATTGGCAAAGGCCAGTCCATCACCGCCACACAAGAGTATTTGGTAGCCCCGCGTCTGGGCCACTTGGACTAAACCACTGGCACCATGATGGGTCATTTGATAACAACCTGCTAATACAGCTTGGGTAGTACCCGTGCCGGGCTCAACCTGTGCCAGGGTTTTATGAGCCACTTTAATGTGTGCCGTATCGCGGCTGAGGGCTTGTGACATGAGTCGCGCACCAGGCATGATATAGCTACCCTCATGCTGGCCTTGTGCATTCACATAGTCAAAGGTGATGGCGCTGCCAAAATCAACCACACACACCGCCTTGCGGGTGTGCTGCCTTGCTGCCACCATGGCCAGCCACCGATCCACTCCAAGCTGCTGAGGGTGTTGATAACCGTTACTCAGGTCGTGAAAATAGTCTTGCGTGGTGATTTGCCGACACCCAGTGTGGTTTTGCTGCGCCCAAGCGGCTAAACAAAGGCCCAAGTCATCACCCGCCACACTAGCCCAATATAAGTTACTCACCGTGTTGGGCAAATTTGCTTGTAATTGAGCTAGGTTAACATCACTCACCAACATCGCCCCAGAAGATTGCACGACACCTTGTTTTTGCGAGCGCCACTTAAGCCGAGTATTGCCACAATCTACCAATAAGTCAGTCACGCTGACACCTTTTTAGGCACTGGCGCAGGCGAGGTCTCTTTAAGTGCTGGCGCAGGTCGTAAACTAATTTCACCACCACTGTAGGCTGTCACCACACCATCGCGCTCTATCATTAACGCACCCACCAAGTTAACACCTCGGCAAACACCCTCTATAGTTTTGCCTGGCAACAACAATTGAACTTTTTGATCCTGATAATAGTGGTGCTCTTGCCACTCATCCCGCATCGCCGCAAAACCATAGTGCACAAAACGCTGCAAGTACTGACTCAACCGCAACAGTATTTGCGCCACTATGTCATTACGACTTAAGCGATAGCCAAGCTGCGCCAAACTCACCCATGGCTGGTCGATCACCTCGTCATGAATTAAATGCACATTGAGACCAAGGCCAATGACCACATGGCAGGGACCTGACGCATCGCCGCGCATTTCTAACAATATACCAGCCAGCTTTTTACCGTCAACCAACACGTCATTAGGCCACTTAAGCTGAATGTTTTGCACCCCTAGGTCTTTTAGGGCTTGGGTGAGCGCCAAACCCACTAACAGGCTCAGCCCTTCTAGCGCAGCTGCACCGCCAGCAAAGTGCCAGCCTAACGATAAGGCAATGTTTTGCCCAAACGGCGACTGCCATTGACGGCCCAATCGCCCACGGCCAGAGGTTTGCACTTCCGCTAGCACCACCTCTCCATGAACGGACTGCTGTTGCTGACGCTGCATTAAGGTTTCATTGGTGGAAGGTAGGGACATGTGCAATTGCACATTAAACACCGGATCTAATACGGGCAGTTGGCGCTGTATGGCCTCTACATCGAGCAAATCAAGGCCACCAGAAATGCGGTAGCCGCGGCCCCGCACGCGATGTAACTTCACCCCTAAGGCTTCAACCCCTTTAAGCTGCTTCCATACGGCAGCCCGGCTCATACTAAGATGGTGCCCCAAGGCAGTACCAGAGTGAAACTGACCATCAGCCAGCAGGTGTAATAATTGATTAAGGCCAGTCAGTGACATGGGTAACACCGCATTGCTGCGCTCTTCGCAATGATGAGGCACAGCACACTCATGGCAGTGACCTTAAACATTACTTCTTTTTGGCCTTTTTCTTCGCTTTATTAACGTGCTTGACTAGGCGCTGTTTTTTAGTAATTTGGCGCTGCGACAACTGGTTCTTTTTACCATCAAACGGGTTATCACTGGTGCGAAACTCAAAACGTACCGGCGTGCCCCGAATTTTAAGCACCTTAATAAACTTGTTTTCCAAATAACGCTTGTAGGTCGTTGGCAAGGCATTAGTTTGGTTGCCATGCACAATAAATAATGGCGGGTTGGAACCACCCAAGTGAGCATAACGTAATTTAATTCGGCGACCATGCACCAAGGGTGGCTGATGGTCTAGTATGGCATCTTCAAGCAAAGTGGTTAGCTTATTAGTGCTCCACTTAGTAAAGGCGCAAGCATGAGCCTCTTCAACGGACTGGTATAAGTCACCCACACCCGAGCCATGTAAGGCTGAGATAAAGTGTATGCGGGCAAATTTTGCAAACTCCAAGCGGGCCTGCAACTCGTGCTTCACATGGGCCTTGTCATCAACCGTCATTCCATCCCACTTATTGACCGCAATCACTAAGGCGCGGCCAGCATCAATCACAAAGCCTAACAAATGCATATCTTGCTCAGTTAGACCTTCGTGGGCATCAACCACTAACACCACTACGTGGGCATCTTTAATCGCCTGTAGGGTCTTAACGATGGAAAACTTTTCCACTGTCTCTTTGACGCTGCGACGACGGCGCACACCTGCAGTATCAATTAAGGTATAGGGCTTATCATTACGGCGATAAGGGATGTAAATACTGTCTCGAGTGGTACCCGCTTCATCAAACACGACCACACGATCTTCGCCCAGCATGCGGTTAACCAAAGTAGACTTGCCTACGTTTGGCCGACCCACTACACCAATGCGAATACCTCCCTCAGTTTCTGATGGGAAGCCTTCATCTTCTGGAAAAGGCGCCAATACATCTTCAATGAGTTGACTCACACCACGGCCGTGGGATGCAGCAATCGCCCGAGGCAGACCCTCAAGACCTAAGCCATAAAAGTCGCCCATGGCTACATCGGCGTCAACTCCATCGGTTTTGTTAACCACCAAATAGCAAGGCTTATCACAGCGTCGCAAGTGATCGGCGATCAGTTCGTCAGACGGGTTCAACCCCGCCTTGCCATCCACTAAAAATAACACTGCATCAGCTTCATCAATAGCCAGTAAAGACTGCTCTGCCATCACCTGATCAATACCTGCCTCATCACCACTGATACCGCCAGTATCAATAACAATATAGTCTCTCTCTTCAGTCTTACCCTCACCATATTTCCGGTCACGGGTGAGGCCGGGGAAATCGGCTACTAAAGCATCGCGGGAGCGGGTTAAGCGATTAAAAAGCGTGGACTTGCCCACATTAGGACGCCCAACAAGGGCAATTACGGGATTCATAAATAAACCAATTATTTCAAGCCTAGACGCATAAGACGCCCATCCAGACTGAGTAAGAAAATATTATCTTGGTAGCGTATGCTGCCAAGACGAGTGCCTTTGAAAGGCATTTTTTGACGACCTAAAAACTCACCATTACTGAGCTGCAACACGTGCGCATAACCTTCCACATCAACGACCAAGGCTTGAGCATCTAAGCCCATAGGAGCCGACAAAGCGCGATACTCAAGGCTGGCATTCTGCCACAGCACATGGCCGCGCAGGCGATCATATGCCATCACAGTGTCCTGCGCATCAACCACCAAAATAGCGTCACCCACCAAGGTGGTACCACTAAGACTGGAGACTGGCTGCTGCCAGATGACCGCACCTGTTAAGGCGTCAATGGCGGCAATCTTACCCTCATAGCTCGACACATAAAGCAGGTTATCCACCAAAGTTAGGGCACCATCCACATCCACTAGGCGCTCAATTTCTGAACGACCTTGTGCTGCACCAATACTCTTTTGCCAAACCACACTACCCAATTGGTTATCCAAGGCAACTAGTTTGCCGTTAGCAAACCCTGCGTAGGTATAACTTTCGTTAATGAGCGGCGTGCTGGTGCCACGTAAAGTTAAACTGGGTAAATTTGCTGTGTAAGACCACTGAAACTTGCCATCTTCAATGGCGTAAGCGCTCACCTTTCCATCAACAGTTTGCACCACCACAATTTCGCTATTGGCTTGTGGCGCCGCTAAAGCCTCACTAGAGGTATTCATTTGCCACAATATCGATCCATCAGTACTGTTCACAGCAATTAATTTACCGTTTTCAGTGGCTACAAATAATTTTTGGTTTATTTGACCCACGCCAGCACTCACCGCTTCTGCAAGCTCTATACCCCAGTTCAGTTCGCCCGTGTCTAAATTAAAAGACCCCAACTGCTGCCCCGCTGCGGCAAATATAGCACTTTCTGATAACGCAGGTTGAATCACTGAAGTGGCTTTGTTATCGCCATTGCCCACCGACACAGACCAATGCTGAACCAGCTGGCGCTGCTGTTTAAATTCACTTAAAGTGGCAGGCTCGGGTTGCTTAATGCCAGATGACGAACACGCACCGACAGCTATCAACGCCAAACAGATAATTGATAGCTTTAACGATCTAGCAAGCATATTAACAATTCCTATGCGGGTCATTATTTAACGCCCTCGAAGCTCAGCAACCCTACTGAGCAAGGTTATCTAACTTCAGGCCTAACAGTGGATTACTGGCACCACTGGCATCAGCCAATACAGAAGCCTTTTCATAAGCTGCACGTGCGGCATCTAATTCACCTTGCGCAACCAATAAGTCACCACGCACTTCTAAGCGACCCAACTGCCATGCGTCATCACCATCCACTAGTAAGTCTAAGGCGCTGTCATATTGGCCTTGTGCACCCAGTAGTTTAGCCAAACGAATGGTGGCTAAAGCATTGATTTCGGCGTCGCCTTGCTGCTCCAGCACCCACTGCAGTTGTGCTGCAGCGGCTGTCAAATCACCCTCTTGCACCTCAACACGGGCAAGCATCAGGGCTCCAAATTGAGCATAAGTGCTGGTATCAAATTCTGTTTTAAGCAGCTCACTGTTATACCGCACCTCGGCTATTTGGCTTTCGCTCAACTGACCTGCCGGAGCACTATTCATTAGCTGCTGAAAGTATACACTGGCTGTTTCTGCCTGATTGGTCTCATGGTCCTGATAAGCATTCCAACTTAATACACCACCTATAGAAACGGCGATGGTAAGTACTAACGACTTACCATTTTCCTGCCACCAACGCTTAAGTGCTTCTACCTGTTCTTCTTCTGTCTTCATTTCGGCCACAACCAAAAACTCCTTTAAACTGCTTGTAGTAATTATTAAATAAGTGCAGCGACATGCGCTGATACTTGATCTAGAGATATGCTCTGCTGTTCGCCCTGCCCCTGTAAGGGCTTAATCTGGATCTCACCTTGGGCCAACTCATCTGCACCCATGATTAGAACTAGTTTAGCACCACAACGATCAGCTTTTTTCATTTGATTCTTGAGACTACCACCACCACAGTGCCACAATAAGCGTAACCCAGCGATATCAGTACGTAATTGTTCCGCCAATTGCATGGTGCGCATACTGGCAGCATCACCCAGATGAGCTAGATACACATCCGCTTGCTGGTCAAGACCCGCAGGTTCCTGCTGCATTTCCTGTAACAACAAAATCATGCGCTCCACACCCATGGCCCAACCTACCGCTGGAGTGGGCTTGCCACCCAACTGCTCGATCATACCATCGTAACGACCACCGCCACATACGGTGCCTTGGGCACCCAACTTATCAGTCACCCACTCAAACACTGTTTTACAGTAGTAATCTAAACCCCTCACTAAACGTGGGTTGATTTGGTAACTAATACCTGCAGCATCTAACAGCTCACACAGGCGCTCAAAATGCAGCCGAGACTCATCATCCAAGTAGGCATAAAAATCGGGTGCGTCATTAAGCAAAGCCTGGGTATTGGCATCCTTACTATCCAACACTCGCAATGGGTTGGTGCCTGTTCGACGCTGACTATCAGCATCGAGCAGGTGCATATTAGCCTCTAAAAACATCACTAGATCAGTTCGATAGGCTGCTCGAGCAGCAGAACTTCCCAAGGTATTCAACTGCAAGGTCACCGCATCTTGTAAACCCAGCTGACGCCACAAACGAGCTGTCATTATAATCAGTTCGGCATCAACATCTGGGCCATCTATACCATACACTTCTGCACCAAACTGATGGAACTGTCGCTGACGGCCTTTTTGTGGGCGTTCGTAACGAAACATAGGGCCGTGATACCACAAACGCTGCACTTGGTTATAAGTTAACCCATGCTCTTGAGCAGCCCGCACACAGGAGGCGGTGCCTTCTGGCCTTAAAGTCATAGGGTCACCGTTACGATCGGCAAAGGTATACATCTCCTTCTCGACCACGTCAGTGGCTTCACCGATTGAGCGACAGAATAAATCGGTTTTTTCAGCGATAGGCATACGAATTTCTTGATAGCCATACTGGTCAAAAATCAACTTGACCTGGGCTTCAAAAAATTGCCACAAAGGCGTTTGGGATGGCAGGATGTCATGCATGCCGCGAATGGCTTTTATGGACGCCAAAATGTGTTCCTTATTTAATGGGGGAGGTGTCGCTGACTAAGACCAATCTATTTATTCAAAGTAAGACGCGCAATGTCCTTTCTGGTGTGTGGCTTCAAGTCGATGGTTTCATCATTAAACGTCATCAGAGTCACACCAGAAGAGCGCCCTAACAACACTTCTATTGGCGCTGTGACCACCTGCTCAATGCTGTCACCGGCAGAGTAGAGGTCTGACAGTATCATTTTACCATTGCCGTCCTTAACCTCTACCCAACAATCTTTAGCAAAGACCATGCTGAGCACGGCTTGATCGGCCGCCAGTACAAGGGTGTCTTCAGTCACCAATGCGTCTTGTTGGTTGGTATTGTCCACTGCCACAGTGACCTCAACTTCAGGCTCAGTCACTGCTGTTATCACTTGCTCGTTAACGGCCTCTGTCACCACCAGTACTTCAGGCACTGCAGCCACGACTAAGGGGTTGCTGATTTGCACATTCGACTCGACTGCAACTGACGCTTGCTCTGCGGATGCCGTTGCACTGACCTCACTCTCGCTGAGGCTCAGTTGGGTTACTTCCACACTCGAGGCGTCAATGTCATCAATGTCTTCAATCACGGTCTCTGTAGAGAGGCTTTGCAAAGATACATTATTGAGTCGCTGCAGCATTGAACCGCCATTTTGAGTTTGCCACCAAACCACTGATGCCACGAGCAAACCTATAACAAACACAATTGAAATAAACTTAACCCACGTGTCGCCAGGCTTACTTTGTTGGGCCACATGATTGATACCTAACATCGGTTTACTACTATGGTCTGGCACACCATAAACGGCGTCAAACTCGGCCACCAAGGCCTGTCCATCCAAGCCCAAATGACGCGCATAAGAGCGGATATACCCTCGAGCAAACAGAAAGCTTCGAATCGATTCAAAGTTATCTTCTTCAAGGGCATTAATAACATTTGATGTTAAATGTAAATCACGCGCAGCTTCCTTTTGCGAAATACCCTGCTCTTCACGAGCCTGTCGCAATAGATAACCAGGAAAGCCAGGTAACTGACCATCTAACTCCGGCTGGTCCTGCATACTTAATAGTTCCACATCACTCACTATCAAATCCTTTTTTGTTATTCGAGGCTGAATTAATTAATTTTAACCAACCCCGGGTATGGTCTCTTGTAGACACATCATAACGCCCATTTTTGGACACTTCCAGTCTAGGTAAGTTCCTTTAGTAGCGCCTTTGTTAAGTTGCTTGGTTAAATCTGTGTTGCTTCAATACGTGCAGCATGCGCTGCACTGCGGCGGGTCCGGTCCTTAACCTGCCCAACCAACTGACCACACGCTGCGTCAATGTCATCTCCACGCGTTGATCTGATGGTAGTAATTATTCCAGATTTAGCCATAATGCGTTGAAAAGCCTCAATTTGTGGCCTTGGGCTGCGACGATAATCTGAACCTGGAAATGGATTAAAAGGAATAAGATTGAGCTTGCAAGGCACCCGTTGCAGTACTTGGGCTAACTCTCTGGCATGCTTAGGCTGATCGTTAATGCCGTCCATCATGGTGTATTCCATGGTAATCACCCGTTTATCACTTAGATTATCTAAATAACGGTTGCACGCATCTAACAAAGCCTCAATATTGTACTTTTTATTCACGGGTACTAGCTCGTTGCGGAGCAAGTCATTAGGTGCGTGTAAGGATATAGCAAGTGACACATCAGTAATCTGGCTTAAGCGGTCTATAGCTGGCACCACTCCCGCCGTACTTAGAGTGACCCGACGCTTGGAAAGATTATAAGCATTATCGTCCATCATCAGAGCAATGGCAGGCGTCACACTATCAAAGTTAAGCAGCGGCTCACCCATACCCATAAACACCACATTACTCACTCTGCGTGGTCCGTTTGGGTCGACAGGGCCAAACGATTTAATAGCGATACGCAGTTGGCCAATAATCTCAGCCGCCGTTAAATTGCGGTTAAAGCCTTGCTTGCCCGTAGAGCAAAAACTACAATCCAAAGCACAACCTACTTGAGATGACACACATAAGGTGGCTCGGTCACCCTCTGGAATAAGCACCATCTCAACCTTATTGCCACCCGACACACCGATTACCCACTTACGAGTACCGTCTTTAGAATCGCCACGGTAAATTACTTCAGGCTCTACTATTTCAGCACACAAAGTGAGTTTCTCACGCAACTTTTTGCTCACATTGGTCATACTTTCAAAGTCATCTGCACCAAACTGATGGATCCACTTCATCACCTGGATGGCACGAAACTTGGGCTCATCCATGGTTTTGAAAAAGGCTTCCATTTGGGCTTGGGAAAAACCCAGAATATTCATTTTGGTGCTGACTTCGGACATTTTAGGACCTGTGAGTAATACATTGTTTTGCGCAACCATTCATTTGGTCTAAACGCAATGCGGCGTTCACTAGGAACGCCGCACGTTGCAGCCTGTTATCGCGGCTAAAAAACACCTAGCGATACCAGCCTACGTTAACCTACAGCGATTAGCTACCGAAGAAATAGGCAATTTCTCTGGCGGCTGACACAGTAGAGTCAGATCCATGCACGGCGTTGGCATCGATCGATTCTGCAAAATCACAACGAATGGTGCCTTGGGCCGCTTCTTTTGGGTTAGTTGCGCCCATTAGATCACGGTTCTTGTTAACCGCGCCTTCACCTTCAAGCACCTGTACAACCACAGGGCCAGAAGTCATGAAAGAAACCAAGTGGCCAAAGAAGGGGCGTTCGCTATGCTCAGCGTAGAAGCCTTGGGCTTCAGCTTCAGATAACTGCTTCATTTGCATACTAACAACTTTAAGGCCATTCGTTTCAAACCGAGAAACAATTGCACCGATAACATTTTTTGCTACAGCATCAGGTTTGATGATCGAAAGAGTGCGTTCTACCGCCATGGTATTCTCCAAACAGTGGGACCCATTAAATGGGCTGATATTAAAAAAGTAAAAACGTACTCACAGGTACGAGAATTTTGACCGCGTAATCATACGCTGTTTTGTACTTCTTTAATAGACTTGTTATCACTAATCCAGTTCAGCAATCCATGCCGCCTGAATGGCTTCCAAAATCATTTCGCCACAGCGTTTTGGATCATCCTCAAAATCTGGCAGGGCTAAGACCCATTCCATCAAGTCGGTGAACCTCACCAAGCGCGGATCCACGTCTGGATGGGCTTCATATAATTCGATCGCAATATCTAGCGTATCGGTCCATAACATACTCATACTAACCTCCCAAGGCGGCTATTGGTCTTAATGCGCTTCTGACACAATGTTAATGGTGTACTTTGGAATTTCCACAACTAAATTGTCTTCCGCAATAACGGCCTGACAACTGAGCCTAGAATCTGGCTCCAAACCCCAAGCCTTATCCAACATGTCATCTTCTAATTCGTCTGAATCAATCATTGAGTCAAATCCTTCACGCACCACAACGTGGCAGGTGGTGCAGGCACACGACTTTTCACAGGCGTGCTCAATATCAATACCGTTAGCTTTAGCGGCATCTAAAATAGTCTGCCCGGCAGACGCCTCAAACACCTGTCCTTCTGGACACAGCTCGGCATGGGGCAAAATAATAATTTGTGGCATTTAAGTTAGCTCCTAAGCTCACGAAGATTATGGCCAGTTGTGCTACAACTGATCCACAGACTTGCCCGCAAGGGCACGTTTAATACTGTCATCCATACGCATAGCAGCGTAGGCATTACTGGCCTTAGCCATAATTTCAATTTGTTTAGCAATCGCATGATGGTCTTCACCATTGCGCACCGTCACCAACTGTTCCATTTGGTTAACGATAACCTGTTGCTCTTGGTCTGTGAGCAAGCGTTCTCCATCTGCTGTAAGCGCGATGGCAACGGCCTCTAAAAGCCGATCGGCCTCCACTTGCTGCTCGCGCAGACTTCGAGCACCGCGGTCTTCATCAACATTACTCCAGCTGGCTTTAATCATGTCTGCAATCTGCAGATCAGACAAGCCAAAGGAAGGTTTCACTTGCGCCGATGCCGCCACACCCGAAGTGAGCTCATGAGCGCTCACTTCAAGTAAGCCATCTGCATCGACCTGAAATGTCACTCTAATCTTGGCAGCCCCAGCCGCCATCGGCGGAATGCCACGCAGCTCAAAGCGAGACAAGGAACGGCAGTCCTGCACCAGTTCCCGCTCACCTTGCAATACATGCACAGCAATGGCTGTTTGACCGTCCTGATAGGTGGTAAACTCTTGTGCCCGGGCTACAGGAATAGGCGTGTTACGATCAATGACCCGCTCCACTAAACCACCCATAGTTTCCAAACCTAACGACAAGGGCAGCACATCAAGCAACAATAGCTCTTCACCACTTTGGTTACCTGCAAGAACGTCTGCCTGACGCGCAGCGCCCAAGGCCACGACGCGATCTGGATCAATGTTAGTTAGCAGCTGTTGCTGAAATAATTCGGTGACCCTTTCTTGAACCCTCAAACTACGGGTTGATCCACCCACCATGACCACCTGAGAAATACCATCAACACTCACTTTAGCATCACGCAAGGTGCGCTTTGTTGCTTTGATGGCCTGACTAATAATAGGGTCTAATAACAGGTTCATCTGCTCACGAGTTAACTCTAGATCTGCATAATGTGCATCCCCTGGCCAGCCCTCAAAGGATAACTGAGTAGTGGACACTTCACTGAGCAATTCTTTGCCCACACGAGCCATGCGCAGCAAAAAACGCTGCTGGGCGAGATCTAACTGAGCCGGTATCTGGCGCTCTTGATGCATCCACTCCGCCAGGGCATGATCAAAATCATCACCCCCTAAGGCTGAATCACCACCCGTGGCCAACACTTCAAAAACACCCTGCTCCATACGCAAGATAGAGATATCAAAGGTACCACCGCCCAGATCGAACACTGCGATAGTGCCTTGCTCTTGCTCATCCTGCTCCAAACCATAAGCCACTGCTGCGGCTGTGGGCTCATTCAATAAACGTAACACTTTAATGCCGGCTAATTGAGCCGCATCTTTAGTCGCCTGACGCTGAGCATCATCAAAATAAGCCGGCACGGTAATCACTGCGCCCACCAACTCACCCCCCAAACTACTCTCGCCTCGCTGCACCAAGGCACGTAAAATATCAGCGGATACCTGCACTGGACTCTTAGGTCCTGAGACAGTATTAATGAGTGGCATGCCCTGATCGCAGGCCTCAAAAAAGTAAGGCATGTTTTCGCCAAGACGCTTTACGTCTTCAATGCCACGGCCCATTAAACGCTTAACGGACATCACCGTATTAGCGGCATCATCCACTAAGTGAGCTTGAGCCTTGAGGCCAACTTGAGGCGATTCATCGGCCAAATAACGCACCACCGAAGGCAGCAGGTGTTCACCCCGGCTATTGGATAAGGTTTCCACTTGCCCACTACGAACACTGGCCACTAAAGAATGAGTGGTACCGAGGTCTATACCGACAGCAAGTTTGCGTTCATGAGGTTTGGCGCTTTGACCGGGCTCTGCAATTTGCAACAATGCCATGTATATATTCCTTAATCGAGCAAGGCGCCTTCAAGGGCGCTTAATTGCTGCTGTAACTTAACGATAAATTGAAGCTTACGCACTGCCGTTTCTGCAGTTAAAAAATCTAACGCAGTATAAGCCTGGGAGAAATCAATTTCTAATTGGTTAGCCTGATCACGCAACTGAGTTGCCATGGCGTCAATCTCGGCTTCTAGGTCTTGAGCCTGATGCAGGTCTTCTAAGCATTCTCGCAGCTCAATTTGCTGCAACAAAAAGTCCATGGGCATCTGGGTGTTGGTAGGCGATAAAGGATCCATACCCTGCAGTTGCAGCAGGTAAATGCCCCGTTTTAAAGGCTCACTCAAGGTTGCGTAGGCTTGGTTCAAATAGGCGGTGATTTGCACCGCTCGCCTTTGCTCACTACCAGACCCAGATGCAAAACGGTCTGGATGGTGCTGCTGCTGAAGGCGACGGTGCGATTGGCGCAAGACGGCAAGGTCTATAGCAAAGTCACAAGACAAACCGTAACAAGAAAAAAAATCCTGACTAATATCCATAAACCTACAACACCAAAAACTGTCTAAACGTTAAAGCTTTCACCACAACCACACTCACTTTTAGAATTGGGGTTGTTGAATTGAAACCCTTCATAAAGACCTTCTTCGGCATAATCTAGCTCGGTACCATCTAGATACATCAAGCTTTTTGGATCAATTACTACTTTGACACCTTTGCTATCAAAAATTGCATCATCTGCAGAGATCTTATCAACAAACTCTAAAATGTAAGCCATGCCCGAGCAACCTGTCGTCCGGACACCTAGGCGCACACCTTGACCTTCGCCACGATTAGCTAAGTAGTTAGTAACATGGTCGGCGGCTGCCTGTGTAATGGTAATGGCCATGATGCGTTCCTTTTAATAGATGCAATAACGCTGCTGCGTTATTGCTTGCTCTTATAGTTGACGATGGCGGCTTTGATGGCGTCTTCGGCAAGCACAGAACAGTGGATTTTAACGGGGGGTAAGGCTAACTCTTCAGAAATATTGGAGTTGCGAATCTCACCAGCTTGATCCAAAGTCATACCCTTCATCCACTCAGTCACTAATGAACTTGACGCGATAGCAGAGCCACAGCCGTAGGTTTTAAACTTAGCATCTTCAATGACGCCTTCATTATTAACCTTAATCTGTAAGCGCATTACGTCTCCACACGCAGGTGCTCCAACCATACCTGTACCTACGTGAGCATCTGCTTCGTCCATTTTTCCCACGTTACGTGGGTTTTCATAATGGTCAAGAACCTGTTCGCTATATGCCATGTTGCTTTCCTTTTAAATCTATTTTATGTGCACGCAGTGGCTAAACCACTGCGCCTTGCTATGCCCAGATCACTGCGCCTTCTGTGCCCAGATCACTGCGCCTTCTTAGTGTGCAGCCCATTGCACAGAGTCCAAATCGACACCGTCTTTGTACATGTCCCACAAAGGCGATAGCGCGCGTAACTTCGTCACTGCGTTAAGTGACAATTCAATGGCTTGATCAATGTCTTCTTCGGTAGTGAAGCGCCCAATGCTAAAACGAATCGAACTGTGAGCCAGCTCATCATTCATACCCAAGGCACGCAACACATATGAAGGCTCTAAGCTAGCAGACGTGCAAGCCGAACCTGAAGAAACCGCCAACTCACGCAAAGACATGAGCAAAGACTCACCTTCTACAAAGTTAAAGCTTATATTGGCATTGCCCGCCACCCGCTCGGTAGCATGGCCGTTCATATATACTTCTTCCATATCCTTAACACCATCCCACAAACGCTGAGCTAGCACCTTAATACGGGCATTATCAGCCGCCATTTCTTCTTGCGCAATGGCAAAAGCAGCACCCATGCCTACAATTTGATGAGTTGCTAAAGTACCCGAGCGCATGCCGCGCTCATGACCACCGCCATGTATCTGCGCTTCTAAACGCACACGCGGCTTACGGCATACGTATAAGGCGCCAACACCCTTAGGCCCGTAGGTCTTATGGGCCGAGAATGACATTAAGTCGACTTTTGCAGCCACTAAATCAATGGCTAGCTTGCCAGTACTGTGAGCAGCATCCACGTGGAATAGTACTTTATTGGCGCGCGTCACTTCAGCGATCGCTGCAATATCGGTGATCACTCCAATTTCGTTGTTAACATGCATCAAGGACACTAATATTGTGTCTTCGCGCAGGGCATCAGCAACCTGCTGTGCACTAATTAAACCATCGGGCGTTGGGTTTAGATAAGTCACCTCAAAACCTTCACGCTCGAGCTGGCGACAAGTGTCTAGAACTGCCTTATGCTCAATTTTAGAGGTAACAATGTGCTTGCCTTTTTTATGGTAAAAGTGCGCCACACCCTTAATAGCAAGATTATTTGACTCAGTGGCACCCGAGGTCCACACAATTTCTCGTGGATCCGCGTTAACCAGATCAGCGACTTGACGACGCGCGTTCTCAACCGCTTCTTCCGCCTGCCAGCCGTACACGTGAGACCGTGACGCAGGATTACCAAAGTTACCCTCGTGCGTTAAACAATCACACATCAATTTAGCAACCCTTGGATCTACAGGTGTCGTTGCTGAATAGTCCAAAAAAATAGGCAATTTCATGTATATTCTCCACTGTTAGAAACAGCTATTAGTCAATCTTTAAAACACGTAAGCCAATCGTTACTAGCTTACAAAATTTAGCAATTCTGCGGCATTAGATTTTCCAACCTGACGCTGAGCATGCTCCTTCCCTTCACCTTCTTTGACCAAGCTGGCCAAGCTAACACTGCTTAAAAATGAGTAAATTTGATTACTCAAATCGGTCCACAAATCATGAGTCAAACACCGGCTACCTGCTTGGCATGTTTCTGCACCCCTACAGCCTGTGGCATCAACAGCTTCATTAACTGCGTCAATGACCTGCGCCACAAAAATCATTTCTGCACCCCGACTCAGGCAATAGCCACCACCAGGGCCCCGCACACTTTGCACCAAACCCTGACGGCGCAACTTAGAAAAAAGCTGCTCAAGGTAAGATAATGAAATGACTTGACGCTCTGAAATGTCTGACAAACTCACGGGCTTGTCCGATGCGTGAATCGCAAGGTCTAACATCGCAGTAACCGCATAACGGCCTTTAGTTGTAAGCTTCATTAGACCGCCTGTGTTTTAATCATTACCCATTTTACTCAAACCCGACTATTTTAGTCAAGTATTAAAGTGTATCTAATTTACAGCGGACTATCATCACGCTTGTCAGTACTTGGATCAACAGCTGCATCAAAATCTGCGACATTGAGCGCAGGCAAGTTTTCGTCTATAAAAGTTGCATCCAACTCTTTCATTTTGGCCGCCATACAATGCAACTTTCTATCCACCGCATGCATATGATCCAAGATAGCCGATAAGGATTTAGCCACCGGGTCTGGCAAGTCTGAACTCATGCCATAGGCATCAAATTTTTCTGCTCGATCCTGGCGTAATTTTTGTTCAGCTTCACTTGGGCGCTCAATAATACGACCAGGAATACCCACCACTGTGGCATTTTCTGGCACCGGTTTAGTGACTACCGCATTAGACCCAACACGGGCGTTTTTACCCACTTCAAACGGGCCAAGTATTTTTGCCCCAGCGCCCACCACCACGCCATCGCACAAAGTAGGGTGCCGCTTACCCTTATCCCAGGTGGTGCCACCTAAGGTCACACCATGATACAAGGTCACATCATCACCAATAATAGCCGTTTCGCCAATCACTACCCCCATGCCATGGTCAATAAAGAAGCGGTGCCCGATCTGCGCCCCAGGGTGTATTTCAATGCCCGTAAACCAGCGCGTAACGGTAGATAAATAACGCGCCAACCACTTCAGCCCTAAATTCCATAAACTATGGGCGATACGGTGCAATAACAAAGCGTGGAGACCCGGATAACAAGTAAGCACCTCGACAAAATTTCGCGCTGCTGGGTCGCGATGAAACACGGAGGCGATATCTTCTTTCAGATGTCTAAACATGAACTTAGTCCTAATTTGATGCAACAAAACCGGCCACTGGCCTAAGCTGTAGCCTGGCTAAATGACTGGGTGTACTGTTAATTATATGGTGCCTAACGTAGTTTTTTCAACGTGCGCTGGGTGGCGGTTAGTATGCCACGCATAATATTGTGTTCAATCCGATCCATCCTCACGCGCACATATAAGCGCCGCAAACGCGCCATTAACTGACGTGGATTTTCTGGATCTAAAAACTCCACCTCCACTAAGGTTTCTTGCATATGCTCAAACAGCTTTTCCATTTGATCATTGGTGGCCAACTCTTCATCCCACTCGGTGCCCCAAATGGGTGTGGGTGCATCGCCCTTTTCCAAGGCCAACAAGGCCATGCGCAATTCATACACAATAACCTGCACAGCGGCAGCCAAGTTGAGAGAACTAAAGTCTTCATGTGAAGGAATGTGCACATGACAATTACACAGGTGTAATTCATCGTTGGTAAGGCCCCTGTCTTCGCGACCAAAAACAAAAGCCACTTGATGTTTGGGTAATTCGGCTAGGGCCTGTGCAGCTGTTTGCCTAGGATCTAACAAAGGCCACTGAATATTGCGGCTGCGGGCGCTTGTGCCCACCACCAGGCCACAACCCTCTATCGCTTGGGCCAAGGTATCAACCACCCGAGCATTGGCCAGAATATCTTTTGCCCCGGCTGAACGGGCGTCAGCCTTACCACTAGGAAACTCTTGTGGGTCTACCAATACCAAGTGATGAAGACCCATATTCTTCATCGCTCTAGCCACACCACCAATATTGCCAGGATGGGACGTATTTACCAAGACAATGCGCGCATTGGCCATTAAATTTTGCATGGAAGCTGCTCACCTAAAAAGTGAATAAATTTAGAAGTGGCGATAATAGCGATATTCAGCCATTTTGTCGTGGTTTGAGCCCAATTATGCCGCTGTTACTGGGTTTTTTTAGCACTTTTTTGCTATACTCCGCGCCTTCGACGTATTTGCGTCCCGTTCTTTATAAACTTTAAGGTAATTCACCCATGCTTCCGCTAATTAACATTGGCCTGCGTGCCGCGCGTATCGCTAGCGAACAACTTGTCAGATCAATGGACCGACTGGATCTTATTCACGAAGAAGGCCAGGAACTGGACGCCCATTTGCGCAAGCAATGTGAAGGTGCAGAACGCACCATTGCCTATGAAATACATAAGGCCCACCCAGAACAAGGCATTACCGGGGCAATGGCTGGTGAGATGAATGCGCCAGACATAACGCCAACCAAAACATGGCGTATTAGCGCCATAGACGGCATTAACCAATATGTTCATAGCCTTCCCATGTTCACCTTGACTATGGCTTGCTACGAAGAGGGCAAATTAGCCCATTCTATTATTATCTGCCCTTCCAGTGGTGAAGAGTTCTGCGCCAGCAAAGGCCGCGGCGCTCAACTTAATGGTCGCCGTATTCGCGCCAGTAAACGGGCCACTCTAAATGGCGCTCAAATATTCGGTGGTGGCAACCAGAATCGTGAAGACCTTACAGACTTCGATCGCGGCCAAAGTGTTGCCCGCCACCTGTTCAGTCAAGGAGCCACCAACTACTCCCAACTCAGCAATAACATGGCATTGGCATACACGGCTGCAGGCCGCATCGATGCCTTATGGCACAGCAGCATTGATGACACAGCAGACGCTGGTTTATTATTGATATTGGAATCGGGCGCTTTAGCTGCAGATTTTAATGGCGGTTCGCCAATGAATAACGGTGAGCTTGTGTGTGCAAACACAAAGCTGCTTAAGCTTATGCTTAAAGCTGTGCATAGTGCTTAATGCTTAGCTTTAAGCCTGTAAAGTCTTAATGGAGTGCTGCAATTAACATGGATAAAGTAGAAAGGTTTCTTGTAAGAGTATTTGTCGTGTCGCTAGTTACGTCGGTTATTGCAGTTATACTGGCTAACGTAACGGGTACTTGGCAAACAAGTAATATTTTCACTAAGATAGGGATTCCGTTTATTTTTAGTACAATGGGTTCGGTCATACTGCTTGGTGTTGTGTCGGGGATAACTAGATTTGAACACCACCGGAAACACGAAGCTGATGTTGATGAGCACAAAAAAAACCTAGCAAAAGGCGGGGTAGTACCACCCGTTAGTCTAGCAATACAGAAACGAATTGAGCTTGACGAATGGTATGAAAAGCACACCGGCGAACGGCCTCCAAAAGCCCCTTTATTATAACTAAAGTCTGTCTTTGGTCTTTGGTCTTAGGCTCTAGCGCAATACTGCAGCATCTAAATCTATGTTGCAGAGTCAATTTAGGCAGACTGTCTGCATACCTTGTCGGCACTTACGTGGCGAAATGTCATCAGACAGAAAAATGATTGTGGTTAGTCTGCGGATGATTGATAGCGAAGATGGATGCGTAACTGTCTTGGATAAAGCCTTTGGAGCGGCGGTTTGGCCTATTAGCTCAACAGCCAAGGAGCATGACAACAACGCTGCCATACTCCTTGGTGAGACACTAGGCTTGCGAGCAAACCTGCCCTAAGGGCGCTCTAGATCCTCTTCTAAATCCTGCTCAAACCCTTCACCCTCTTCAAAGCCTTCACCCTCAATGACTTCTTCTTTGGGCGGTATGATAAGGTCTTCCTTGGTAATGCCCAGTAACAAGAGTACGTTAGCTGCCACGTAAATCGACGAATAGGTACCAACCAAAACACCAATCATTAATGCCAGCGCAAAACCGTGAATGAGTTCACCACCAAACACAAACAACGCTGCTAACACCAACAGGGTGGTAATGGACGTAACTAAAGTACGGCCCAAGGTTTGGGTGAGAGACTCGTTAATCACCTCAATAACCGTGCCCTTGCGCATTTTACGAAAGTTCTCTCGAATGCGATCTGACACGACAATGGTGTCGTTGAGGGAGTATCCAATGACTGCCAAAATTGCGGCTAATACGGTGAGGTCAAAATCCAGTTTAAAGATTGAAAAGATACCCAGCACGATAAGCACGTCGTGAATTAAGGCAACCACTGCACCCACTGAAAACTTAATTTGAAAGCGTAAAGCCACGTAAATCATCACAATAGCCAACGCCAAGAGCATGCCTAAGCCACCCTGTTCCGTCAATTCTTCGCCCACTTGGGCACCCACGTATTCAGAGCGACGTAACTGAACCGGAGAGTCTGAGGCTGATTGCAAGGCAGTGAGCACTTGCTCACCCACCTTGTCGTTAAAGGTTTGTCCTAGGCGCACTAAGACGTCTTTTTCCGAGCCAAAATTTTGCACTACGGCGTCATCAAAACCAGCGTCTTGAAGCTGCAAACGCACATCAACCAAACTAGGCGCTTGCTCATAGCCTACTTCAATTAAAGTACCGCCGGTAAAGTCTAACCCAAACTGTAGCTGGTTAACCGCCAGCGAGATCAATGCGCCTAACACCAAGGCCATGGACAATGCCCCAGCAACTTTGCGCAAGGCCATAAAGTTAACAATCTTCATGTCGCTCATTTAGCCGCTCCCATAAATAAAGGCCATATTTTAATGTGGGTGATCTTTTTGCCACCATATACCCCATTCACCATGGCACGACTCACCATAATGGCAGTAAACATGGAGGTTACAATGCCAATAGACAAGGTCACTGCGAAGCCTTTAATGGGGCCCGTACCCACAGCGTACAAGATAACCGCCACCAATAGCGTGGTAATGTTGGCATCGAAAATAGTACTGAAAGCGCGCTCATAACCTGCATGTATGGCCGACTGAGGCGCCATACCTGCCTTTAATTCCTCTTTAATACGCGAGAAGATCAGTACGTTAGCATCCACCGCCATTCCCACCGTCAGCACCACACCGGCAATACCGGGCAACGACAGAGTAAAGCCTAGCAAAGACATGACTGCTGCTACTAGCAGTAGATTAAAGGCTAAAGCCACGTTAGCTATGATGCCAAAGACACCATAAAAGGCCAGCATAAACACCACCACAAAAGCCAAACCAATTTGTACAGAGGTTAAGCCAAGGTCAATATTCTCCTGACCTAAACTTGGGCCTACAGTGCGCTCTTCAACAAAGTACATGGGTGCTGCCAAAGAACCCGCGCGCAATAACAAAGCTAACTCTGAAGCTTCACCTGCGCCATCAAGGCCGGTAATACGAAAACTGTTACCCAAAGCGGTTTGTATCGTCGCTAAAGAAATAACACTTTTTTCTACATAAGATTGGCGCTGCTCAACTTGCTGGCCATCCACTTCCACTAGTTTGATACGAGATTTATGCTCAACAAAAACCACAGCCATGCGACGCTTAACCGCATTGCGAGTAATGCGATTCATCAGCTTGCCACCCTGACTATCAAGGTTGATACTCACCTGTGGGCTGCCCGTTTCATCAAAGTTAGACTGGGCATTGGCAACACTGGTACCACTAATAATAAGGTCTTTTTCTAAGTTTGCTTTACGACCAGGATTAGATCTAAAGGTAAGCTCTTCGGTGGCCACACGGGCGGCACCTGGCTTGGCTTCAAGACGAAACTCTAGGTTGGCTGTCGCACCTAACACTCGCTTAGCCGCAGCGGTATCTTGCACCCCTGGCAACTGCACCACGATGCGGTTACGACCTTGGCGCTGCACCAAAGGCTCGGCCACACCCAGTTCGTTAACGCGATTACGCAAGGTGGTTAAGTTTTGGTTAACCGCATAATCCTCAATTTCACGCACGGTGGATTCATTCAGGCTCACCAAAAGATAATAAGCACTGTCTGCATCTTCAGCACTCATCAAAAATTCACTGTAATTGGACTTTAGTTCAGAGCGCGCTTGATCTCGAACCTCCGCGTCCATAAATTTAATGCGCAAGCTGCCGTCCGCTTCGCGCGATACGGCACGATAACGCAACTTTTCAGCCCGCAAAGAGGTTTTAATTTCACTCACATACACGTCTAGGCGTTGGGAGACCGCTTGCACCATATCGACTTCAAGCAAAAAATGCACACCACCACGCAGGTCTAAACCCAGCTTCATAGGGCCAGCACCGAGGTTGGCTAACCAATCGGGTGTGGTTGGGGCCAGGTTAAGTGCGGTCACATAGTTATCACCTAAAGCATCACTCAAAACCGCTTTGGCTCGTAATTGAGCCTCGGAATTAGCCACACGCACCAGCAGGTTTTTATCTGATAACTCTACACCAATGGTGTTTAAGTTCGCTTGGTTTAAAGCATCAACGGCTTCATCACGCACCTGTTCATCAATTAACGTGGCGCTTCTTGCTCCAGAGATTTGTATAGCCAGATCATCTGGGTATAAATTTGGCAGAGCGTAAAGCCCACCAAGGGCCAAGCCCACAATAATAAGTAGGTTTTTCCATAAGGGATAACGATTTAACACAGGCTTTCCTTGAAAAACGAGTCATAAAAAAAGCCTCACCGTGGGCCGCGAACGGCAACCACAATTAAGGCTTTGACACTGCAAAATTAGATAGACTTAATAGTGCCTTTGGGCAACACAGAAGCCACAGCAGCTTTTTGAAAATGAGAATCTACGCCGTCGGCTAAGGTTATGGTCACAAAATCGTCACTCACTTTAGCCACTTTGCCAATCATGCCGCCATTGGTTACCACCTCATCACCTTTCGCCAAACCGCCCATTAGGTTCTTGTGGTCTTTGGTGCGCTTTGATTGTGGACGCCAAATCATAAAATAGAATACGGCAGCAAAAATCACCATCATAATGACCAGTGAACCGGTATCGCCACCGGCTGCCACTCCGCCTTCTGCTATGGCTGATTCAATAAAGAAACTCATATTATCTCCAACATTATTAACTAAAAAAATAAATTATTGATGCAAAATAGGCGTGGCTAAGCCACGCTTACTGTAAAAATCATCGACAAAGTCGTCCAATGTACCCGCTTCCAGTGCTGTGCGCAATCCTGCCATGAGCCGCTGATAATAATGCAGGTTATGAATGGTGTTAAGCTGCGCCCCTAACATTTCACGGCACTTATCTAAATGATACAAATAAGCGCGGGAAAAGTTACTGCAGGTGTAACAATCACATTCTTTATCAAGTGGCCCAGTATCTGTTTTATGCACAGCATTACGAATTTTCACTACTCCATCGGTAATGAATAAGTGACCGTTTCGGGCGTTTCGAGTGGGCATTACACAGTCGAACATATCCACCCCACGACGCACCCCTTCAACCAAGTCTTCAGGTTTGCCTACGCCCATTAAATAGCGGGGTTTATCGGCAGGCAGTTTAGGTGCAGTATGGGCAAGCACCCTTAACATATCTTCTTTAGGCTCTCCCACAGACAAGCCCCCAATAGCAAAGCCATCAAAACCGATGTGCGCCAAGCCATCTAGGGATTCATCACGCAGATGCTCATACATACCGCCTTGTACGATACCAAACAAGGCCGAAGGACTATCACCGTGAGCATCTTTGCTGCGCTTAGCCCAACGCATAGAGCGGCGCATAGACACGGCGGCCTCTTCCTCTGTGGCTGGGTAAGGCGTGCATTCGTCAAAGATCATGACTACGTCCGAACCTAATTCTTGCTGTACCTGCATAGACGATTCTGGCGTCATAAACACCGTATCCCCGTTCACAGGCGACTGGAATTTAACCCCTTCTTCGTTGATTTTGGCGCCCAAACTAAACACTTGAAAACCGCCAGAGTCGGTAAGAATGGGTTTTTGCCATTGGGTAAAGTTATGCAAATCACCGTGTAACTTAACCACGTCGGTGCCCGGTCGCAACATGAGGTGAAAGGTGTTGCCTAAAATAATTTCTGCACCCGTGGCCTCAATGTCTCTGGGCAACATGCCCTTGACGGTGCCATAGGTGCCCACCGGCATAAAACACGGCGTTTCTACAGAACCACGAGGAAAACTTAAACGGCCCCGACGCGCTTCACCACTTTGGGCCAAGCACTCAAACTTCATAAAACAACGGCGACTCATGGGCGCTCCAAAGCAGAAGGCTGTGGTGTCACTAACATGGCGTCACCATAACTAAAAAAACGATAACCTTGCTCAATGGCTTGGGCATAAGCATTCATAACACCCTCACGACCAGCAAACGCACTCACCAACATTAGCAAGGTGGACTCAGATAAATGAAAATTAGTCACTAAAGCATCCACGCTTTTAAAGCCATAGCCTGGATAGATAAATATATGTGTCTCACCTTTAAACGGCGCAATTTCGCCACTCACGCTAGCACTTTCTAAAGCCCTAACACAGGTTGTACCCACCGCAACCACACGGCCACCTTGGGCGCGGGCCTGCTGCACAGCGTCACACACTGCGGTTCCCACTTCCACTAGCTCACCATGCATATGATGATCTTCAATCTGCTCCACCTTAACCGGCTGAAAAGTACCCGCACCCACATGTAATGTTACAAAAGCACAGTTCACACCCTTAGCCGCTATCGCATCTAACAGTGCTTGGTCAAAATGTAAGCCTGCCGTAGGGGCAGCGACAGCACCATGATACTTACCAAATACCGTTTGATAACGCTCACGGTCAGCGGTGTCGTCGGGGCGGTCGATGTAAGGTGGCAATGGCATATGGCCTAAACGCTGCAATACGTCTAGAGCGAGCTCGCCCTCATCTAACATAAGTTCAAATAAGCTATCGTGGCGGGCCACCATGGTGGCCCATACCTCACCTTCAAGCAATAATCTTGCGCCTGCTTTAGGCGCCTTACTCGCACGCACATGGGCTAAAAAATTGCGTTCGCCCAGCAGCCGCTCAACCAACACCTCAATCTTACCACCCGACTCTTTAACACCAAACAAACGCGCAGGGATGACTTTAGTATTATTAAGCACCAGCAAATCACCGGCCTCAAGAAACGCCAGTAGATCAGTAAAGCCACCGTGAGACACGGCACCAGATTCACCATGCAACTGCATTAGGCGACTAGCCGTGCGCTCAGGCGCTGGATAGCGAGCAATGAGCTCATTAGGAAGATGGAAACTAAAATCGGAAACTTGCATGGGGATAAAATAAGCGTCAAGGGGTGAGAAAATGGTTTAACTATGAGTCGCTATGATACCTAAACTTTAGCTAAGGTCACAGGGCTATGTGGATTTAATACAGCGGGATGAGGAAAAGGCGCAGCGATCATGGTGTATCGAAGCGTTTTTTACTAGAATATCTGTGACACTGGTTATTATTAACGAGAAAAACATGTCAGGTACCATTAATAGCAGTATGAATCGCCGACAATGGGCTACGCTCATTGCCTTATCTGTGCTTTGGGGCGGTTCATTTTTTTTCGTTGAAATCGCACTTGAAACTTTGCCACCACTGACCATCGTCATGCTTCGAGTAGGCCTAGCCTCAGCAGCATTGTGGCTGGTTGCCCTAGCACTCAAGTTGCCAGTACCCAATAGCGCGCCTATTTGGTTAACGTTTTTGACTATGGGGCTATTAAACAATGTGCTGCCTTTTAGCCTGATCGTGTGGGGGCAAAGCCACATTAGTTCAGGCCTAGCTGCTATCCTTAATGCCACCGCGCCTTTATTTGGCGTGATCGTGGCCGGCATACTGTTGCGCGATGAAGCCGCAACACCCCTTAAAGTCACGGGCGTGGTCGTAGGCTTTGCCGGTGTTATTGTGATGATGGACTTGTCGAGCATCGCCACCGGCAGCCTTCTAGCCCAGCTGGCTATTTTGGCAGCCGCCCTTTCTTATGCTTGCGCTAGTGTCTATGGCCGCCGTTTTAAAGCCACAGGCTTGAACCCCATTCTGATAGCCGCAGGCCAGGTGACTGGATCAACCTTAATACTGATTCCGATTGCATTATGGGTCGATGGTACCGACCATTACGCCCTCACCCCAAGTAAAGTGTGGGCCGCAATCATTAGCTTGGCGGTACTTTCAACCGCCACAGCTTACATTTTCTATTTCAAACTACTAGCAAGCGCTGGGGCGACCAACATTTTACTCGTTACCCTGTTAGTGCCCGTTTCTGCTATTTTATTAGGTTGGTTATTTCTTCAGGAAAGCCTTCAAACCCCACACTTCATCGGCATGGCAATGATCGCCTTGGGCCTATCTGCCATTGATGGGCGACTGTGGCGTAAAGTAACAAAACCATGAACGTGCCCATGGGCAGCCGATATCACAAAAAGCCCCGACAAAGCCATTGACGACCTTGCTTAACTCTGTATAATTCGCTCCTCAATGTGCCAGTGTGGTGAAATTGGTATACACGACGGATTCAAAATCCGTTGCTTCGCGGCGTCCCGGTTCGAGTCCGGGCACTGGTACCAGTACACATTGAAAGCCTCATGATACGTAGAGTACATGGGGCTTTTTTATGTCTAAAGCATCGTTTCATTGAACCTTTCATTGAACTTTTTAGACCTGATTTCTATTTGTCAGCCGATGGATGGGGGGTGGGGAGGCTGGAGTTTCTATATAATAACGGGAGTACCCGTTTAGATTTACTAGAAGTCGATTTTGAAAATTAAAGAAAAGTGAGAAGTAGATGATTGAATATTTATCAGGAAGTTTTTCAATTGGTGGAGCCTTAGGTGGTTTAGT
>CAWUTT010000118.1:0-6789 GCA_963925635.1 uncultured Pseudomonadales bacterium | reverse complement strand
CGGTGAAGCTGTCGCAACTCTAACTGTTTGAATACAGCTTGGGTTTGTTTCTGACTGAGTAAACTCTGCATCCAGCTATACCAAACCAAGGTCGCATTGGGTTGTTTTAATGCCAAGTCTTGGAGTTGTTGGTTGGCTAAGTTGAACTCCCCTGAAGTTTGGTTGGCTAAAGCCTCAGCATAAGCTAGTAGGATGCCGTAGTAATCAACCAGAGGGTCTACGGTATGCATTAATTGATCTACCGACAGCACGCTAGAGTCAGATAGGGCAGCAGCTTGGTAAATTTTCAATAAGGCAAAGCTTAGGTCAAAACCGTGTTTAGTCTGGCTCTTTTGATGGATTAACGTGCGCTGGCTAATGTCAGCCACACGCTCACTGTTAATTGGGTGGCTGCGAGCCCACTCCCACATGGGAGATTCAGTCACGTAGGGCGACTGCAACCTTTGTAATAAGCGTTGCATATGCGCGACATCAAAAGGGCTTTGATCCATTAGATCAAAACCAATGCGGTCTGCTTCACGCTCGTGGCTGCGATTATATTTGAGTTGGCTGCGCTGGAGCACTGAATGGGTGGCATACATGCCAGCTTCACCGAGATCACCACTAACATTTCCTGCAAGCCATATAGAGGCGATAAATGCGCCCCAATACAAAGGTGCCTGAGCTTTTTCTTGGGCTTGGGTTTGTACGTAATGGCGTAAACTAAGATGGGCAACTTCGTGCGCCAGTACCGCCACTAATTCGTCCACTGAGCCTGCCTGGTGTATTAACCCAGTGTTTATACCAATAACACCTCCTGGGGCTGCAAAGGCGTTGATATTGTCATTGCGTATCAGGAAAAGATGGGTGGTTTTATTGTTAAGTTGGCTGCGGCTAACGAGTGGCTGAGTGAGATCATGCATAAACTTTAGGGCGGCGAGGTCGTTCCAAAGAGGCAGGTGTTTACGTATGCTACTAGCAATGACGTTGCCAAAGCGATACTCATCTTCTACACTCATATGAGTAGAGCTGTCGGAATTGATGACGGGTAAGTTGGCTGCATGAACTGTATGTACAAGCCCTGCCACTATGAGCAATAACAAACAGCCAATGCGGAGCAGAGGTTTAATGAAATATGCCAAGCATGCATAGGACTGAAGCGCTGGTTGACCTATAATGTAGCTTCTCATAGCAAATTCCTTTTAATGAAGATGAGAATTGAAATGGACTATAATATGACGTTGAACACATTACAGTGGCAGCAACTGCTGGATACTCAAGGTTTACAATGTCCGTTACCCTTATTAAAAGCCAAGCGGGCTTTAAGTCAGTTAGAAACGGGCCAAAAACTTAAGGTGCTGGCCACAGACTCTGGTTCCCAACGAGACTTTGCAGCGTGGACTCGGCTGGCTGGTCACAAGTTACAACAGAGCCAATGTATTGACGGCGTTTATCACTACCTCATTGAAAAGACAATTTAGGATAACACATGTTTAAAGTATTCCGTTCTTGGTTAGATCACTTTTTTGCCGATGAACAGGCTTTGCTATTAGTGGTTTTGTTGGCTGTTGGTTTAACTGCCATTTTGATGTTTGGATCCACCCTAGCCCCTGTGATTACCAGTATGATTTTGGCGTATTTAACCCTCGGCTTAGTGCAGTGGCTAGAGCGTTTTGGAGTTAAGCATTTACTTGCGGTGTGGGGTATCTACAGTTTATTCATCGCTTTATTGATCACCTTTGTTTTTATTGTCTTGCCCCTACTGTGGCACCAAGCAACGGACCTGCTGAGTAACTTGCCACTCATGCTAGAAAAGTTAATGGACCTATTTATGCTGTTGCCAGAACGATACCCAGAATTGGTTAGTGGCAATCAAATTAAGCAATTGGCCGATGCTGCGATGGCAGAGATTGGCAATGCAGGGCAGCTTCTAGTGACCTTTTCCTTGGCCTCTATTGGTCAATCACTAACGTGGTTGGTGTTCTTAGTGTTGGTGCCGATTTTAGTGTTTTTCTTTCTCAAAGATGGTCACATGATGGTGCGTTGGTTTACCGCATTCTTACCTATAAAACGCAACATTCTCAGCCATGTATGGCTTGAAATGGATCAGCAAATTGCTAATTACGTACGCGGCAAGGTGGTTGAAATTGGTATTGTGGGTAGTGCTACCTACCTTGCCTTTTTGTGGCTAGACTTGAACTATGCTGCGCTATTGGCGGTGATTGTGGGTTTGTCAGTGCTTATTCCATACATAGGTGCAACACTGGTGACTATCCCTGTCGCATTGATTGGTTATGTTCAATGGGGCGTGTCTACAGAGTTCTACACCCTCATCATCGTCTACGGCATCATCCAAGCCATTGATGGTAACGTACTGGTGCCCTTGTTGTTTTCAGAGGCCGTTAATTTACACCCAGTGGCTATTATTGTTGCGGTGCTGTTCTTTGGCAGCCTTTGGGGCCTCTGGGGTGTATTTTTTGCCATTCCTTTAGCCACATTGATCAAAGCGGTAATGAATGCATGGCCTAAGAAGTTGTTAGTTGATTAAGGTAATCTAAAACGATTTGAGCGTGCTGGGCTACCTTGACAGTGCGCCACTCTTTTAACAGTAATCCATCTGGGCTGATAACAAAGGTACTACGGTCAATACCCATGTATTCTTTGCCGTATAGCTTCTTTAATTTAATCACATCAAACAGCTTACATAAGGCTTCGTTCTCATCACTGATAAGTTCAAAATGGTAACCTTGTTTGGCTTTGAAGTTCTCATGCTGGGTCATGGAGTCTCTTGAGATGCCAAATATTTTACAATTAAGTGCTTCAAACTGATTCAATAAGCCGTTAAAGTCGTGGCCTTCAGTGGTGCAGCCTGGCGTTGCATCTTTTGGGTAGAAATAGAGCACCACAACTCGACCTTTTAATTGATCTAAACTGAATTCAGTCTGGCTTGTGGCTGGGGCGTTTAAGTGGGGCACTAATTGACCAATAGTAAGGCTCATATGGGTAGTCTCAATTAAAAGTGTTATCATTAGGGTTTGGGGCCATCTTAAACAATTGGACGACATTTTGAAACAACTAGGTTTTGGATTTACGCGTATCTTTCCTTTCTTTTTAGGCATTATGTTACTGACTTCTTGCTCTGGGGTGCCCTTGGTCGGTAACGACGGCGACAGCATTTTGAGGGACAAAAGCTTAGATTATGCACAATCTAAGGTGATTGACCGTATTCTTGTGCCTGACGGTTTGAATGATGCTCAGATACAACAAGATTTGCTTACGATACCTACGGCTCAGTTGATGGAACAATCAACAGGCATTAAAGATGCGCCAAGACCTGACTTTGTGTTTGCCCAAACAGGCAGTGATTCTGCGCGTTTAACGGGGGATGAAAATCAACAACGCATCAGTGTTGCGGGCAGCCTCTCTAAGGTGCAGGGACATGTTGCTCAATTCTGGTCAAATCAGGGCATCGCCTTAGATGGTGTGTCCAGTGTTAATGTGATTGAGACTGAATGGTTTTCTCTGTCTGAAAAACCCTCGTCAAATGACTTCATCAGTCGTTGGATTAGAAGCCTAACCAACTCTGACGATGACATTGCAAATGGGCGGGTAAAGGTAGAGTTAAATGAGATTTCATCAGACCGGGTTGAACTGTCGTTGTATTTTGTGCAGTTTACTCAGTTAGAAATTGCACAAAACCAAGCCGTTGATTGGCAACAAACGGGTCGCGCTCTTGCTAATGAATCTGAAATCACCTTTGAACTGCTGCGTTACCTTAGCCATACTGCGCACGTTGCAAAAAGAACCGATGAAACCACCTCACAAGCGATACCATTGTTGGGTAAGGACCAATATGGTCGTGCCTTAGTGCAACTTAACATGAGTTATGAAAAGGCTTTGCCCAAGGTTTTAGTGGCCATGTCTGCTTTTGATGTAGGCAGTCATGATGCAGCGGCAAAAAAGGTGTATTTTACCCACACTAGTCACTCAAGGTTGGCTGAAGATGCGCCTTCGGCTTCTGGTGGTCTATTGGGCTGGTTCAAAGACTTACATACAGGTAAGCCTGCTACAGGGCTTAAAATCTCTTTATCGGGCGATGATAAAGACGCAAGTCAAATCGAGCAGAGTCCAGTGTATTCATCTGACCCCCAGCTGGCGTTTAAAGAAACCAGTTTGGCTGATAAAAAGGGCTACAAAATTTGGTTGGGTGGTAAAGTTATTTATGTCTTCGAAGATGAAGATCAAGGTGACGTTAGTGATACTGGAGAATATACCTATGTAGGGCAGTTTCAGCTCTATTTTGAAGAAACATTAAGCAGCGTTTATCTACAAATATTAGATAACCAAGGCCAACCTGCAGACTCGATCTATGCAGAAGAAATACTTTGGCGCCTTCAGCAGCAATTGGTTCAATAAGTCATTTATTACAGGAGGCCTAAGGCATGCAGGTAGTTATGTTGGATGCGGAAACATTAGGCCTAGAAGACCTCGATTTTAGACCTTTAGAGGCTGTGGCAGAGGGTTTAAGTTGTTATCAAAACACGCAGCCTGATGAAGTGCTTGATCGCCTTGCACAGGCCCAGGTTGTGTTGGTCAATAAAGTTATTTTAGACGCCTCCTGTCTTTCCCAATTGCCTCATCTCAAACATATTATAGTGCTGGCCACTGGGGTTAATAACATTGACCTACAAGCGGCTAAACAGTTGGGTATTAGTGTACAAAACTGTAGAGCCTACGGGGTAGAGTCGGTTGCCCAGCATTGTTTAATGCTCATGCTTACCCTAAGTACTAAAATGCTTAACTACCGGCGTGCAATCAACCAGGGTGATTGGAGCCGGAGTAAACAATTTTGTCTGTTAGATTACCCAGTAGAAAGCTTAGCGGGTAAAACCCTAGGTATTGTTGGCTATGGTGATTTAGGTAAGGGCGTAGCCGACTTAGCGCTTGCCTTTGGTATGACCATACTCATTGCCGCTAGATCTGGGCAGGAACCCAGCCATGGGCGCATCACCTTAGAGCAGATGTTGCCTCAAGTGGATGTATTATCCTTGCATTGCCCCCTCACTCAAAACACCACCAATTTAATTGATTGGCCACAGCTTTGTGCGCTACCCAAGACTGCGTTACTCATTAACTGTGCGCGTGGTGGAATTGTTAACGAGGCCGCTTTAATCAAAGCCCTAGATGAAGGCCAGATAGCAGGGGCTGGCATTGATGTGTTGAGCCAAGAACCTCCGCCTCAAGATCATCCGTTGTTGGCGTTAGAAAGAGACAACCTTATTATCACCCCTCACACTGCCTGGGCGAGCCGCCAAGCTCGTCAGAGCATCTTAAACCAAGCGGCAGAAAATGTAATGAGCCTAACAAAGGGCATAACAATCGACCAAACATTCATGCGCCAACTGTAAGTGATTGATTTTAAAAAAGTGTCAATAGTAAGTGCTAAAAATGAAGGCTTTTTTTGTGTATTTACTGGCTAATTATTCTTGACATCGCTAACTTATTGAAATGTATAGCAGCTGTTGTGGACATTTTTTAATCACTCACTTAAATCCCATTAATTCCTAAAAAAATTCTTAACTTAACAGATTGACATTTATAACATGTTGATTTAAAACAGTAAAAATCAAACTGGTTGTTTTTTAACCAGTTTGTTAACAAGGCCGATATCATAGGCTTTGAGGCTTTTTTCCAATATTTGTTAACAGTGTTATCCACAGCTTGTGTGCATAAAACTTGGAAGCTCTAGAGGCTTAGTGTTTGCTATTACATTAGACTTATTGCAATTAATAAATAGGAGGTATTTTGTGTCGCTGGGTTATTTTTTTGCTGGTATTATTGACCACGTTAAAAATACAACATTAATGACTAATAAAGGTAATAAATTGAAAACTTTGAAAATTTTGTGGCTTGTGATGATCGTACTACCCATTCACGCTATGGCGACTGAATTAGTCAGTGACCAAGTTCGATTGTCTAATGCTTGGGTCAAGCAACCCATGCCAGGTATGCAAATGTCGGTAGGTTTTGTGGACATAGAAAATACCACCACTAAAGCCCTTCGACTCATTGCCGTTAGATCCCCATTTAGTATGAAGTCAGAGCTACATGAGATGGTCATGGTCGATAATGTCATGCAGATGCGCCATGCCGATGATGGTTGGGTTATCGCTCCAGGCGCTTCAATCAGTTTAGCACCCGGTGGTAAGCATGTGATGTTGATGGGGGTTAAATCTTATGAGCAGGATCAAACACAGACGCAATTAGAGTTTCATATAGAAAATATGGGTTGGGTCTCTGTAGCTGCCTCGCTCAAGGTGTCTATGCCTTGAGCCTTGAAAGACTAGCGTTAAAACGAAGTCACCCCTAATTCGGTGACTATGGCGTCTAGGGGTTGGTCATAGGGGCCTTTAACGACTTGCGCCATAGCTTGGGCAGCATAAGCTATGCCGTAAACTAATACAGGCTTGTTTTGACGCAGCTTTTCTATGGTTCGATCATAAAACCCACCACCGTATCCAAGACGAAAGCCATTGCCGTCAAATGCTAACAAGGGAGCCAAAATAACATCAGGCTCTAAAATGTGCTTGTCTTCACTGGGTTCACAGGTTCCAAATTTAGCTTCTAGTAGTACGTCATTGGGGTGCCAGGTGCGAAAAATAAGAGGTTTGCCAGCCCCCAACATAACTGGTAACACCATTTGATGACCAAGTGCGTGTAGTCTATTGAGTAACGGCATAGGGTCAAGCTCATCGCCTAAAGGCCAATACACCGCCACGATATGCTGAGGGCGAAGCTTATTTGAGTTTA